>CACAXP010000005.1 GCA_902536485.1 uncultured Alphaproteobacteria bacterium | reverse complement strand
GCAACAACGAATGCGGTAGCTTCAGATTTATCGACTCATGCTAACTTAGTGGGATCACAGACACTTACTTTAAGTGGAACAGGATCAGTAGCGAATGCCAATGTTGGTAATAATAAGACAGTAACTGTTGGAACACTTGCTTTAGGTAATGGATCCAATGGAGGCTTAGCGGCTAACTATACGTTAACGGGAGGAACGCATCAGTTAACGGTTAATCAACGTCCGTTGAACGCAACATTAGCAAGACAATATGATGGAACAACAGCAGCAGCAGGATCAACTCTGAGTGCTTTCGATGCCTTGCAAGGGGGAGAAACATTAACATTAAGTGGTTCAGGCACAGCGGCTAATGACAATGTGGCAAATGGAATATCGGTATCCAGTTTAGGAACTTTAGCATTAGTTAACGGAACGGGAGCAGCTTCGAATTATAGTTTAAACTCAGCAGTTATTAATATTACAAAACGCGTACTAAACTCATCAGGATCTAAAACCTATGATGCGAACACGAATGCGTTAGCGGGAGCGATAACACTAAGTAATCTGGTCTCTGGTGAAGCCTTGAATCATTCAGGGACAGCCACGATTAGTTCAGCTAATGCGGGTAGTTATACAATAAGTAATCTGTCGGGGATTAGTATAGCCGATGGTAGTGGCGGTGCAGCTTCCAACTATACGTTAACCGGTGGAACCCATAACTTTACAGTTAATAGACGTGTTGTCTCAGTCCAAGGAAATAAAATATATGATGGAAATACCACTATAAGCGCAGGTAATATTACATCAGTTACTGGTACAGTTGGTTCTCAAACTCTTGTAATTAGCAGTGGAAGCGGTACTGTCTCTGCAGCTAATGTTGCTACCTACTCTAGTTCTGCTATAAATGAAGGAACTTTAACCTTGGGTAATGGCACAAATGGTGGCCTAGCAAGTAATTATACTTTAACTGGTCATGCATCTAGTTCATTTCAAATAAATCAAAGAGCACTAAATTCATCTGGAAGTCGAATTTATGATGGGAGCACAACAGCAAGTTCAAGTGACTTAACTTTAAGTAATTTAGTAGGAACGGAAACATTAACTTTATCGGGTAATGGAACACTCGCTAACGCGAATGTAGCGACAAATAAAAGTGTAACTCTCAATACATTATCGATTGCTGATGGATCAAATGGTGGTCTTGCAGCAAACTATATTTTGGCTGGAGGGACACATCAATTATCAGTAACTAAAAGAGTTTTAAATGCTACAGGAACTCGTCTCTATGATGCCTCAACAAATGCTAATTCAAGTGATTTAAGCCTTGGAAATTTGATTGGATCTGAGACATTAGTGTTAAGTGGGGTGGGAACTGTCGCAGATAAGAACGTTGCAACCAATAAAACAATAAGTGTAGGTACACTTAGTCTTGGAAACGGCGGTAGCGGTGGATTATCAGCGAACTATACTTTATCGGGTGGAACGCATTTATTGACAATAAATCAAAAACCAGTAAATATTACTGGTACCCGTACTTATGATGCGACAACCACTACTTTGCCAACTGATTTAACTATAGGTGGAATAGTTGGTGGAGAGACACTATCGTTAACTGGTCAGGGTACAATTGTTGATAAAAATGTAGGTACAGGAAAGACCATTACACTTAATACTTTAAGTTTAAATGATGGATCTAATCCAACTCATCTCGCATCTAATTATACCTTCACTGGTGGAACCCATACTTTCAATATTACAAAAGCCCCGTTATCAGTTTCAGGGTCACGCCAGTATGATGGAACGCAAAAAATTAATGCTGCTGATATGTCATTAAGTGGTCTTCAGGGAGGCGAAACTTTAACCATTAATGATTCTGTTTTAACCAATAATGTAAATGTTGGAACGTACAGTACTGGAGCATCTTCAATATTAGACTCGGACTTAAATTCATCAACTTACAAGAAAATTTTAAGCCATAGTGGCGCTGGTGGGGTTAATTGGCCAGGAACAGGAAGCAATACATTGTCTAAAAATTCAGGTGAAAGTGATGCTGATTTTCTTCAAAGAGCCCTTGGAATTCTTGAAACGGGTGGCGCTGGTCAATATTTTGTCGTTAATTACGCAGATGCGACTAAATCTTCAATAACCAACGCAACCCTTGCCTCAAATGCAACTAATGTTGGAGGAAATAATACCTCTAAAGACATTTTTACGCTATCAACCTATGAATCAGCAATTGAAACCGCTACAAGCAAAACTGCTAGCAACTTCACCACTGGTTTGAGATTGACAGATGGTACGGGATTAGCTTCTAACTATACGATTACAAGTGATTCTTTCAATATAACTCAAAGATGGGTAACGTTATCAGGAACCAGAAGCTACAACGGTACAACTACTGTAAGCAGCGGTGATTTAACAATTGGTAATCTTGTCGGTAGTGAAACACTAAATTTAAGTGGTTCCGGAACGGTTGTATCTAAAGATGTTGGTTCTAATAAATCTGTAACTGATGTTTCATTTGCTCTTGCAAACAATGCAGGATTAGCGGCTAACTATACGATAGGAACAAAAACATTTAATATTACGAGACAAGCCATAACTATTGATGGTTCAAAGGTCTATGATGGAAATACTAGCGTTTCCAACTCAAACATATCGACATTTAATGGATTAGCCCTTACTGAAACTTTAACAATAAATGGTACCGGTTCAATTGCAGCACCTCAAGTTGGAACGAATAAAACGCTAACCCTTGGTACATTGTCTTTAGCCGATGGTTCTAACGGAGGAGAGGCATCAAATTATTCTTTAACAAGTGGTGAACTAGATGTAACAGCTAGGCCTATTACGTTATCTGGTAGTCGTGTTTATGACGCTACAACAACCGTGAGTAATTCTGATCTTACAACATTTAATAATATTGTCTCAGGAGAAGCTCTGGCAATTACAGGTTCGGGTACAGTTGCTGATCAGAATGTAGGAACAAATAAAAATGTAACGCTTGGGACATTAGCCTTAGCTAACAATACAGCTAGTGCATCAAATTACAGTCTCAGTTCAGCAACTTTAAATATTACACAACGACCATTGAATATAACGGCAACTAAAGCTTATGATGGAAATACAACAATTACGTCTGGTTCTGTTACTTTGTCTAATCTATCTGGAGGTCAGACAATAAATACATCGGGAAGTATTACAACAAATTCAGCTAATGTTGCTTCTTATGGAACATCAGATATTACTGTTAGTTCACTATCACTTGCGGACGGAACGGGAGCAGCTTCAAATTATACTTTATCTGGCGGCACTTACTCGGCATCTGTAATTCAAAAGATATTGGGGCTTACTGGAAGTAGAATTTATAATGCAACAACTACGGCAAGTTCTTCGGACCTAAGCTTAACAGGCTTAGTAGGATCAGAAACACTAACATTAAGTGGAAGTGGAACTCTTACTTCATCAGCGGTTGGAACGGGAAAAACAATTACGCTGAATACATTGGCGATTTCAAATAATTCGGGCCTTGCTTCAAATTATAACTTGTCAGGAACAGCAACAATGAACGTAACAACAAGAGCAGTTACTGTCACTGGGTCAAGAGTTTATGACGGAACGACAACTATAAATGGAACGGACTTAACAACTATCAGCAATTTAGCAGGAAGTGATACATTAAGCTTAACAGGTTCTGGAAGTGCCACTGCAGATGTAGGAAATAGTAAATCAGTTACACTAGGTTCTCTTGCTTTAGCAAGTGGAAGTGGAAATGCATCGAATTATTCTTTATCTTCAGCAACTATAAATATAACTCAACGTCCATTAGACTTGCAGGCTTCAAAAATTTATGATGGAACAACGACAATAAGTGGGTCTAATTTTTCTACTTTTAGTAATATTGTGAGTGGTCAAACATTATCTGTAACAGGTTCGGGAACAGTTTCATCAGCCAATGTTGGAACTGGAAAAAATGTAACATCAGTGAACCTGGCTTTGGCTAACGGAAGTGGATCCGCAAGCAATTACTCAATTAATTCTTTGACCGCAGAGATTACAGGAAAGCCGGTGACTATCTCAGGTTCACGACTTTACGACAGTACAACAACAGCAAGCAACTCAATTCTTACAATAACTTCAGGTGTAAGTGGTGAAAGTCTCTCATTGACAGGCTCGGGTGTTTTAGGAGCGGCAAGCGCTGGGACACAAACAATAACAAATAACAATACGCTTGCCATAGCTGATGGAAGTGGAGGATTGGCTAGTAATTATACCTTAAGTGGAGCTACAATAAATGTAACCATAATTCCAAGAACTTTAAATGTTACATTATCCAGAGAATATGATGGAACAACCTCCGTTTCTGGAGCCTCATTAACGCCAACATTTGATAGCCTCCAAGGAGGCGAAACGCTTGCACTATCGGGAACAGGTTCTGTTTCAACTGCTAATGTAGGAAGTTCAAAAGCGGTAAGTTTGGGATCAATAGCCCTTGTTGCTGGTTCAGGAAATCCAAGCAATTACTCACTTAATTCAGCGACAATGAATGTAACACAGAGAGTTATTAATCTTGATGGTATCAGGGCTTATGATGCTACAACTAATGTTCTTAGTTCAGACATAAATACATTTGGAAACATCGTTTCAGGTGAAACTTTAACAATCTCTGGCACAGGTTCAGTGGGAACTAATTCTGTAGCGATGAATAAAGCAATTACTATTGGTTCATTGTCATTAGGAAATGGCTCAGGCTTAGCAAGCAATTATACTTTGACAGGAGGAACCCACACTTTTGATATTTCACCTGTTTCTGTAAATGTTACCGGTAGCAGGCAGTACAACGGAACAAATATCATAGATAGTTCTGACTTACTATTAACAAACCTATTAACAGGTGAAACTGTGAGTCTATCAGGGCAAGGAACGGTAGTTTCTGCTGATGTTGGGGCTAATAAAACGGTGACTTCTGTAAATCTGGCTCTTACAGGTGCAAATGCAGGTAACTATACTTTAACTAGCTACACAACGAGTTTCGAAATTTTACCGAAAGTTATCAATTTAATAGGAACAAAAGTTTATGATGGTCTTAACACTGTTCCAAATGCAAGTTTAACAGTTACAACTGGTGTTAGTGGTCAGAGCTTAGATTTAAAAGGTGCAGGTACACTTATATCCGCGTCTTCAGGAAATGGAAAAACAATATCAATTGGAACTTTAGAACTTGACTCCACAGGGTCAGGATCTGATAGCAACTACACACTTTCTGGGGGAGCCCATACATTTAACGTGACGGCGAGGCCGCTAACATTTTCCTCGTCCAGAAATTATGATGGAACAACAACGGCGAACACTTCTGGTTTAACTTACACGTTTAGCAATTTAGTTTCAGGCGAAAGCCTTGTTTTAAACGGTTCAGGGACGGTTGCATCCAAAGACGTATCAGGTGGAACACAAAACATCACTCTTGGAACCATTACATTAGCTGATAATACAGGAGTAGCTTCAAACTATTCATTAACGTCTGGAACTATGAATATTACTCAAAAGCAGGTCAATCTAACTGGAACGAAAGTTTATGATAATAACGCAACACTGAATAACTCCATCATATCAGTTGCATCGGGGCTTGTTGGTTCTGAGACCTTAGGCCTAAGTGGTGACGTAGTCACAAACTCTAGTAATGTTGGAACATATCTGGCCAGTGCTAATCAGTTAAACTCTGGGTCGACGTCTATAGCTCTTACGAATGGTTCAAGTGGAGGGTTGAGTAATAATTATACCATCAGCGAGGGGACTTATTCTATCACACAGAGACCCGTGACAATTTTAGGAACTAAGGTTTACGATGGGGCGCAAACGGTAAGCGCAGCAAATATAACAACATTTAATAATACCGTTGGAGGACAAACCCTTTCAATTTCAGGAAATACTTCATTCCTTGAATCACAAAGTGTAGGAACTGGTAAAACAATAAATGTAACTGGCTTATCATTAGGAAATGGAACGGGGACAGCAAGTAACTATACTTTGAGCAGCGGGACCTTCAACGTAACTTCGCGTCCAGTAACATTAACAACAAGTAGATTTTTTGATAATACCAAGAACGTTGATGCAACCAATCTCTCAGTAACATTTAATAACTTAGTTGGTTCAGAAACTCTATCACTGTCAGGTTTAGGTTCTGTTTCCTCAGAAAATGTAGCCTCAGGTCAACAATCAGTTACTTTAGGAACATTATCATTAGCCGACAATACAGGAGTGGCCTCAAACTATTCATTAACCTCGGCTACCTTGGATATAAATGCTAAACCTATTTCTTTAAGTGGCTCTAAAGTTTATGATGCATCAGCGGTAGCTGCATCGAGTGCTCTTACAATTTCTGGAACAGTGGGTGGACAAACACTCACATTAAGTGGAAATGGAACATTGTCTGCAGGAGCTGATGTAGGAACTAATAAGACAATTAACACTTCAGGTTTGACACTAGGGAACGGTTCAGGTGGTACTGCGGGGGTAGCAACAAACTATTCATTGGTTGGCGGGACCTATCAAATGACCGTAACTCAAAGACCCGTAACAATAAGTGGGTCAAGGTTTTATGATTCAACAACAACTGTAAACAGCTCTGACATTAGTGTATTTAACAACAGAGTAGGAGGACAGACATTGTCAATAACAGGTTCTGGAACAGTCACAACTGCTGTTGCTGGTTCGGGCAAAACTCTTACGCTAGGCACCCTAACGTTAGCTGATGGAACAGGTTCAGCTTCAAATTATTCATTAGCAAGTGGGACTTTTGATATAAACTCACGACAAGTAAATATTGCCGGTTCGCGTATCTATGATGGGACTACAACTGTAAACGGATCAGATCTTGTTATCACTACAGGTGTTGGTAGTGAAGTTCTCACAGTAAACGGAACGGGTAGTATTGCTAATGCAAATGTTGCGAGTAATAAATCGGTAACAGCAGGAACGTTAGCCTTGTCTAGTGCAAGTGGAAATGCTTCAAACTATTCTATGGGAACGATAACATTAACTGTAACTCAAAGACCGATTAATGTAGATTTAGAAAAAACATATGATGCAACTACTGATGCTTCAGCAGGTGATTTAAAAAGCAATGGTATAACTAACACAGTGCTAGGGCATTCACTAACATTAAATGGAACAGGAACAATGTCTAACACTACTGTTGGTATTGGAAAGTCAGTGTCAGTTGGAACATTGAGTGTTTCTGGCGCTCAATCTTCTAACTATACTTTATTAGGTGGAACGCACACCATTGATGTTAATCCAAGAACAACAAATGCGTCTGGGACCAGACATTATGATGCAACAACCATAGCAGGGTCGTCTGCTTTTAGTTTATTTAGTAATTCAGTTGGTGGAGACACTATTACTTTGTCTGGTACAGGTAGTATTGCGAGTGCAGGGGTAGGGTCTAAAGGTGTTACGATTGGTTCACTACAGTCAGCTCACCCCAATTATATACTCGGAAATGCAACGTTAACTGTTACAAAGCGCCCGGTTAACTTAAGTGGTAGAAGAATAAGAGGCGGAACGACTGATATTTTAGCATCAGAATTAAGTTTTGGTAATCTTGCAGCTTCAGAAACATTGACACTTACTGGGCAAGGAACAATTCCAGTGATACGGGTTGGTTCACATGCATTAAACCTCTTCACGCTATCAATGGGCAATGGTTCTGGCTCTACTTCTAATTATACATTCACTGGTGGCTCATTTATATTTACAATTTTAGACCCTCTCCCACCATTTAATTCACGAGCGGGTGTTATTCGTGCACTTAATAGAATGACTAATGGAAATAATAGGAAGTTGTTACCATCAAAAACATCTCACAGAACTGTTCCAGCTGTATCTGAAAGAATATCATTAACCACCCCTGATGAGTCAGTATCAGTAAATCCTTGCGTACTTCAAAGTGGTTTTTGTGATTAAAATTCTAAAGTGGAAATAAATAATTTATAGAATTAATACAAATATTATATTTTCAGGAAAAAAATATTAATTAAATATTATTTACAAATTATAAGAAATAGTTGCGATCCCATAAAATATTTTATTGCTCAAAGTATTTTTTTGCTTAACATTATATTCATGATTGAACATCTTAAAAATAAGAAAATAAGAGGATGGTGTTCTTTTGACTTTGGAATTTCTTGTTATCCAACTTTGATTCTTACTTTTTTTTATGGAGCTTTTTACGCAAAAAAAATTGCGGTTTCTCCAGAAATTGGAACTAGCAACTGGGGTTTTTCAATTTCAATAGCCAGTATTTTAAGTTTTTTGCTTTTTTCAATAATACTGGTTCAGGGAAAAACTTTTTTTGGAAACCTGAAAACAAAGTTTTTTGGATGGTTTTTTTTAATCTTAATTTTATCAACTACATCTTTATGTTTTTTTGACGAAAGTTCTAATGAGTTTTATCCTCTCATTGTTATCATGATATCTCTCATTTGTTTTGAGATGATTAATCTTTTTTACAATCTCAGTTTACATAAAGTAGCTCCCAAAAGTAAAGAGGGACTAATCTCAAACCTAGGCTGGGCTTTTGGTTATTTTGGCGGCTTATGTTCTTTGGCTGTAATTTTCCTCTCACTCGAATTAACAAGACCCTATGATTACAGGCTTTTTGATGTATCTGTATTTTTGTTAATTGGTCCTTTTGTGGCTTTGTGGACGATGATTTTTGGATACTTTCACATTAAGAACTTTCTACATGAAAAATTTATGATACCAAATATCGTAGATTTTGTAAAAGCTGTTGTAGACAGTAGAATAACACCTTTTTTAGTCAGCTATTTTTTTTTTAACAATGCAGTAATTAGTATTTTTGCTTTTGCAAGCATGTTTGCCTCCTTCCTATTTGGGTTTACAGAGACCCAAATACTTTTTCTTGGAATTTTTATTAATTTATCAGGAATCATTGGGTGTTTAATTCTGGGAAGATATGAGGATAAAATTGGTTCAGAAAGAACAGTATTTATCTGTATACTCAGCCTTTTTATATCAACAGTTTTTTTATATTTTACAAAAGGTTACGAATTTTTTTGGATACTTGCTTTATTTATTGGTTTTTTTATAGGTCCTATCCAAGCAGCCAGTAGAAGTGTAATAGTGAAAAAAATAAAATCGAGCGATCAACTTTCAGCATTTTGTAGTTTTGCAATGTTTGGAAATATTTGTGCTATTCTGGGCCCCTTTTTAGTAGGTTTAATAATTGATTATAGTGATAATATTCGATATGGCCTTCTAATTATCCCTATTTTTTTACTATTATCTCTAGTTCCTTTTAAAAAATTAGTGTTTGAAGTGCCTTGAACGAGTGAAAGCCATTGGTATGTTTTTTTTCTCTGCTTCTTTTATTACCAGTTCATCATTAAGAGAACCACCTGGTTGAATAATCCCAGAAATATTATTTTTGGAACATAATTCTACAATATCGGGAAAGGGGAAAAAACCATCTGATGCTAATATGGCTTTTGCTTTTGGAAAATTTTTTTTCATTTGTTCTATAGCTATTTTAGCCGAAGCGATTCGATTGGTTTGTCCAATACCAATTCCCAAGGTACTAAGGTTCTCAACTAGAACTATGGCGTTTGAATTAACATATTTCGCAACAATAAAACCAAAAATCATATCTTCAAGATGTTTATTATTAACTTTTTTCTTAGTTTTCATATAAATGTCATTTTTTGATACCACTAGTTGGTCTTTTTCTTGAACAAGTAAGAAGTTTCTTGTGGATTTAATTGAAAAAAGATTTTTCTCCCTAGTCGAAAAATATTGTATTAATATTAAATTTTTTTTATTATTTATTAAAAGTTTCAACGCATCATCGTCAAAACTTGGGGCTACAACCACTTCTGTAAATAACTTAAGTATTTCTTTGGCTGTTGATTTTGATAAGGATTGATTAAAAGCAACGACTCCTCCAAACGCGCTTATTGGATCACATAAAAGAGCTTTTTTATAGGCTAAAGTTTGTCTGTTGTTTAATGCCACTCCACAGGGATTACCGTGTTTAAGAATTACACAAGAGGGTGCATTGAACTGCTCGGCTAATTCCATAGCTATTTCGAGATCACATATATTATTGAAAGACAAATCTTTTCCTGAAATTTTTGTAATTTTATTTTTTCCAAATGAGAAAATAGATGCTTTTTGGTGAGGGTTCTCTCCATATCTTAGTGATCTTTCTTTTTTTAACGGAACAGATGACTGCCCTATTCCTAGGAGTTCATCTTTTTTTAAGAACCAGTTTGCAATTAAACTATCATAGTAGGCAGTTTTACAAAAAGCCAACTTTGCCAGTTCTTTGCGAGTATTCAAACTTATATGATTGTTATTCAATTCAGCTTCTCGTATAAAATTTTCGTACTGCTCAGGTGAAGTGAGAACTGCTGTACTTTTATAATTTTTTGCAGCACCTCTGATCATTGATGGTCCACCAATGTCTATATTTTCTATACATTCAGTTCTGCTACTTTTCTTTTTAGTAGATATTTTTTCAAAAGGATAAAGATTGATGACAACAAGATCAATGGGAGAAATACCTAGTTGTTTTAATTGTTTGAGGTGAGATGGGTTTTCTTTATTAGCAAGAATCCCTGCGTGAATAAGGGGATGTAAAGTTTTTACTCTACCATCAAGAATTTCATTAAAGTTTGTAAAAGCGGCTATTTCTTTTATTTTTAGGTTGGGGAAGTTCTCTTTCAAAAATTTGTAAGTACCTCCAGTAGATAAAACGACAATACCGTATTTTAAAAAATACTTACCTATTTTGTCTAATAAATTTTTATCTGAAACAGATACAATTGCTTTCTTAATATTTATTTTTGACATCTACTTTGTACTCAGGGAGCATTTTCTTAAATTTTTCAATTGCTTTTTTTATTTCATTTTTTTGAATATATGATACTAAAATATTGTAATCCGTTGTGTCTACATTGTAAATTTTATCTGTTGTTGACAGAATACCCTCAACACTTGTGTTAGTAATTTTTTCTTCATTAAAAAATAATTGCTCAGAGAGCTTTTCACCTTTTCTTAGCCCAGTGTAAATAATTTTTATTTCGTTCTCTTTTCGTCCTAGAAGGTTAACCATACTCCTAGCTAAATCTTTTATAAGTATTGGTCTTCCCATTTCTAATATAAATATTTCTCCTTCTTTTGTTTCTAATTGAGAAGATATTAAAACTAATTCTACAGCCTCTCTGATTGTCATAAAATAACGGGTAACTTTTGGATCGGTAATAGTAATCGGTCCTCCTTGTTTAATCTGTTCTTGAAAAAGAGGCACCACAGATCCAGTAGAACCAAGAACGTTACCAAATCTGACAATTGAAAACTTGGTGAAATTAGATGGCAAAGAAATATTCTGTATATATTTTTCACAAAGCCTTTTAGATGCACCCATAATGTTTGATGGGTTAACTGCTTTATCGGTAGAAATAAAAATTAATTTAGGAACACTTTGAGATTTACAAATTTCACAAAGCTTGAAGGTAGCAAGAAAATTTGTTTTTAGGGCTTCAATGGGATCATCCTCAACAAAAGTAATATGTTTAAGGGCAGCAGCATGAAAAATTATATCGGGTTTATAATCTTTTACTATAGAATTTATTTTTCGAGAATCTCTTATGTCTGCAAGAATTGGCGAAACGTTTCCTTTGAGATTTTTAAGCACCTTATACAATGCAAACTCATTTTCTTCAATTAGAATCAATCTTTTTGGTTTAAGTAAATTAACCTGTTTACATATTTCACTTCCAATGCTACCTCCTGCCCCAGTAACTATAATAACTTTATTATATATGTCTTTTAACAACTCAGGGTTATGTACTTTTTGTTTTCTGCCAAGAACATCTTCAATAGCTATAGGGTTGGTAGCAAAATTATCTTTAGAATTAATATTTGAAAGTTTAGGAAGTACGCCTAAGGCTAACCCATTTTTTTGTGCAAAAACATACAGTTTTTCAACTGATTCGGGTTTTATCGATTGATCAGTAATAATTATTTTTTGTGGTGCAAGCTTATTCTTTTTTCCAAAATCACTATCGAATAAATCAATGTCTGCTATCGAGGTTAAAATTGGAACATTATGTATTCTTCTCCCAGTACTTGAAGGCTTGTCACTTATGATACCTATAACATTATAAGGAGAGTTTTTTTGACTTTTTGTAAGTCTTATAAAATTTTCAGAGGAATTACTGTCTCCAACAACAAAAACAGGAACACGCTTTATTACATCTTTTGTAATCTTATCTTTTAAAAATCTATAAAATATTCTTGGTCCTGTAACTCCAAAGAGTGAAACAATAAAAAGTAATACTGGAAATGAACGAGGTATGTTTTCTAATCTAAAAATTAAAAAAAAAGACAAGATTATAATCAGTGTTGAGATGGTAATGCTTTTGAAAATAGATATAATTTCGTGCATTGAGGCGTATCTCCAAATTCCATGATATAACCCAAAGTAGTGTAAAAGGAATATGTTAGCTGAAGCATACAATAAACAAAAACTCCATAGTTCATTTATTAAATAGAGAGATTGATCCAAATCTAGTCTTAAAAGAAGAGCTATAAAAAAAGACAAACAAAAAATTAAAAAGTCATGCAGTATTGTTATGAAAATTTTTTTATTCATTTTTCGAACTAATTGAAAAATATATTAAAAAAGAAACAGTAAAAATTAATGCTAACGCAAAAGAAATCAAATGAAATTTAAGAGAAATAAATGAAAGAAGAGTCAAAAAGGTTAGAAGTAATAAAATTTTTCGTAATACGTAGTGATGAGAAAAACCTTTCCTTATTATTATTTGGTAAAAATGATCACTATGAGCAGTGAATAAATTTTTATTTTTTATAGTTCGAATAATTAAAGTAATAGTCGAGTCTAAGATAAAATACATAAGAATGATTAATATTGAAAAAAAAGGACCTTGTTTTAAAAAAGCCTCTATTAATACAAAACCTGCTATGTATCCACATGGAATTGACCCTGAGTCTCCTAAAAATATTTTTGCAGATGGCTTGTTGTGTCTAAAAAAAGAAAGAAAAGCCGCCAAAATCACTAAACTTAGGAACTGAAAATCTTTATCAAAAAAGTTCATTAATGAAATAATATTTATAGTTAGACCTAAAAAAATCATTTGTAACGCAGTTAAGCCATCCATACCATCCATAAAATTAAAAAGGTTAATTAACCAAAGCCAAGAAAAAAAAATAAGCGAAGCTAAGAGATAAAATATCAGTGATTCATTCACATGCATTTTTATTACGATATCCAGATTATTTAAAAAAATTGTGATATCGTCCCTTATAAAATAAACTGAAATAATAACACATAAAGATTGTACAATTAGTCTTAACCTAGCTGGCAAACCTTTAACGTCATCTACCAAGGAAACAAGAAAAAGAAAAAAAATGGATAGTAAAAAAACTATCCATTTTGTATTAATGGTATTTTCAATTAAAAAATATAGTGAAATTGATATAATTATGGCTGGTATCAAAATAATTCCACCTCCTTTAGGCATTGATTGTTCATGATTACCTCTTTTCGAAGGATGATCTAGAAGGGAGTATTTTTTTAGAAAAGGTATTATCTTTTTTAATGCGGAAAAACAAAAAAAATATAATATGAACGGAATAACTATTTTAACCATATTTTTAATCCAATAATAATGACTAAGTTTTTACTATGAAAGAAAAAAAAATTGCAGTTTTAGGTTTAGGTTATGTTGGACTTCCATTAGCTTTACAACTATCTTTCTCATATAATGTGCTAGGTTATGATATTGATGATATCAGAATAAAAGAGCTTAGAAAAGGTATAGATAAAACACTTGAAGTATCAGAGCCCCTTCTTAAAAAGCAGCAAAAAAACGGTCTTTTTTTTACGACATGTTCTAAAGATATTTCAGATTGTAATTTTTATATTGCTACTGTTCCAACACCAATTGATGTGAGAAAGAAGCCAGACTTTTCTGCTTTAAAGAAGGTATGTGAAACAATTGGCAAACTTTTGGTATATGGAGATACAGTGATTTTTGAAAGTACAGTATATCCCGGTGCTACAGAAGAAATATGTGGACCTATATTAGAGAAATTTTCAAAAAATCTTAAAGCAGGCAAAGATTTCTTTTTAGGTTATTCACCTGAAAGAGTAAATCCAGGTGATAAAGTTCACACAATCGATAAAATAAATAAAGTGGTTTCTGGCCAAACCCAGAAAGTAGAAAAAGATCTTTTAGAAATTTACAAAAATTTGACTAGTGGTGAAGTTTATTTAGCTAAAAGTATAAAAGTTGCAGAGGCTTCAAAAGTAATTGAAAATGCTCAAAGGGATATAAATATAGCATTCATCAATGAAGTGGCAAAAATATGTACAAAAGTAAACATCAGTTCTTATGACGTTTTAGAGGCGTCATTGACAAAGTGGAATTTTTTAAACTTTGAACCAGGTTTAGTTGGAGGCCATTGTATTGGTGTTGACCCCTACTATTTGGCTGAAAAAGCAAAAAACCTAAACGTTCGACCTGAAGTTATCTTATCAGGCAGAAGTACAAATGATAATATGGTTAAGTTTGTTGGAAAGGAAATAATAAAAAAATTACCACCTAGCTCATCTTGTCTATTTTTAGGAGTAACCTTTAAGGAAAATGTACCAGATTTAAGAAATTCGAAAAGTCTTGAGCTTATGAAATACCTAGAAAAAAAAAACATTAAAATTAGCTTCTATGATCCATTCATAGAACATTTAAAGGGTTTTAAGAGTTTTAAAAAAAAAAATCTAACAAACAAAAAGTTCGATGGAATTATTTTGTCAGTTCCTCACAAAAAAATGCTATTAAACTTTAAGCAGAATTTTTTATCCCTTTTAAAAAAAGAAGGATTTTTTTTTGATGTTAAAGGAAAGTTTAGGAATAAAAAAATAAGCAACTATTGGTCACTGTAAAATCTATTTAATCAATCTAAACATCCATTTAATTTTTTTTTCTGGAACAAAATTTTCAGAAATAAGAATGTGATTATTTTTTTGTATGGTTTTTTTTGCTCCTAAATAAATGCCTTCTTTGAGCTTAATTTTCGCTTCAGAGCAGATAAACTCCCAAGCGATATTATTTTTAAGTTGTAAAAATACCTTTTTTTTACTGGTTGTTACATTTAATCTTACATCGGGGTGGATGTGAAACCTGATAAATATTTTTTTGGGTATATCAATTAAATGTTTTGTGGGTTTTGAAAAGTAATCTTGACCTCTAATTATAAGCTTATCAGAGTCTATGTGAATTTTTCTATTATGAATAATCCCAAAAATGTCTTTATAGCCTGAGTGTGCTGAATTAATCCAATAAAAATTTTTGTCTAATAGTAACTCTGACCACACTTTAGCAATTCTTGAAATAGCATCTTTCTGATAAAAAATATCTGACGAATTTATATCATCAATGCTTACAGTACTATGCGCTGCTGTTGATCTCATTGCCTCAATCCATTTTTTGTCATTGACAAATGGAGAACCACTATTTACGACAAGTTTTTCCCCAAAATGGGAAAACTCAAAAGACAATGAACCTGCGTGTGTTTTTTTTTGGGGCGGACTTCCGCAATCCATTATAAAAATTAGTTTGTTATCTGATATCCTTTTAAAGCAGGCTTGGTCTAAACTGGATGGTATTTTTAATCTTGTATTAGCTCTTTTTATAATTTCATTTAATTGATGGCTGTAGATGTGGCTAAATTCATTAAAAATTGCTAACTCATTGTTATTTATTTTGAAAAATTTGAGAATCATACCCATTTTGGCTATTATTTCATTGAGTGCTCTAGGAATGGAACGCCCAGATAATCCTAAATAGTTTTTAATATCGATTAGATTTTTTAGAAAAAAAAGATGCTGACTTGGAGATCTTGAAAAATGCATGCCATCGTCAAGAATTTCTAAGGTCAAAATTTCACTTAGAATTTTCAAGCCTAACTTTAGTTTTGGCTTCATATTCGTAAAACATAGAGAGGAAAGTATAATTGCCTTTGGAATAAAAATTCTGTCATCACTGTCGATTTTTACTTCTAAGGAACTAAGCAGGTGTATAACTTGCTTGTTTAAGGATTTTGTAAAAGTTTTTTGAAAATCTTCATCTGCAGTTTCGTAAAAAAAAGAAATATTTCCAAGAAGGTTACAAACTCTTTTCGATAAAATAATTAAATCCCAGTTGTGTGGATCCCACCGATTATGCAGCTCAATCCATTGCAAAATATTTTTCCTTAAAAAGGTACGTGCCTTATTAGTTCCCAAACTTTTAATATCATCAACCCACTGAAAACTGTGCAATTTTTGATTCCATAGTTTACTTGAATTATTTTTTTTCCAAGTATTTAAATTAAATGTATTAGTTTCATTGTGAAAGCTTAAAAAGCCATCTGTTATTTTTCTTCCATTATCTGAATTTCCCATCCATAAATTTTGTGGAGTAAAAATTATACTTGAGTTTGCACTTTTATCTAAAAAAAGATTATAAAATGGATTCTTAAACTTGAAAATGGAGTTAATTGTTTTTAAAAGTCGATACATTTTAAATTCTTAATAATTTTTTTTTAGACAAGCAATAAAAAATCCGTCAATACCTCCATGTTCGCTTGAGAGGTCAGGGGTTGTGAAAAAATATGGCAGATCATCATTCACCACTCCAAATGATTCTATTGGACTAAAACAATTAAAGAGAGAAAAATTTTTAAAATTTTTGAGGAATGATTTAATCTGTTCATTTCCCTCACTGGATATTATAGAACAAACACAATAAATTAAGTACCCACCATCCTTTAGTAATTTAGAAGCTTTTTCTAACATTAATTTTTGCTTCAACTTTAAGTCATTAATATTTTTTTTAATCACAAGCATTTCAGGTTTTTTTTGAATAAGACCGGAAGCAGAACATGGGGCGTCAATTAAAATACAATCAAATTTTTCATCCATTTCATGTGTAATAAAATCATCATTAATAATTTTTGTTTCATACTTAAGTCTATTTAGATTTTTTAAAAGTTTTTTTACTCTTACATTGGAAATTTCGATCGACTGTAATTTAAACCCGGATTCTATTAGTTGAAAAGATTTCCCTCCAGGAGATGCTCCAACATCAAGTATAGAAATTTCATCTTTTTTGTGATTTTTATATATGTGATTAATTAAAATTACAGGAAAAGTTGCTGAAAGGCCTTGTATCCACCAATGGCCTTCACTATAAAAAGGTAGCTTACTGATGTCACTTTTATAATCTATTCTAATTGTTTCTTGAAAAATATTTTTCCCTTTTAAAATTTCTTCCCATTTAAGTTTTTGAAAGATTTCTTTTTTAATTTTAATATCGATTGATGGCTCTTTAACAATTTGTTTTGAAATCAAAGACAATTTCTCTTTTCCAAGGTTGTCAATTGTGCTTTTTCTGAGCCAGTTTGGTATATTCAATTCAGTAGAATCAATGTTTATCGTATTTTTTTCTCTTAATATATTTCTCAATACTCCATTAACTAGTTTTTCTAGATTATATTTTTTTGAAATTTCAACAGCTGTATTTACCGATGAGTAATCTGGTGTATCCATGAACATAATCTGAGCAAGAGCGATTTTTAGAATGTAATTTACTTGAGAATTCTTTTTAAGTGGTTTTTTTATAAAACTTGAAATTATTTTATCAATTTGGCCTTGTCTTCTTAGGGCTGTGAGTACAAGCAGGCTAACAAAAGAACGATCTCTGGAATCTAGTTTTGCAAGATTTTTATTTGTATTTAAAGCCCAATCTAACTTTTTTCCCTGATAGACATTAGATAATATTAGTGAGGCAATTTCTCGTGAATTAGTCAAAAATTTATAGTAATTTTAGTTTACAGATATTAAATTAACATACATGAATAAAACTTTAAAATCAAATAAGAGTAACCGCAAGTCACCTTCCACAAAAAAAGAGGTTGGAGGCCCTAAAGGACCTGAACCAACAAGATATGGTGATTGGGAAAAAAAAGGAATTTGTTACGATTTCTAGTTTTTTCCTCTGTTATTTATTAGCTCACTAACCACGCTTGGATCATTAAGTGTTGAGGTATCTCCAATGGATTCTTCTTCTTCACAAGCAACTTTTCTTAAGATTCTTCTCATAATTTTTCCTGATCTTGTCTTAGGAAGATTTGGTGCCCATTGTATGATGTCAGGTGTAGCTATTGGACCAATCACTGACCTAACCCAAGAAACAAGTTCTTTTTTTAGATTTTCATTGTACTCCTCTCCATTCATCAGAGTTACATATGCATAAATCCCTTGACCTTTGATGTCATGAGGAAACCCAACGACAGCTGCTTCAGAAACATTTTTATGTAATACAAGAGCACTCTCCACCTCAGCAGTACCCAACCGATGACCAGATACATTTATAACATCATCAACTCTACCAGTAATCCAATAGTATCCATCTTCATCTCTTTTACACCCGTCACCTGTAAAATATTTTCCTTTAAAAGAAGAAAAATAAGTCTCTCTAAACCTTTTGTGGTCTCTATAAACAGTTCTCATCATTCCTGGCCATGATGTTTTAATACATAAATTTCCCTCACAAGCTCCTTCTAATTCATTGCCATCATTATCAACTATCAACGGAGTTACACCAAAAAAGGGAAGTGTTGCTGAACCAGGTTTGAGAGGAGTGGTTCCACTAATAGGCGAAATAAGTATTCCTCCAGTTTCAGTTTGCCACCAGGTATCAATTACAGGACATTTTTTTCCCCCGACTACCTCATGATACCATTTCCATGCTTCAGGATTAATTGGCTCTCCAACACTACCTAAAATTCTTAGGGATGATAAGTTACATTTTTTAACTAGTTTGTCACCTAATCCCATTAATGCTCTTATTGCAGTTGGGGCTGTATAAAATATATTAACTTTAAATTTGTCAATGACTTGCCAAAATCTTGAAGCATCAGGAAAAGTTGGAATTCCCTCAAACATTAAAGTGGTGATTCCATTACAAAGTGGCCCATATACGATGTACGAATGTCCAGTAACCCATCCCACATCAGCAGTACACCAGTAGACATCATCTTTTTGCACATTGAATACTTGCTTGTGAGTTAATGATGCATGAAGTAGATAGCCAGCAGTTGTATGCATAACTCCTTTTGGCTTTCCAGTTGATCCCGATGTGTACAAAATGAAAAGAGGATCTTCAGAATTTTGTTCAGAAATTTCACAGTCAGTTTCTTGATTTTTGATTAAATCGTCGTACCAAATGTCTGTCTCAGGGTCAAAGAAATTTGTTGAATCTGTTCTTTTAACAGCAATAACTTTTTTGACCATCTTTAGGCCTTCTATAGCTTTTTTAACATTTGAAAGAAGAGGAATTTTCTTTCCCCCTCGGATACCTTCATTGGCGGTAATAACTATCGAAGATTCACAATCTTTTATTCTGTCTCTCAGTGATTCTGGAGCAAAGCCTCCAAATACCACAGAGTGTATAGCACCAATTCTTGAACAGGCTAACATTGCGAAGGCTGCCTCAGGTATCATGGGAAGATAAATAGTTACCCTATCTCCTTTTTTTACTCCTATAGATTTTAATCCATTAGCTAATTGACAAACTGATTTATGCAATTCATTAAATGAAATTTTTTTACTAAGATTAGGATCATCAGACTCCCATATTATAGCTGTTTTATTACCTTTATCTTTTAAATGTCTATCAACACAATTAAAGGAAGCATTGAGAGTCCCGTCTGAAAACCATTTTATGCTAACTTTATCATTAAATGAACTTTCTTTAACTTTGGTAAATTTTTTAATCCATGAGAGAGTGCTAGCCTTTTCAGACCAGAAAACGTCAGGTTCCTTAATTGATTTTTCATATTCCGCCTTGTATTTATCCATACTCATTGACGAAACATTTATTTCATTATCTACAAAACTCATGTAATCTTACAATACAAAAATATAACAATTTGTTTAAGGAAAAAAAACTAAAAAACCCTTTTAAATATTTCAATATTTACTGTTTCGAATAAACCAGCCTTTGAATATGGATCATTTTTTAAAAAATCATTAAGCTTTAACTTGTTTTGAAACTGTAATATCAAAACACTTCCCTTTGGTTTATTAGTACTATTCAAAATTGGGCCTGCTAAAATTAATTTATTTTTTAAGCTTTTCAAATACTTTAAGTGTAACTCTCTGTTTGCTAATCTCTTTTTGAGAGAATTCTTCTTATCAAGACATGTAATTATATAAGTTTTCATTTTTCAAACTGTAGAGGTCTGGAAAGAAGGCTGGTTACAATCTTGTTGATATCATAGCCGTTCAAAATTCTTTTAACAGCGTTACATATTGGTAATTCTAAAGAAAATTTATCACCTAATTTACATATACTTTCGCATGATTCAAGACCCTCGAATAGTTGGTTTGTTTTACTTTTACCTTTAGCTAATAAATAACCCAGTTTGGTATTTCTAGATTTAAGTGATGAGCATGTAAGCGTTAGGTCTCCAATTCCAGATAAACCATAAAAAGTTGACTTTTTTGCACCCATTTGCGTTCCTAAATCAATTATTTCTGACAACCCTCTTGTAATTATTGCCGCACCAGCATTATGACCTAAGTTACTTCCTATTATTACACCTGAAGCTATAGCAATTACATTCTTCATAGCCCCCCCAATTTGTGTACCGACAATATCGTTATTAAAATATGTCCTAAACTTTTTACTAGAAATTACACTAGATACCTCATCTAGGATTTTATTAGATTTTGAAGATAAGACGCTTGCTGTGGGAAGTCCTTTTATAACTTCTGCAGCAAAATTAGGCCCAGAAAGTATTGCGAAACCATTTTTTGGAAATAGTTCTTTAAGAACTTGATGCATAAGCTTATTTGAACCTTTTTCAACGCCTTTACAACAAATAACAAATTTAGAATTTATTTTTTTGGGAATTTTCTTTAAATTTCCTCTGACTGTCTGTGAAGGACTAGCCAGAAATAAAAATTTGCAATCATTCAAGTCTGTAAAGTTAGTAGTAAGTGATATTTCTTTATTATCATTACCAAATTTTTTTTTTAATCCTTCAAGTCTTCTTGCTTTAACAACAATTTTTACGTTAGTTAAAATTTTTGTAAGTGCTAATGCCCAATTACCAGATCCAATAATTCCCACTTTAATCATAACTTTTCAAGAGCCCATCTTGGTTTAGGTTCAAAATCTAAAATATCACCTTTTTTATTAATTTGTAATCTTTCAATAGCAGCCCACGCAATCATTGTTGCATTGTCAACACATAGGTCCTGTTCTGGAACTATAAATTGTAGCGACTTTTTTGCACAAAGGTTTATAAATTTTTCTCTTATAAATTTATTGGACGCAACACCACCAGCAAGCACAAAACTATTAATTCTCTCTTTTTTTTTATATAAATCTATTGCCTTCGAGCATTTTGTTATTAGACAATTTGTTACACAATCTTGAAAGTTTTTAGCCAACTCACACTTTAGTTTTTTATCAAAGGAATTACCAATAATTTTTCTGGTAGCTGTCTTTATCCCAGAAAAAGAAAAGTTGAAATTTTTACTATTAATAAGTGGTTCTGGTAAATTAAAATCTACTCTCTTTTTTGCTTTCAAAGCAAGTTTTTCAATTATTGGACCACCAGGGTATGAATATCCCATAAGTTTTGCTACTTTGTCGAAAGCCTCACCAATAGCATCATCAAGAGTTTCGCCAATTAATTTAAAGTCATTATATTTCCTCACTAATAACATCTGGGTATGACCACCTGAAACAAGTAAACATAGAAAAGGAAACTTTATTTTTCTTTTCATTCTAGTTACTAAAATATGTCCTTGTAGATGGTTAACAGCGATAAATGGTTTCTTTGTGGTTAGAGCTAGTGTTTTTGCATAGTTTGAACCGACAATAAGTCCGCCAAGTAGACCGGGCCCAAGAGTTGCAGCAAATGCATCAATTTCACTTAAAGAAAGTCCTGATTCTTTTAAGGTTTTTTTAACAAGATAATCTATAGTATTGCTGTGTTCTCTCGAAGCAAGTTCAGGTACAACTCCACCAAACTTTTTATGTTTTTTTACTTGAGACAAAGTATTTTCTGATAAAACATCTCCCAACAAAAATCTATTTTTTTTTTTCACTATTGCAACTGACGTTTCATCGCAACTAGTTTCAATTCCCAATACAATCATTATTTTAAAATTAGAATATTTAAAATTATTTTTTATACTAATTAAGTATATAAAGATATATGGAATATAGAAAAAGAATTATTGTTGGATCAAGACAAAGCCCCTTGGCAAAAGCTCAAGTTAATATTTTCCTCAAGTCTTTAAAGATTATTTTTGGTGCAACATTTTTTAATAAAGTAGAGCAAAAGCTTTTTAAAACTTCAGGAGATAAATTTTTGGAGAAAAAGATTTCCACCATAGGTAATAAAGGTTTATTTACTAAAGAGATAGATGAAGCCCAATTAAACTTTAAGATTGACATTGGCGTTCATTCACTAAAAGACCTACCTACAAAATTACCTGAGGGGTTGATAATTGGAGCGGTTTTAAAAAGAGATAATCCTAATGACCTCATTATGACAAGAGACAAAGTCAAACTAAAAGATTTAAAAAAAAATGCAGTAGTAGGAACTTCTTCGATTCGAAGGGCAGTCCAACTAAAAAAACTAAGACCAGATATAGAATTAAAAGAAATTCGAGGAAATATTGAAACTAGAATTAATAAATTAAAAAATGGAAGATTTGATGCAATAATTCTTGCATATGCCGGGTTAAAAAGATTAAAAATTAAAGATCATTATGAAAAAATTGATATTAAAAAAATGATTCCTTCTCCAGGTCAAGGTGTAATTGCTATTGTTGTTAGAAAAAATGATAATCTCTTAAGCTTACTAAAAAGACTAAATGATCAAAAAACATTAATTGAGTCTGAGTGTGAAAGGAACTTTTTGTCAGCTCTTGATGGATCATGTAAAACGCCAATAGGTGCTTTAGCCCGTCTAGATCTCAAGACCAAATCAAAAATATTATTTCATTATATGGCAGCTTCTTCAGATGGAAAAAAGTTTATTAAAGATAAAACCTATTTTGACACAGATAATTATTGTAATATGAGTTTTAATTTAGGAAAAAAAATAAAAAAAATGCTTTAGTGTGAAAATTCTTCTGACTCGACCAATTGACGATTCAATAATAACCTCAAAAACTTTGAGTAAGATAGGAATTGAAACAGTCATTTTACCTTTTTTAGAAATAAATAAATTTGATTATCAAGAATTTAAAATCTCTAAAACTGATTATCTTATGTTTACAAGTAAGAACGCGGCAAATTTTTTTAGATTCGATAGACAATTTAGATACAACGCAGTTTTTTCTGTTGGAGGTGAGACAAAAATTATTTTACAAAAAAAAGGTTTTCAAAATATAATTAATGCTGATGAAAATTTAGAAAAACTTCTAATACTTTCAAAAAAACAGCTTAGAAAAGGAGATATTATTATTCATCCTACTTATCAGAACTATAATCTTAAAATTAGAAATTTTTTTTTAGATCTTGGGTGTAGATATTTTGCTATTAAATGTTATTCATCAAAAATGATTTGTAGTAATAGTTATAAACTAATATTATTTATGAAGAACGAAAAAAAAAGTATGATTGCTTTTTATTCTCCTTTGACCGCAAGGTCCTTTGTTAAACAAATTCAAAAACTGGATTTAATAAAATTTTGTGATAACAAGCTATTTGTTGTAATTAGCAATAAAGTAAAAGAAGAAATAAATAAATTAGGTAAGTTATCAATATATGTTGCAAAAAAACCAAATCAAAAAAAAATGATAGAGTTAATTAAAGAAAAATTTTTACTTGGAAAAAAAATTGGTTGATAAAAAAAAAGAAAACCCAAAAAAGGGGGAATTTATTGATTTAGATAAAAGTGACTTTAAAAAAAAAACTGGGCTAACTAAAATATTTTTCAAATATTTAATAATCTTTATAGTTTTTTTTTCTTTGGGTTTTCTTACGTATCAGCCTTTGAAAGAAAATTTTTATCATAAATTTAAAGGAACAGAGATAGTAGAACAGGAGGTTGTTAAGATTGATCAGGATAAATTAAAAAATGAATATTTACTTAAACTTGGAAAAATAGAAAATAATTTTTCTGAAAAACTTAATTTTTATGAAGAAAGAATAAATAATCTTGAATCTAAAAATAAAGAATTATCTGTTCAACTTGATAGTGTAAGTAAGTCTTTTGAAAATTTTAAAGAATTTAATCCTAATGATAGTCACCTTTTAGACTATAAAAAAAATAAAGTTTTAATTAATTTTTTGATATTTCAAGAGAACTTTAATAATAGAAAAGATTTTGGAAACGAGATTGAAATTTTACAAAATTTGTTTTCGAGAGATTATGAAACTAATAATCTGCTAATTTTTTTTAAAACTCTAGATATTCAAAATTTAAAGACAAAAGAGAATCTTATTCAAAAAATTAATAAAAATCTTTCAGTCTATAATAATGATATGGATGATTTATTTACTAAGATTGAAAATAACACGTATTCAGAAACTGGCAACATATTTAGTTCAAAGGAAGAATTTTTTAATTATGCTAAGAATGTAATAAATTCTACATTCAAAGTTACAAAATTTGATCAGAAAAAAAAAAAAGAAGATATTGAAAACTTTGAATCCTTAAATAAAACCCTTTTGTTAGCAAAGGAATCGCTTCTTATAAACAATATTAATCAAGCAATTAAAGTCTTGAAAGAATCAAATATAGATGATATCGACTTAAAGTCTTGGCTTGAGGAGGCTAAAATTTTAGCTGAAGCTAATAGTAATTTTGATAAAATTAAGATTAAATTTTTGGATTTAATGGAATAGCAAATTGTTTAAAATTACAAAGTTTTTTCTTATTACAATAATTTTATCCTATTTTGCAGTTTGGATAAGTAATAGGCCTGGAAAGGTAAGAATAGTTTGGCAAGAGTATTTGATTGAAACTAATGTTGTAGGTTTATCTGCAGTCATTTTTTTCATTTTTTTAAGCGTAATTTTATTTTTATTTCTAGTTTCTAAGATTAAAAATATTCCTGAAAAAGTTTCTTTTTCACAAAAAGAAAAATACTTAGCATTAGGAAATGAGTCTTTAGATGATCTAGCCATCAATCTTTTTTTAGGTGATAAGGAAGCATTAGAAAAAAATTCTAGAAAAATAAAAAAATATTTAAAGAATGAAATGTTTTCAACGGTTATGCTCTTTAATACAGCGCTGTCAAACAATAATTTAGATGATGCACAAAAATATTTAAAAATCTTAAAAACTATTCCAAAAGCCTATTATATTTCGCGAAGAGCTGACGTGATGGTAGCTCTAAAGGAGAAAAATATTGATAAAGCTTTATCTTTTCTTTTAGAATATAGAAAAGAATATGAAAATGATCCTTGGATTTCTGAAAAACTAGCAATTTTATATTCGCAAAAGAAAGAATGGGAGCTAGGGTGGGAGTCAATAAAAAGAATAAAAGCAGCTGATAATACATTATTAAGCAGTCTTCAAGCGAACCTTCATGCTTTGTCTGGAAAAAATATTTTTGATTCTATTAAAATATCTGAAAACTCTTTCCACGTTCTGATAGAGGCTATTAAACAATTTATAAAAAATAATGAAATAAGTAAGGCTGCAAAACTCATTGAAAAAAATTGGTTTAACTTTAATTGTCCTGAAATCATTGAAACCTTTATTAAACATGGTCTCAAAAATAATGCTGATTCATTAAAAAGACATAAGCTAATTGTAAAAGTTATGAAAAAGCACTTAAATTCATCAGATGAAGTAAGACTGTCACTTGCAATGTCTGCCTTTCAAGCAAAAATCTGGGGAGAAAGTCAAAAATATTTAGATGACATTCCAAGAGAAAATTGGGATGAAAGAACTAAAAACTTATATGAAGAAATTTGTAAAAAAAGTGAGAAACTTTCTATGCCTAACGACGTGCATGATGTAAATGCGTCGCCGGAGTGGTATTGTATTTCTTGCAAAACTAGACACAAACAGTGGCAATTTATTTGCGATGAATGTAAAGCTGTTAATTCTCTAAAATGGCCTAAAACAAGTAATATTAAAAAAAAAAAATTTTTTCTAGAGAACCCTTTTAGACATTTTCCAAAGATGCAATGAAAAAATACTAAGATAAGGTGAGAAAGAATTTATAAAATCTATCTTCTTATTTTCTAAGACACAGAGTTTTTCAGTCGTTTTTTTTATTATCAAGTCAGAAGTTGGAAAGATGTTCATCCTATTAAAATAAAAAATTAAAACCATATCACACGTCCAATTTCCTATCCCGGAAAATTTAATTAATGTGTTTCGAATTTTTTCTTCACTTTGAGATTCCAAATCGTCTAAGATTTTCTCTTTTGAGTCATAAAAGGCCTTTATGTAACTTTTTTTTTTTTGCGAAACTCCAATATTTCTGAGAGCACTGTTTAATTGATAATTATTAGTTATATCAATTTTATTTGGATATTCAGTTTTTAAAAAAAAGCAAAACTTTTTCCATAAAGACTGAGCAACTTTATATGAGATTTGTTGTGAAATTATAGTTTTTGTAATAAATGAGAAAAGGTCGAGTCTAGATTTTTGTATTTTAATTATGCCATTTTTTTCTATTTCATTTTTTACTATTCTGAATTTTGAGCTTTTTTTCAAAATTTCTTGATGAATTTTTTTAAAACTCATATTTATTTAATTCACCTTCATTATTTTTGAGGGATCGTTTTTTTTATTTTTTCCCTCCTTTTTAATTAAATAAATATTTCTAGAATAAATAAGAAAACCGCAAGATTGACCAACAATAAATACCGGGTCAACTTTGTGAATAGCATAACTTAACAAAATCATACTCCCTGCCAGACTTATCCACCAAAAAATATTTGGTATAATACTCTTGGATGCTCTTTCACTTACAACCCATTGGATTAAAAATCTAGATGCAAATACAGTTTGTCCAATAAAACCAACAATCAGCCAAATTTGTTCTTGTGTCATTTATTACTCCTTTTTTTTATTAATATCCATACTTTAATAAGATCAATAATTCCAATCCAAAACCTATTATTGAAATTAAATTTTGATTCTCCTCCAAACCGTTTTCTATCGTTTACTTGTACATTAAAAATTTTCCCGCCATTCATTTTAAATAATGCTGGAAGAAATCTATGCATATTTTTAAAGTATTTGATTTTTAAGTAATCTGTCTTTCTAAAAACTTTTAGAGCACAAGCTGTATCATTACAATCATCATTTAAAATAAATTTTCGGATTTTATTTGCTACTTTTGAGCTTATTTTTTTTATTAAGGTGTCAACTCTATTTTTTCTGTTTCCACACACAATAGCAAAATATTTTTTATTTTCTGGAATCTTTTTCCATTTATCTATCAGGTTTTTAATTTCATATGGAGGGTTTTGTCCGTCGCCGTCTATTATACAAACTATATTATTTGATGCTTTTTGTATACCGGTATTCATAGCCTTACATTTACCAAGATTAGATTTGTGTTTATAGACTTTAATTTTTTCTAGTTTTTTTATTTTAAAATTTTTTTGAAAACTGTCAGTACTTCCATCATCAATGATTACTATTTCTGGATTTATTTTTTTGAATTCATGGAAAATCTCGTCTATTAATTTAAAAATAGATTCAGTTTCGTTAAAAATTGGGATTATAATTGTAAATCTATTCATTATTAAAAGCTATGGTAACCTAAATCTAAACTAGTGTAATTGAAAAACAATGAATTTTTTAAAAGAAAAGTCTATTTATTTTATTCTATTTTTAACCTTTTTATTTTTTATTCAGGGCGTTATGCAACTTCCAGTGATGGATAGAGATGAGGCAAGGTTTTCTACAGCATCAAAAACAATGATGGAGACTAAAAATTTTGTGGATATTAAAATGCAGGACGAAGTTAGGTATAAAAAGCCAATTGGAATTTATTGGTTGCAATCAATTTCAAATTATTTTTTTGGAAACCCTCCCTATGATGAAATTTGGGTATATAGGCTACCGTCATTTTTTGGAGTTATTTTGTCAATTTTTCTTATTTATAATTTTGTAAGAAAAGAATACGACTTTAAAGATGCAATTTTGTGTGTCTGCTTTCTAATTTTACCAATTGTAACAATTTCAGAGATTCATCAAGCTAAGACAGATGGTTTTTTATTTTTAACAGTAATAGCTAGTAATTTAATTGTAATAAAAGGTTTGAAAGATAATTTTTTAAACCTAAAAAATAAAATAATTTTTTGGCTCATCTCTGCTGTTGGAGTATTGATCAAAGGGCCAATAATTTTTATTTTTACTATGTTTCCATTATTTGTTTTGTGTATATTTAAAAAAAAAAATTTCTTTAAAATCATTTGGACTATAAGAGGATTCTTACTTTTTCTTTTGGTAAGCATTCCATGGTTTATTACAATTACTATTATATCTGATGGTCTCTTTTGGCATGAATCAGCTATAAATGATCTTTTTAATAAAGTCAGGTCTGGTCAGGAATCTCATGGATTTCCTCCAGGATACTACTCAACATTAATGTTATTAATGTTTTGGCCGGGAGTAATTTTTGTTCCAATTCTTTTAAAAAAAATATTTAAAGATTTTAAACTTTCTTTCTTGAAAAAAAACTATCAAATTTTCATATTTTTTTGGTTTGTAGTCCCGTTATTTTTTTATGAATTAATTCCAACAAAACTTCCACACTATATTTTTCCGTCATATGCAGCCCTCAGTATATTATTACCTTCAATTATAGGAAAAAATAATCTTTATGGGATAATTCACAAGTTTTCATTTTTTATTCTGTGTTTCTATCCAATATGTTTTTTAACAGCTCAAGTATTTATTGTGTATGAGTATTCAAATATTGACCTTAGCCTTTGGTTAATAACTTTTTTTGGTATCTGTGCATTAGTGATAATGATAGTTAATTTTTTACAGAAAAATATTTTTAGACTTATCTCTTCAGCCTGTGTGTTTCAATCACTAGTTTATTTTTCAGCTGTTTATTATTTGATACCTAAGTTGGAAACTCTTTGGATTTCAGAGAAAATTAATTCCTTTATAGACACTAAAATTAATAATGTCGATAAAGTATTACTCTATGGATTTAATGAACCAAGTTTAACCTTTTTAACTTCACACAAGGCTATAAAAAAAAATATCATTGATTATGATTTAAAAAAAGATGAAAAGATTCTGTATATTGTTACTAGCAAACATAGTAGTTTTATTAGAGAGAACTCTTTTAATGAATTTAAATTAATCGAGAAATTTGAGGGTTTTAATTATTCTCAAGGAAAAAAAGTAGAAATCAATTTTTTTGAAAATTAATGAGTAATAATAAAATAAAATTTATTTATCAAATTTCCTCATTAAGGTTCTTTATAATAACTTTGGTTGTTACAGCATTTAGTTTTAACTTTTTAGATATTTTTATTTTTCAGGTAACAAGATCATTTCATGAACTTTTTTTTACATTTTTTTCAAAGATTATTGATCCTTTATCCGATGTCCTTGATCCATTCAATATAATCATAGTTTGTTCTTTAGTCATTTTCTTTAATTTAAATATTAAATATCTTTTAAAAAATAAAATTAAGTTAAAACTCTTAAAAGAAAAAACAGGTTTAGAATACATAAAAATCATTGATACATTTGATTTCTACTTACTTGTATGTAAACATTGGATTTGGTCATTAGCTACTGCAGGTATTCTTTGTAATTTGATGAAATATATATTAGGGGTAGCTAGACCAAAATACTTTTTCAATGAGGGATTTGAAAGAGTTGATTTTTTTAATGCTTTGCACAAAGCAAACTCCTTCCCCTCAGGACACACCCAAGCTGCATTTACACTAGCAATACTTTTGGTAATTTATGTCAAAAAATATTATTGGTTCATTTTTGCAATTGCAGCCCTTATGGGTATTTCGAGGATTTTTATGTCGATGCACTTTCTTAGTGATATTTTATTTGGCGCCTACCTTGGTTCATTAATACCAATTTTATTGTATAAATTGTATTATGAAACTAAAATGGAAAAATATAGAAACGATAAAATGGTGAGTTTTAGCCAATTTGTTAAACTTACTTACTGGAGGATATTTATTTGAAAATATTAATAAAAATTTTCATTTTTTTAGCTTTATTTTTTTTTACAGAATTAACTTATGCCAAATCATGGTGTAAAGCAATATACAATCAAAACATCCTGCCTGGTGAGCTTCAAAAGCAAATTAATAAATGCAGAAATTCAGATAATTTTTTCTTGGCCATACATTCATCATATAAAAATGCTGGCCATTTACTTAATTCATTTGTGGCGGAATATTGTGATCTAAATAGAAGACTTTTAAGAACAGAACCCAGAGAAGGAGACCCTTTTTTCACAGTTGTGTGTGAATTTAGAAAAAGTAATTTAAGAAAATAGTTAAACAAATTTTCATTACGTCGTTGTAAGAGATTATGTTAGGTTTAATTCACAATATTCGTGTTGATAGAATTCGTAAAGATCATAATCATTCATTCAAAAAAAACCTGAATAATTATACAAATTCAGAGTTATCAACGCAAAATACGAGCCTGGACGAAAACTTTCTTCTTTCAAATTATTGGTTACAATTGTATAGAAAACAATAAAACCCTGAAAGAATCAGGGTTTTATTGGAGGAAATTAAAATAGACTTGAGACTAGTAAAAACAAAAATATTGATGAGAATGTTATTGCACAAAATTTTGTTATTATCATACTAGCCCTATAACAATATATAGTTGTTAAATATTATTGTCAAACAATATATTGATTTTTTTAATTTAATTTCTATTTTTTTTTCATAATATTATTTTATGAGGAATTTTAAAATTGCGGTAGTAGGTAGTGGTATTTCAGGTCTATCATGTGCGCATTATTTGTCAAAGAATTATAAAGTAGATCTTTTTGAAAAAAATTCCTATTTTGGTGGACACACCCATACACAAACAATCAAATATAAAGGAAGAAATATTAATGTTGATTCTGGTTTTATTGTATTCAATGAAATTAATTACCCAAATCTATGTAATCTTTTTGAGGAGTTAAATGTTAAATCTTATGAAAGTGATATGTCTTTTGCTGTTTCAAATAAGATTGATGATATTGAATATTCAGGAACTAATTTAGCAACATTATTTTCTCAAAAGAAAAATTTACTAAATTTTAAGTTTTGGAGAATGTTGTGTGAAATTATTTCTTTTAATCTGTTAGCTAAAAAACATATGAGAAAATATAAAAATTATACAATTCAAGAATATTTAGATTTAAAAAACTATTCTGACTATTACAAATACAAACATCTTTACCCAATGGCAGCGAGTATTTGGTCATCGGAAATCAATGAAATAAAGAAATATCCATTTGAAAAATTTGTAATGTTTTTTGTAAATCATGGTCTTCTTAAAATTATAAATCGTCCAAAATGGAGAACTGTTTTAGATGGGAGTAAAAACTATGTTGAAAAAATTCTTAAGTCAAAAAATATCTCAGCTTTCAAAAATAGCTCTGTAAAATTTTTACATAGAAAAGAAAATAAGATTTTTCTTGATGTGAAAGGTAAAAAAAAAAAATATGACCATCTGGTAATTGCAGTTCATTCAGATCAGGTAAAAACAATAATCAATTTAAAAAAAGAAGAAAAAAAGATATTTGAAGATATTAGGTATACCAAAAACAAAGTTTATGTTCATTCTGATAAAAAACTAATGCCAGAATCTATAAAAGCATGGTCAAGTTGGAATTACATTGAAAATAAAACTAACAAAAGTGGAGTAAACGTCACATATTGGATGAATAAACTTCAAAAACTGAATACTGATTTGAATATTTTTGTTTCTCTTAATCCATCTATTTTACCATCTAAGGAAAAAATTTTTAAAAAAATATATTATGATCATCCATTATTTGATTTAAATACATTTGAAAATCAAAAAAAAATAACAGCAATACAAGGAACAAAGAATATTTGGTTTTGTGGAGCATATTTAGGTTATGGTTTTCATGAGGACGGAATTACTTCCGCGTTGCATATAGTGAAAAGAATATTAAAAAGAAACGATGAAAAAGATTAATAACGTTAACGATACTTTATATGAAGGTATTGTTTCACATACAAGATATAAACCTTTTACTCATTCATTTAATTATCATTTTTGCTATTTTTGGTTTTCATTGAACTTTAAACAAAAATATAAATTTTTTAAAAAAAATAGATTAACTTTATTTTCATTTTACGATAAAGATCATGGTGAAGTTGGTAAAAAATCAAATAACACATATGAAATATTAAAAAAAAAATTTTTACAAAAAGGAAAAAAAAATATTTATGATATAAAGTCTTTTTGTTTACCTAGAATTTTAGGCTATGTGTTTAACCCAATCACAGTTTTTGTGGGTTTTGACGATAAAAATAAAGCAACTGCCATAATTTATGAGGTTAGTAATACCTTTAACGAAAGACACTCATATTATTGTGAAATAGGTAAACAAAATATTGTAAAAAAAAGATTTCACGTTTCTCCTTTTTTTAATATAAATGGCCATTATGTTATTACTTTTAGTATTGATAGAAATTTCGTGAATTTGTTTATTAATTACAATATTAATAATCAAAAAATTTTCGAGGCATCCTTTAAAGGAAGATCAGTTGAAATGAATGATAAAAATCTTTTAGCAATATTTTTTAGTAACATTTTTCAAAACCTCAAGGTTACAACAGCAATACACTTAGAAGCCTTGAAACTTTTTGTGAAGGGTGCAACATATTTAAAAAAACCAAAAAAACCAAAAAATTTTTTTTCAGAGGGTTAATCGTTAATGCTTTTTAATACTCAAAGTAAGTTAAATTTATTTTTAGACGTTTTGGCACAGAGTAAATATGGGTCAATATGTGTTTATAAGGATAACAAGTCTATATTCTCTTTTAAGGGAAAGCTTCCAGGGCCTGATACAAATATAAAAATTTTAAAAGATAAATGTATTAGTGATTTCTTTTTGAGAGGTGACCTTGGTTGGGCTGAAAGTTACGTTGACGGAAATTGGGAAACATCAAATCTCACAGACTTTCTTGAATGGGGTGCAAGAAATTTTCACGAATTCTCAAGATATGTTAGAGGAAAATGGTTTACCATTTTGTATTTGAGACTAAAGCATCACTTAAAAAAAAATAGCACGACTGGTTCTAAAAAGAATATATCTTTTCACTATGATTTAGGTAACTCGTTTTACGAAAAATGGTTAGATGAATCAATGACATATTCATCAGCAATGTTTAAGGATCCCAAAGATAATCTTCATAAAGGCCAAATTAACAAATATGAAAACCTTGCAAATATTACGGGTGTGAAAGAATGTGATAAAATACTTGAGATAGGATGTGGTTGGGGAGGTTTTTCCTCTTTTTTAGCAAAAAGATACTCGGCAAATGTGACAGCAATTACAATTTCAAAAAAACAGTATGAGAAAGCAAAGCAAAAAATATACGAAGATAAGCTTTCAGATAAGGTTGATGTAAAACTTCTTGATTACAGAAATATTAACGGCAAATATGATAAAATTGTTTCTATAGAAATGTTTGAGGCAGTTGGAGAAAAATACTGGTCGAAATACTTTGATGTTCTAAAAAAAAACCTAAAGTCCGACGGTTCAATAGGGCTTCAGACAATTACAATTGAGGATAAATTTTTTCAAAAATATAAGAAGTTTCCAGACTTTATCCAAACCTATATATTTCCAGGTGGTATGCTTCCCTCAGTAGAGGAAATGAATAAGGTTATAATATCAAGAGGTCTTCATATCAAAAATAAGAAAATGTTTGGAAACGACTACGCTAAAACAATAAGAATATGGTCTGAGTCATTTGAGAATTCATGGGACTGCATAAAAAGTCTTGGTTTTAGTGAAAGTTTTAAAAGACTCTGGAACTATTACTTAGGATATTGTGAGGGAGGTTTTAAATCTGGTAATATCAATGTTGGCCAATTCTTAATTAAGAAAGTCTAGATTGAATTCTATTTCTTTAAGAAATATAATTTATGCATTCCCTGCATTTGCATTTTCTATCCCTACCTTTCCAGTTATGATTATGCTTCCTGCTTTTTTTGCAGAAGTTCATGGTTTTGAAATTTCAGTAATTGGTATAATTATTTTCATATCAAAGCTTATTGATGTGATAACAGATCCACTTGTAGGGTGGTTGAATGATAAAAACTTTTTTCCAAGAAAGGTTTTTTTACTTATAGGTGGAGCTTTATCTGGTCTAGCTCTTACACAACTTTTTTTGAATCAAGATATAGATCAAGAGATATTTCTCTTGGTTTGGCTTTCTATTTTATATCTTGGTTGGACGATGTTTCAGATTCCTTATTTATCGATTGGATATGATTTAGAAAAAAATTATTTCTTAAGAACTAAGCTTAGTGCAACTCGTGAATTTTTCATTCTTCTAGGACTTTTTTCTTCTCTTGGTATTCCAATGTTTTTTAGTATAAGTAACGAAAAGTTATTAGAAAATATTGTTTTTATTGCCTTATTGTTTGGCTCAATAGGACTGATTTTATTTTGTAGTTTGATTCCAGAAAACAGAAGAATAAATAAAAGAAAAGTAAAATTTAAAAAGGTAATTGAAAACCTTAAAAAAAATATATATTTTTCCAGAATTTTTTTTGTATTAGTTGTGAATAATTTAGCAAATGTATTTCCAATGGTGTTATTTGCTTTCTTTATTACTTATGTTCTAGGAGGTGATGATTCAAATAGACAAACAACTTTATTTTTTTACTTTTTTTTTTCAATAATTAGTGTTCCTATTTGGACGATTATCAGTAAAAAATATGGAAAAAAAGAAGTCTGGAGTTTTTCGTTATTTTTGTCAGCGATTTTTTTTCTTTTAGTATTTTTTTTGGAAAACGGTAATTTTTTATTTTTTATAATAATTTCTTGCATAACTGGATTTTGCCTGGGAGCCGATTTAATAATACCACCATCCATTCAGGCTGACATAACGGACTGGCATCGTTGTAAATTTGGTGAGGATATATCCGGTGTTCTTTTTTCAATTATAACCTTTCTAAATAAACTTGCTTTTGCCGTAGTAAGCATTTTTGTATTTGGAATAATGGGGGTTTTAGACTTTGACACAGATGGCGAAATTAATTCAAACGTTAGACTTTTTATAATAATTTCTTACGCTTTGGCACCAATTTTACTTAAGATTTTAGCTGCTTATTTACTTATGAATTTTAAATTAAAAGAAAATGAACTTCAAAAAATTCAAAAAAAATTATATGGTTAATTTTATTTAAATAAATTTAATGACGATGAGATTTTTTTTTACTATTTTTATTTTTTTAATCAGTTCTTGTAGTAGTCAGATGAATATAGAAAAATTCAAAGGAAGTCAGCCAACACTCTCCCTAGAGGATTATTTTGAAGGCAAAACAGAAGCCTGGGGAATGTTTCATGATAGATTTGGTAATTTAAAGAGAACATTTAAAGTTGACATCACGGGGACATTAGAATCTGATATTCTTACGCTTGATGAAAGGTTTCTATATGATGATGGAGAAAAAGATTCAAGAGTTTGGACTATCAAGATTTTAGGAAATAATCAATATAGTGGTACTGCTTCAGATGTTGTTGGAAAAGCTAAAGGGATATCTGAAGGCAATGCTCTAAATTGGAAATATAAGCTTAATTTGAAAGTTGGTGACAGCACAATTTTAGTTGATTTTGACGATTGGATGTTTTTACAAGATAGAAATATTCTTATGAATAGGGCTGAAGTAAAAAAGTGGGGCCTTAATATTGGGGTGGTCTCCATAACATTCTTAAAGATTAATTAACTATTTATGAATTCCTCTAAAAATTGAGCCTATTACAGGAAGATGTGAATAAAAATTTCTACCAGAGTCCCAATAGTCAATATGCTTTGTTACTAATTTTTCTTTGATATAAATTTCACTCATACCCGAGAATGAAATTGTTTTTTTTAAAAACTTACAACTAAAGTTCCACTTAACAACATTTACAAGCTTATGTTCATAAACCATTATGATTTTAAATTTTGGTTTCTTAAGCCTTTTAAACATTTTTTTGAGCAAAACTTTAAATTGACTCTTTCCTTTTATTTTTTGAAATGGGTCCTCGAATATAAAGTTCTCAGAAACTGTAGACAAAAGATCATTTATGTTATTATCCTGAAGTTTTTCAAAGTGACTAAGATATTTTTGCAAAGCTTGTTTCATTAGGGTAGTTTTATTAATTTTTTAATCAAAAAAAAATAAATGCTGTAGGGTAATAACCCTAATAATTTCATGGGAATAATAAGTTTTTTTGGAAAATAGATCTCAAATTCTTTACTTTCTAGTTTTTCATAAATTTTTTTTGCAGCATTCTGCGGTGTCATCAAAAAGGGCATAAAAAAAGGATTTTTATCTGTCATTGGTGTTTTTACAAAACCTGGGTTCACAACCTGTACTTTGATTTTACTATTATGAAATTCAATGTTTAAAGTTTCAGCTAAAAAAGTTAGGGCTGATTTTGCTACACCATAAAATCCGCCACCAGGTAACCCTTGATAACCAGCTGGGGAAGATACAAAAACAATGTGACCTTTTTTATTTTCCTGCATTACTTTGGCTACAGGCGAAAGACAGTTGATTGCACCTAAAAGATTTACATCTATAACTTTTTTGGCCTCTGCTGTAGAAATTTTCGTAATTGAACCTGGACTATAAATTGCCGCATTGAGAATAAGTAAGTCAATTTCTTTAAATTTTTTGTAAATGGATTCTGAAACTTTCAGACACTGATTTGGGTTATTGACATCTAAAGAAATAGGATGAATTCTTTTCTTATTTAAATTTGCTGTTTCTGTTAATTTCTCTTTTCTTCTACCGCTTATAATGACATCGTATTCTTGTTTTGCAAGAATTAAGGCAAGTTCTTTTCCAATACCAGTGCCCCCACCTGTTATCCAGGCAACTTTATTCTTTTTTAGAGTCATATTCTTTTAAAAAATACTCAATCGTACTCCCATCTTTAAGAAAAATCATTTTCACCCATTTTTTATCTTTATACCATATGTCAATATTTACATCATCACCAGTAAACTCTTTACCTAATAATTTATAACGTGAAGCTTTCAGTGAGTTATCATAAATCATTTCATCTCCGAGATATTTAATATCAAAATTTATGTAACTACAATCTTGAGAATTCAAAACTTTATTTTTATCTCCACTAATTAATTGATCAAATTTCCAGTATGTCGTGGGTGTGATATTTTTATCAAGCGTTAAATCACCGTTAGTCCCTAAAATTTTAAACTTGTTTTCTTGTTTATTAACTTTGCAGTCCAACAAGTCACCATTTTTATCCGTACTGGCTTCCATAAAAACTAGTACATTATCCATCCATTTTTCATGATTTTTGTGAAGATACTCATACACAACAAAACCAAGAAATGTAACTTCGAACTTTATTGCAATTCTTGATTCTATTAGACTGTCTTTCTCATAAAAATCTAAATTATGATAACCAATTAGTGAGTCATTTCTGTAAACATTAAAGTGGAGATTTTCGGAGCCAGTGTTTGAAACCGATATTGATGGAAAAATGAGGATAAAAAAAATAAAAAGAAGTGTAAAATTTTTCAAGAGTTTATTGGGCTGGGCCGGTAGGGGGTTAATCCTACCGACTACAAATATTCTATATTATCTTCTTTGTCCAAATAATTGGATAAGCATGATGAACAGGTTAATAAAGTCTAAATATAAAGTAAGAGCGCCCATTATGGCTTTCTTACCCTCTTGTCCGTATCCATCATAGTACATTGCTTTAATTCTTTGAGTATCATAAGCAGTTAAACCTGCAAAAACTAAAACGCCAATTGCAGAAATTGCGAATTGCATTCCTGTGCTCTGTAAGAAAATGTTGACAATGGAAGCCAATAATATTCCTATTAAACCAATGAACAAGAAAGATCCCCAACCAGAAAGATCTTTTTTTGTAGTATATCCGTATAAACTTAAAGCCCCAAAAGCACCGGCTGTTATAAAGAACACTCGTGCAACAGATTCACCAGTATATTGGATGAAGATTGATGATAGAGAAATTCCCATTACAGCTGCAAATGCCCAGAATAATATCTGCACGGTACTTTCTTTCATTTTTGCTACACCGAAGTTAAGCGCTATAATGAAAGCTAATGGAGAAAGCATTATAATAAAAGCTAATGGCGATGCGTATATAGCAGCACCAAAAGATGTCATAGTGTTAGTTGAGAAGTCGAAAGCTAAGCTAGCAGTTAAATGTGCTAACGCACCCGTTAATGCCAAACCAAAGGCCATGAATGAATAAACTTTATTCATGTAAGCTTTTAAGCCAAGATCTATTTCTGCAGATTCGACTCTAGTTTTAACATTTTTCTCGAAGTCATAAGCCATTGCACACTCCTATTTAAAATGGTTTATTTATGTATATAATATACTATTAATGTTTAATAGTAAAAATATGTTACATTTTTATAAAATCAAGGAAATTGTTAAGTTAAATGAAATATAGAAAATTAGGAAATACGGATATAGATGTTAGTTTAATTTGTTTGGGAACTATGACCTGGGGTGAGCAAAATAACGAAAATGACGGTTTTGAGCAAATGGACTATGCCTTAGATCAAGGAGTAAACTTTTTTGATACAGCAGAGTTATATTCAGTACCTCCGAGAAAGGAAACGTGGGGTTCTACTGAATCTATTATTGGGAACTGGTTTCAATCACGTAATTGCAGAGATAAAGTAATTTTAGCATCAAAAGTAACCGGTCGTTCGGGAATGAAATGGTTTAGAAACAAAGAAACCAGACTAAATAAGGAACAAATAACATCTGCCCTGGAAGGAAGTTTAAAGAGGTTAAAAACAGATTATATAGATTTGTATCAATTACATTGGCCTGATAGAAAAGCAAATTTTTTTGGTCAACTCACTTATAATCACCAACAGGAAGACGATTCTGTTGATATAAAAATTCAGTTAGAGGTCCTTGCAGAGCTAGTTAAAGAAGGAAAAATTAGATATATTGGACTTTCTAACGAAACACCTTGGGGTTTAATGAAATTTCTATCATTGGCAGAACAATTTAACTTACCAAGAGTTGTATCAGTTCAAAACCCTTATTCTCTTCTTAATAGAAGTTATGAGGTTGGTCTGGCAGAAGTTTCAATTCGTGAAAAATGTGGACTTCTCGCATATTCGCCTTTAGGTTTTGGCATGTTAAGTGGGAAGTATGATAATGGAACAAAACCAGACGGAGCAAGGTTAACTTTATTTGGTGATATGTTTACTAGATACACAAAACCAAAAGGTTTAATGTATTCTGAAAAATTTAATGATTTAGCACGAAAAAATAACTTTTCTCCGTCACAAATGGCACTAGCTTTTGTGAACTCACGCGAATTTTTAACAAGTAACATTATAGGAGCAACAAATCTTGAGCAATTAAAAGAAAATATCAGTAGTATTAAGATTGAACTTTCTTCTGATTTACTAAAGGAAATAGACGAGATTCACAATGAAAATCCATTTCCCTGCCCCTAGCCTTTTTGTAGTTGAGGCTTTTGAACGAAAAAAGTAGTTAGAATTATAACTAAAATTCCAAACAACGCTAGAAAACTAATTTTTTCTTCCAAAAATAAAAACCCAAGAATTGTTGAAAAAATAATTCTTGTGTAACCTATTAAAATAATTGAACTAGCTTTTTCATCTCTATATGATTCAACATTAAAATATTGGGCAGTTAATGCTGTTATTGTCAGAAGAAAAAGTGAAAAAAAACTTTCTTGAACATTAAAAGAAATCCCATCGAAGAAAATTAAAAAAGTTAAAATAGAAGAAATCGCAGAATGAAATATAAGAATATTTATAGTCGTTTCCTTTTTAGTCAAATATGAAACAGTAATAATTCCTCCAGAGACAAAAATTGAAGAAAGAAGACTGAAAATAATTCCATCAATTTGAGAAATAGTTGATGGAAGAGTTATAAAGTAAACACCGGAAAAACCAAGTATGATAAGAAAAAAATTTTTTATTTTCAATCGCTCTTTAAGAATAAACCAACTCATTAAAGATGCAAAAAAAACTTTGGTAAACCCAATGGTGCTAGCAAGTGAAAGAGGGATAAAAGTTAAAGCTTTATAACCAAAATACATTGCTAAGACCCCAAATAATGATCTTAAGATATGAAATTTTATATTTTTATTCCGGGCTACAACGATTTTTTTTTTATAAAAAAGAAATAAAAAATACAAAATAATAGTCCCAATAAAAGATCTATAAAATACAATTGTTTCAATAGAATTGTGACTAGCTGAGATTTTAATTTGTAGACCAAGCAAGGAAAATAAGAAACAACTTATTAATTGAAAAAGGAGTTTATTTTTGTTCATCACTAATATTTTTTGCAATAAATGAGTTGCAAATTATAATTCCAGTTCCACATAAAATTGTAATTAAATCAATCTTTTCTTCAAAAAAAATAACACCAAGAATAGTTGCAAAAATAAGTTTTGAAAAGTCAAATGGCATTAGATTTGTTAGTGTTGTCAAGCTAATTGCTTTAGTCCAAAAAAAATTTCCAAGTGTTGCAGTTGTTGCAATAATAATAAGTAAAAAAAATACAAAAAAGTTTGATGGAGTGTCCCAAACATATAATGATGGTAAAAATGTAATAGGTGTCATAATTAACACTAAACTAAACATCAGAGTTAATACATTTTCTGTTTCTGATAATTTTTTAACAATTAACCCTGCAATTGCATGCGTTATTGATGAAATAATGGCAAAAATACTTCCAATTTGTAATTTTAAATCTGGCCTAATAATTACTAAGGTCAAAACAAACCCTAAAAGCATGTAAAAAGTTTTTTGTTTATCTGTATTTTCTTTAAGAAAAAAAATACCTCCAAAATAAATAAAAAGAGGTGTGCTGAAGCTAATTGCCATAGCTTGCGATAAAGGAATTAAAGTGTAAGCATAGAATAGTAAAATCATTGTTATTCCACCAAAAAAACCTCTAAGAAATAAGAGTCTGTAATTCGATTTAAAATTTACTAGTTTATTTTGTCTCAAAAAAAAAGGTAACAGTAAAAAAATACCAAATAAATTTCTGAAAAAAGCTTGTTCAGTTGGGTGAATGAAAGATGCATTATATTTTATTAATGCTGCTAGCACAGAAAATAGAAAACAAGAAACTATAAGTTGTAAAATTGGATACATTTTTGATATTTAAATCTTAGTTTCTTGCAATTTAGTTTTAATTATGTCAATAAAAATAATGAATTTTTTTCTTACTAAACTTTCGTTATTTTTTTTAATATCATTTGTTTCTTTTTTTGAGTCCAAAGGTTTTACCAAAGAACTCGCGAAGTTTAAAGATTGGACAGCTTTTGCTGAGGGTGAAGGAAAAAATTTAGCATGTATGGCAGTATCAAAACCAAAAAAATCAGAGGGAAATTACTCAAAACGTGGTGATGTTTTTGCAATTATTACTCATTTGCCAGGACAAAAAAAATGGAATGAATTTAGTGTAGTTGCAGGTTACAACTACAAAACTAATAGTAACCCAGAAATCTTAATTGACCAAAAAAAGTTCCAACTTTTCACTTCTGGTTCGAGAGCATGGAGCTTTAGCCCCAGTGATGATGAAAAAATAATTAATTTTCTTAAAAAATCAATAAAAATGAAAGTTGTTGGAACTTCTTCTAGAGGAACAATAACCACTGATTCATTCTCACTTCTGGGTTTTAGTAAAGCCTATAAAAAAATTAACGAAGCTTGTAATAAAAACTAAAGTTTCTCTAATGAATGAAAAGAAAAAAATTGTTCTAGCCTTCTCTGGTGGACTCGATACATCAATAATTCTTAAGTGGCTTCAGAATGAAATGGATGCTGAGGTAGTAACATTTACAGCTGACATTGGTCAGGGAGTGGAAGTAGAAGATGCCAAAAAAAAAGCTAAGCTTTTAGGTGTAAAGGATATATTTATAGAGGACCTCAAGGAGGAATTTGTTAAAAGCTATGTCTTCCCCATGTTTAGAGCTAACGCTATTTACGAGGGATACTATTTGTTGGGAACATCGATAGCTAGACCTTTAATAGCTAAAAGACAAATAGAAATTGCAAAGAAGGTGAATGCTAATTTTGTGGCACATGGAGCCACCGGAAAAGGAAATGATCAAATAAGATTTGAATTAGGTTATTATGCTATAAATCCAAAAATAAAGGTTGTAGCACCATGGAGAGAATGGAATTTAAAATCTAGAAATGACTTACTTGAGTATGCTAAAAAAAATCAAATACCTGTGCCAAAGAATAAAGTAAATGAAGCTCCTTATTCAATGGATGCAAATTTACTTCATGTGTCTTATGAAGGAAAGGTTTTGGAAGATCCATGGCAATCTCCTGATGAGTCGATGTTTATTACAACAACCTCGTACGAAAAAGCACCTGATAAAGCAACTGTGATAGAAATTGAATTCAAAAAAGGGGACCCAATCGCATTAAACGGAAAAAAATTATCCCCGTCATCTCTTTTATCAAAGTTAAATGCAATTGGTGGTTCAAACGCCGTTGGAAGAATTGATATAGTTGAAAATAGATTTATTGGAATGAAATCAAGAGGTGTTTACGAAACACCTGGCGGCACAATTTTACATACCGCACACAGAGCCATAGAAAGTATTACCCTGGATAAGGGTGCATCTCATTTAAAAGATGAGATAATGCCAAGATATGCTGAACTTATTTATAATGGTTTTTGGTTTTCACCTGAAAGGATAATGCTTCAGTCATTAATTGATAAAAGTCAGATTAATGTAAATGGAATTGTGAAGCTAAAAATTTATAAGGGAAACGTTATTGTGCTAGGCCGTAAATCAAACTCTAGCATTTATTCGTCAAAAATGGCTACTTTTGAGAGGGATGACATTTACAATCAAAAAGATGCTGAGGGTTTTATTAAACTTAATGCCTTAAGATTAAAGTTACTCAATAAAGGAACTTAGTTCTATCGGATCCTCATTGAATTGTTCGTAAGATGTTAACAAAGTGTTTAATAACAAGCATGCAATAGTCATTGGTCCTACACCTCCTGGAACCGGAGTTATTTTTGACGCATTGTTTAGACATTCTTCATAATCAACATCTCCAACTAAAACTCTTTTTCCTTCTCTTTCAATTCTATTAATGCCAACATCAATGACTATGGCATCTTTTTTAATCCAATTTCCTTTGACCATTTCTGGAATTCCGACAGCAGCTATCACGACATCAGCAGATTTAACAAGTTGTTCTATATCTTTGGTTCTAGAATGTGCTATTGTTACGGTAGCGTTCATAGAAAGAAGTAAAGAGGCCATGGGTTTTCCTACAATATTTGATCTTCCAATGATAATACCATTTTTTCCAGACAGATCTGGATTAAGCTTTTTAAGTAGTATTGAGCAACCAAGAGGTGTACAAGGTACAAGAGAGTTCAAACCTGACCAGAGTTTTCCAACATTTTCTGCGTGAAACCCATCAACATCTTTAACAGGAAGGATGGAGTCTAAAATTTTGTCAGAATCAATGTGTTTTGGAAGAGGTAGTTGAACTAAAATTCCTTGAACATTTGAATTATTATTTAAATCGTTAACAAGCTTTAATAAGCTTTCTTCAGAAACATTTTCATCTAGTCTATGTTCGATTGAGTTAAAACCAACTTCAATTGTTTTTTCTACTTTGTTTTTTACATAAACCTTACTAGCTGGGTGTTCTCCAACAAGAACTACTGCAAGTCCTGGTTTTTTTCCAGTTTTCTCAATCAACTTGTTTCCAAAATACTTAATTTTTTCTCTGATTTGACCAGATATTAATTTCCCGTCAATAATTTTGTTATCATTCATAATTTAAAACCCATATTTAGTCATGACGTACTGAGTTGCCTCAATTATAATTATTAGCAAGACGGGAGACAAATCAAAAGCTCCAAAACTCGGTAAAAACTTTCTTATAATTTTTAGTAATGGTTCTGTCAATTTATATAAAAAATCCATAATAATTGAAACTAAAGAATTATTGTAATTTATTACATTAAATGAGATAAGCATACTTAAAATTACATAAATTATTACGGCATATTTATATATTTGAAGAATCTGGAAAACAATATAAGCAAAAAAATCGATAAAATACATAATGTGGAAATTTATAATATGAATATAATCAATGATCAAATAGATTTTAATTTTAGTAGACCACTAGATATTCAAAAGAATTTGAATCTTAAAAAAGCGAAAAGTTTGTATGAAAATAGCATTTCTTTAAAAGAGAAAAATTTATTATTAGAAAAACATCTCAAGTTGTTACTTATAGAACTATTTTACTGCTGGTATGAATCAAATGAGCAATTTTTGAGTTTATCAATGTCGAAAAGAGGTTATAATTCTAAATCAAGGTACAACCCAAATAATATTTCTTCTTATACAATCCAAGCGGTAAATTTGTTAAAAAAAGATAAATTAATTGATTTTTTTCCTGGCTTCTTTGATAGGAAAACAAAAAAAAGTAGACAAACTAGAATAAGAGCATCACAGAATTTACGAAATTATTTTGAAGATTCACTTCAATTTGTTGACAAAAGAATTAATCATCCTAAAAGAGAATTTGTCATTGTAAGAGATCAATTTAACAATAAAGTTGAATATAAAGATAGCTTTAAGACCCATGAGATTAGAGAAATCTTATCTGAATATAACAATATACTTTCTACATGTATAATTGATGTTCCAACCTATGAAAAAAATTTTTTCATAAGATCTGATAAAAGGAAAATTGCAATATCAGAGACAGGTTCGCAGGCAAATATATTATTTAAAAAAGGTTCTGATAATGTAGAGAAATTTGATGGATGCTGGTGGAATAAAATCGATATAAGTTTAGTTAATCTATTTCAAAAAAAATTTTTAATAAATAATACTACCACTTCCTATGTCGATTTGAATGATTTTTTTGAGAATTATCTATTAAAACAACTTAATATAAATAGATTGAAAATATCAGACGATTTTAGTTTCACTCAAATTTGTAAAATTATCTCTAAAGGTCTTAAACTTGAAAGCTATGAATCGCTGATAAAGTCTTTATGCTTGGAGAAAGGAAATTTTTTTGTCGACATAAATATTTCAATCAACGATATTAGGTTAAAAGTTGATAGTTTCCTGAAAAAAAACCAAGAAATAAGTAGTCATTTTTTTAAAGGTAATCCGATAAATTGGGAGTCAGTCGTGGCAAATATTTTTTTAAAACTTCTTATGAATATTGTACCTGCTAAAATACCAGTTTTTTTGATCCACGAAAAAATTTATTTCCCAAGTGATTTTCAACAAAATATTTTAAAAACGTTAGACGAGATTTTAGAAAAAGAACTCGGATCAACTAACAACTTATTAAAAGTCTATCCTTGTGAAAGTTATAACTTTAAAAACAAAGCTTTTTTTAGTAATATTTTCTCTAGAAAAATAAAATGTTCTAATAGATATTTGAATAGAGTTTCTAACCAGCGGTTAAAGTAAATGTCATCATCTAAGTTTGGTTTAAATCAAGTTAAATTTTCAAAAGGAAAAAAAATTTATGTTAAAGGAGATAAGGCTGATTTTGCATTTTATGTGCATGCTGGCAAAGTAAATATCTATTCACCCGGTGGACTTCTTCTGGGTCAAGTGGGAGAGGGTGAAATTTTTGGAGAACGCGGGCCTTCGTTGGACGAGTCGAGATCAATTACGGCTGAGGCCGCGACAAATTGTATTTTGTATCCAATAAGTGAAAAAACGTTAAAAGAAAAAATAAAAACAGCTGATCCAGTTGTTAGGGCTATCTTAAGAAGCCTTTTAATACGACTTAATGATATAAACATGAAGAGTGAGGATTTTTGGAGAAGTTTGAATGTGATGACCTCACTTTCAACTGAAAATGATGATTAGAGGGTATTCTTACCTTGTCTATGTAGAGTGTTTTCTTCCCCATTAACAAGGTTCCAAAAATCTTTCATATAGTCATCCCCAAACCTATTAATGTTAAACTTTTTGTAATCAAATTTTTTCAACACATTCTTTTCTCCTATTATATCTTCAGCAAGTGCTTCACCCAGTATAGGAGTATACTTCATAGCTTGACCAGAACCTAAATTATGATAGAGATTGTTTATCTTTGAGTCTTTACCCAAAATAAATCTAAGATCGGGCGTAATGTCGAAGAATGATCTATAGCCTGATGCGTAAACTGTTTTATCGATATTTGAAAACCTTTTTTTCGAAATATCTTCATAGTTTTTTATTTGGTTATAAGCTAATGATTGATTCATTGGTTCATTTAAATACTCACCACCGTTTACAGCGGTTAGGTCATTAATAAAATTTTTGGCAATTTCATAAACAGATCTTTTTCTTGGTTGGTGAGCATGCATTTTATTGCCTCTCCAGGATCTAAAGTAGCAAAGATTAGTATAGTCTGCAATTATTGGGTACTCATATTTGATTTGCTTTGGACTTTCCATCCAATTTACAACAGAAACAGGTTCAATCGTTACGGGAATCTTCAAACCGACCTTTGTAAATAGCTGAGAACTCCAGGCACCGGTTGCGTTTACAAAGTGTTTGGCGTCAAATCTACCATTATTTGTTAAACATGATTGGATAGAGTTACCAGAAGCTACGATGGTTTCCACTTCAGTTTTTTCAAAAAGTTCTACACCATTTTCTTCTATTGCTTCATACAAAGCTGATCTTAGAATGCTTGGGTCCAATTGGAAGGCAGCTGGCTCGTAGAAATAGGACTCATCTTTGTCAGTGATTAAAGTGGTTCCACATTTTTGAATAGCAGAATCGGGATCGATTTCCTCAAAAACAAGATTAATTTTTTCCATTCTTTTAGATAGATTTGTCCAAGCGGGGTTATCTCCATCAGAATTCTTTTTTGCTATCCAAATCGCACCAAACTCATCAACATCCATATCAATTCCCCAATGTTCCCTGATATTCTTCCACATTTTAGTACTAATTGAAGCCATCATTGATGCGTCTGGATCTGCGTTAGCAGATCTAACTATACCTGAATGCCTAGAAGATTCAGCTGCACAAAGGACGGCTTTCTCAATTAGGCCAACCTTTTCACCTTTACCCAACTTGTTGAGTTTTTTTTGGAGAGAAACAGCGGTAGCTGCACCTAGACATCCTCCACCAATAACAACTGTATGATACATATTTTAATTCCTTAAAATGTCTGATATAAATATTTAAATTTAAAAGTCAATGAAGTTTTTTGGAAGTTTAGTAGAAGGAAATGGTTGGGTTGGAAAGTATTATAAACTTGGTAAACAAATTTTTGATTTATTAAGTCTTCAATCGATTGATCTCAAGAAATACCCTTATCTCCTTGACAGTTCTTCGAGAGGAAACAAAAAGAATAGATTTTCAATCCTTTTTTTTAAACCAAAGGTTTTTCTATATAAAACTAAAAATGATAAAAAAAGCTTTCTGGATGAATTTGATATAATTTGGAGGAAAGAAAAAATTGAACAAAATGATTTTTATTTAAACAGCAAAAAAATTCCATTTTGTGGAGGGTGGTTTGTTTACCTGGGATATGAGCTTGTTGAAGAGATTGAACCTAGATTAAGTATTCCAAAGTCCCCATTCAAACTTCCCACCGCTTTTGCAAGTCGTATTAATACTGCAATTATTTTTGATCATATAGATAACGAGATTTTTATTACATCCGATGATAAGAGTTCCTTTTTTAATGATATCTTGGATATAGAAAAGGATTTTTCAAAAATACTTTATGAAAACAGAAAGTTATCTGGAAATATAAAGATTTTAACAAAAGGCAGTGAACATGAACACCAAGAGCAAGTAAGAAAATGTATTGATTATATCTTTCAAGGAGAGATTTTTCAGGCAAATTTGTCACGGTTGTGGAAGTTCCAAATTGATAAAAAGATTAATGAAATAGATATTTACAGACAACTAAGAAACAAAAACCCCTCTCCTTTTGCAGGATTAATCAATTATGAAGATAGTAATATAATTTGTTCCTCACCGGAAAGGTTGGTTTCAGTAAATGGTAATCATTTAGAAACTAGGCCAATAGCTGGCACTAGGCCTAGAGGAAGTTCAGGTCTACAGGACATAGAATTATCAATGGAATTAATTAACTCTGATAAGGAAAAAGCAGAGCACCTTATGCTTGTTGATCTTGAGAGAAATGATATTTCCAAAGTTTGTAAACCAGGAAGCGTAAAGGTAAATGAGATGATGACAATAGAATCATATGCGCATGTTCATCACATTGTTTCAAATATATGTGGACTCAAAATAGATGATATTACGCCTGGGAAAATTATTCGTTCATTGTTTCCCGGGGGCACAATAACTGGTTGTCCAAAAGTAAGGTGTATGGAAATTTTAGGGGAACTTGAAAGAGAAGGAAGAGGTCCCTACACTGGTTCTTTAGGGTATGTTACTCACTCTGGAAATATGGATTTAAACATCTTAATAAGATCAATGCTCAAAGAAAAAGATCTTGTTTATTTTAGAGCAGGAGGGGGAATAGTGGCTGATTCTGTTCCTGAGAACGAGACGTTTGAAACTGAGGCCAAGGCTAATGGAATGTTAAAAGCTCTTGGATCATTTAATAAATGAAAAAAAATCTCTCACTCATAAATGGGAAATTTAAAGACTCTATTTCAGTTTATGACAGGGGATTATCATACGGTGATGGTTTCTTTGAAACTATGTTATGGGATAGCTTTGAAAATAACAACAAGGTTAATATTGGTGTTGAGTTCTGGTTAAGACATCTGAGAAGAATTAAAGCTGGTTGCAAGTTAATGCAAATTAATCTTCCATCTGATGATAAAATAATTGAAGAACGAAACTTAATTTTAAAAGCGTCGTTTAAAGAACAAAAATCAGGTTTACTCAAAATGATTATTACCAGGGGTGTAGGAGGAAGGGGATATAAATTTGAAAAAAATATGACTCCCACTACAATATTCCTTTCGCTGCCAAAGCCAAAATATGAAAAAGAATATTTTAAATCAGGCGTTGTTGTAAAAATTTGTAAAACACAGTTATCCAAAAATACAAATTTATTTGGTTATAAACATTTGAATAGGCTTGATTCAGTTCTTGCAAGATCAGAGTGGGAGGATAATAAAATTTTTGAAGGAATCTTTCTTGATTCGAGAAAGAATATTTTGGAAGGAACCATGACTAATATTTTTTTTGTGCATAAAAAAACTCTTATTACACCCCCAATAATTGATTCAGGAATTAACGGAGTAATGAGACAAGTTGTACTAGATAATGCAAAGTTTTTTTTTGATAAAGTAGTCATTCAAAAAATAAACCTAAGAGATATTGAAAAATTTGAACAAATGTTTTTAACTAATTCTGTTTTAAAAGTAATCCCAGTAAGTAGATTTGAAAAAAAAAAATTTATAAAAAAAAAAAACGTTAAAGATTTGATTAATTTTTTTAATTGTAAAAATGATAAAGAAAAATCTGAAAGACTTAACCTAATTTAGCCTAACTCTTTCTAAAATTTTTTTTTTCTCTGAGGAGCTTATATTGTTATTACTTTCTAATTCAATCATTGCTTTATTTAAGTCGATAAAATTTGCAGTTTCTTTTAGTAAATTAAAATACAAATAAATAAGTTCTTTATTTTTAGTTTTTTTAACATTCACTTTTTTTAAAAGTGTAAGTGCGCCCTGGAATTTATCGGTATTTTTTTTTAAAACTGCGTATTCATAAATAAGACTTTCATTAGAGGGGAAATGTTTAAGAGCCTCCGTATAATGAACTTCAGCTTTTTGTGGGTATCCCGTCAAAAAGCATGTGCGAGCTAAAAGCTTCCAGCCTTCTAAGTCCAAAGGGTTTTCCTCAAGTTTTGATTCAAGAAAAAAAATAATTTTTTGTGGGTTTATCTCAGCAAGACCTTTGGGATCATCAGTTAGTTTATTTATTTCTTCGTTTACTAAGTTTTCAAAAAAAAATGCTTCTTTATTTCCTTTAAAAAAATAAATCAATAAAGCTGAGAATGAAATAGATAGAAATGTTAAAAAGAAATTTTTTTTGGAAATTTTAGGATTATATAAAAATATTGAAAACAGCAAAATTATTAGACAAAAAAGTGTTAAAAAAATCAAAAACATTTAATGTTTCTTTCTGAAAAAAGTATAACAAAGTAACATTAAAAAAATGACGGGAAGAACCCAAAGTAAAGATGTGTCAAATCTTACTGGTGGATTGAATAACACAAAGTCACCATATCTTGAATGTATGTACGAAATTATTTCATCCTTCGTCTTTCCTTCTGAAAGCATATTTCTTACCAAGATTCTCAAATCTCTGGCGATATCAGCATTAGAGTTTTCAATATCTTCATTTTGACAAACTAAGCATCTCAATTCCTTACCAATAATCCTTGCAACATTTTCAAGTTCTTGATCAGCTAATATTTCATCTGGTTCAACAGACTGAACCTGCGAATATAAAAAAAAAATAACTATTAAAATGGTTTTCATTTTAGAAAGGCGTTAATTTTTTCTAAATCATTTTTCATTATTGGTCCAATATGTTTATAAAGAATCTTGTTATCTTTGTTTATTAAAAAGGTCTCAGGTAACCCGTATACTCCCCATTCAATACTTGAGATTCCGTCATTATCTAAACCTATTTTATCAAAAGGATTTCCATAACTTTTTAACCATTTAGTTATATTTTGGGGATTATCTTTTTTTGCTATTCCATAAATTCTAAAAGAACTAGATAGCTCCATAAGTTGAGGATGCTCAATTTTACATGGTCCACACCAAGTTGCAAAAAAGTTTACAATTTTGATTTCTTTTTTCAATAAATCTTTAGAATCAAAAAGTGGGTAGTTTTCTACTTTTTTAAGTTGAAAATTTGGGGTTTCTTCATCTATCAAATTAGAAGGAACAATAGAGGGATCTATTTTAAGTCCTTTATAAAACATAAATCCGAAGCTACTCATAATAATGAGTAAGAAAAAGTATTTCATTTATTAGCCTTTATAAATCTGAATATTGATAACATTCCTCCCAGCACTAAGAACAATACTCCAATCCAAATCCAAATAGTGAAGGAGTTGAACCAGATTCGTGTTGTCCATGAGTTTTTACTGAGGGTATTACCATCACCAATAGCTATATAAAGGTCACCGAAAACGGTAGAATGTATAGCAGCTTCTGTTGTAACTTGTTTGTTAGCATTGTACATTCTTTTTTCAGGTGTTAGTGTTTTGACGTATTTATTGTTTTTATATATTTCAAAGATCCCCATTTGACTTTTATAATTTTCTTTCTCAACCATCTTAATACCTAAAAACTTTACTTTGAAATTCTTAGCAGTAATTACCTCATTAATCTCTTGAAATTGAATTTGTTCAATTCTTAGTATTGATGTGCCGGTTGCCCCAAGAATTACCAAAGCGATACCTATATGAGCGGAAACTTGCGAGAATGTTCTTAAAGGAATCTTTCTCAGAATTATTCTTGGCTTAAAAGATAAAAAATTTGAAAGTTCGAATAATGAGCTAGTAATAATCCATGCGGAGAACGCGAAAAAGATTATAGAGAGAACCGGTCCTTTGTAATTTAGGTACCACACAGTTAATGAAACAAGAAATAGAATTATAAGTAAAATTTTAATTCTTGAAAGAAGATTGTTCATATCATCTTTTTCCCACCTAAGAAAGGGTCCAAACATCATTCCTAATGTTATAGGGATCATTAGAGGGGAAAGAATAGAATTAAAAAAAGGAGCTCCCACAGATATTTTATTATTAAAAATAACATTAGAAAAGAGAGGATAAACAGTTCCCAGTAAAATTGTGAAGGTAAGCGTAAACATAAATATATTATTTAATGAAATTGCCCCTTCCCTAGAGACTAAGTTAATTTGTATTTTATTTGAAAAAGTTTTGCTCCTTTTTAGGAAAAGAACGAAACTTATTGCAGAAATTGCAAGTAATAATAAAAGAATAAAAACACCTCTTTTTGGGTCATTAGCAAATGCATGAACTGAAACAAGGACTCCAGACCTTACTAGAAAAGTTCCGAGCAAACTTAAAAGAAAGGTAATTATTGATAAAAAAAGAGTCCAGTTTTGAAGAGAATTTTTTTTTGTTGATATAATAATGGTATGCAGCAGAGCTGACGATGTTAACCAAGGAAGTAGCGAAGCATTTTCAACTGGGTCCCAAAACCAAAATCCACCCCATCCAAGTTCATAATATGCCCACCAGCTTCCAAGTCCTATTCCACACGATAAAAATGTCCATGATAAAAAAATCCAGGGTTTTAATATTTCAAAATATTCTTTCGTATTATTATTTAGAATAAGAATAGCTATTGAAATTGAAAAGACTATAGAAGAGCCAACATAACCAAGATATAAAAATGGGGGATGAATTATCAATCCAGGGTCTTGAAGAAGAGGGTTTAAATCAGCACCGTCTATAGCTGGGGGAAAATTTCTGTCAAAAGGATTTGATGTTAGCAAAATAAATAATGAAATAAGAAAAATAAGTGTATTCTGAATATTTAGCGTTTTCTCTTTAAACTTCGCATCAATTTTTCTTTGGCAAGAAAACAGAAAGCCAAAGAATGTCATTACCAACAACCATAAAAGAATTGATCCTTCATGGTTGCCCCAAACTCCTGTAATTTTGTAAATAATTGGAAGTTGACTGTTAGAATTTTTTTCAATTATAGTCAATGAAAAGTCAGATATTATGAAGCAATAGGTAAGAATAATAAATGAGGAAATGGTACAAAAAAAAGCTAGTTTACTAACTTTTATTTGCGTCACTTCAGAATTTTCATTGAATTTTAATATAGGACCAATAAAACCTAAACTTGATACAATTAAAGTTAAAATTAAAAAAAATACTCCTAGTTCAGCAATCATTGTATTTAATTAGTAGGTTTTGCAATATTATCAAGTTCTGGGGGCATATAGTTTTCATCATGCTTAGCAAGGACAA
>CACAXP010000004.1 GCA_902536485.1 uncultured Alphaproteobacteria bacterium | reverse complement strand
GTCTATTTCTATTGGAAATGATTGCATGCTTGGTAGTAACATTAAAATTTGGAATGGAGAATTGCACCCAATTTATTCCCTAACTAGTAAAAAAAGGTTAAATAATGCTAAAAGTATAGAGATTGGTGACCATGTTTGGATTGGTTCTGATGTTGTGATTTTAAAAGGTAGTAACATTTCTGAAGGGTCAGCAGTCGGTGTTAGATCGCTAGTCAAGGGTAAAGTTGGAAAAAATGTTGTAGTTGCAGGATCTCCTGCTCGAAAAATAAGAGATAATATTAAATGGAAAAGAAGATAACAGCACAATTAGATTAAATAGGTATGGTAGATTTTAAAAAATTTGGTTATCGATTTCTTAATGTTGAAACATTAGGTAATTGTAATATGAACTGTTCTTTTTGTAACTGGGATAGAAGATCAGATAAAGCAGCTATATTACCAACTGAGACTGTTTATAAACTTATTGATGAAGCTAAAAAAGCAAAAGTTGAGTCTATTAATTTTTCTCAATTTAATGAACCAACCTTGGATAAAAGACTTTTTAAATTTATTAAATATGCAAAAAAACTTAAGCTTTATGTTAGATTGACCTCAAATGGTTTGCTCTTTGCTAATCATCGAGTCTTCAATGGAATGACTTCAAATTTGTCAGCTCCTAACCACTTAACACTATCAGTCCAGACCCTAAATAAAAATGAGTTTTCTGATGTCAGAGGTATTAAAATGAATTATGAAAAATACAAATTTATAATTTATAAATTTATCTCAGCATGCATAAAAAAAAAAATAAACATAACAATGGACATGGCTTGTAACTTTTTAAACAAGAAAAAGTTGTTATTTAGAAAGATTTTAGGATTTAGTGTTGGTGATCCGTCTGTACCTTTATCGTTGGATCAAGTATACCCAGATCTAGTTGATTTTCTAAAGGGATATGAAAAGTTTGAAAAAAATTACACTTTTAATGAATCTAAGCTAGAAGATTATTTTAATAATCTAAAATGTGATTATAGAGATCAAGATAGTTTTGAGATCTTTCCTAACATTGATATTAAAATAAAAAGATTTATGTATGGCCAAAGATTGATGGATTTTCAGCCTTACACTGGTTCGTTTAAGTGTGGACATCCAATTCTTGCCGTATTAGCAAGTGGTGATGTTGTACCATGTTGTCATATGTCATCACCTTTTTTTACTCTTGGAAATGCAAAAACAAACAAAATTTCAGAACTACTCGATAAAAACAAATCCTTAATTTGTAATATTCGAACAAAGGAAGGTAGAAAACCTGAAGTTTGTAAAAAATGCTTTGGAGAAAAAACTAAACGAGCAGTTATGATATCCAGAATAAAAGAAAAAGTGAGTTTTCAACTTTCTACCGGATTACTAAGTCACGAAAAAAAATAAAGTCGCCAATTAGAAAAATTAAAATATGCATACAAAAAATGTTTTATTTGCAGATCTTGGTAAATGGAACTTTGAGAAACAAAATAATTTATTAGTCTATTATGCCGGATGTAAAAAAACCGTAAATGAATTCTTAATAGATAATGATTTTTCTAATAAAAAAATTAAAAAAAAACTATCTCAAAGTAATAATTTTTTCTCCGCTATAATTGAGAGTAAAGATAATATTATATGTATTTCTGATTTTTGTAGAAGTTTTCCTATTTTTTATTACAAAGATAAAGATCTATTTATTGCAAGCAACGATGCAAGAATTTTACAAAAAACATTAAAACTTAACAAAATTCTAGATGAATCAGTTAATGAGTGTTTTTTTTCAGGATATGTTTCAGGCAAACGAACTCTATATAAGAGTTTGTATCAAACTGAAGTATGTAAATTTTTAAAATTCAACAAACACACTAACAAGTTAGAAAGTAATAATTACTTTTTCTATCATAAAAAAATAAAATCGAACATTAACGGAAATGAAGCTTTAGCTAAATTAAATAAAGTTATTGATTCATCAATTAACAGGCTTATAAAAAAAACAAATAATAGAACAATTGTAATTTTTATGAGTGGCGGTTTAGATTCTAGACTAATTCTCTCCAAATTAGTTGAGAAAGGTTATAGAAAAATACTTGCTTTCTCTTATGGTATTAAAGGTAACTCTGATTCGAAAATTGCTAAAGAGATTTGTGAAAAACTTAAAGTAAAGTGGCAACATTTAACAATAAAAAAAGTTGATTATTCCAATTTCTTCAAAAAACAGCAAGTAGTGAATTTTATTAAATTTGCTGATGGTCTAGCGTCCGTTCCGCACTTTCATGATTTTCTTATTGTTCAAAAGCTAAAGAAGCTTTTAGTTAAATCAAAAAATTATTTAATAGTGAATGGTCAAACAGGTGATTTTATATCTGGAGGACATATTCCTTATTCAATCAATTTGAAACAACAATCAAATAAAATATTAGCGAAAGAAATTTTTTCAAAACATTATTCACTATGGAAACAATCTATTGTGATAAAAAAAGATATGATAAGAGGTTTAGAAAAAAAAATTGATGAATTAAAATCTCTTAAAGAATACAAAAACTGTAAACAAGAGGATATATATGAAATATGGGAATATCATGAACGTCAAGTCAAATTTATTATTCAAGGACAAAGAGTATATGACTATTTTGGCTTTGATTGGTATTTGCCATTTTGGGATGGTGCATTTGTAAGGTTTTGGAGTGAAATACCTACAGAATTAAGAATTAATCAATATTTGTATAAGAAGTATTTAAAAAACTGGAATTTTGCTGGTCTTTTTAAAGATTTTAATCCTTTAATAAAAGATTTTGATAGTTTCCCTTATAATTTAATTACACCTTTTTTAATTTTTTTAAAAATTATTTTAGGAAAAAAAAAAAGAAATAGTATTGCAACTTATTTTGATTATTTTTCCCGTTATGGTCACCATTATCATATTTTTGGGTTAATTGAGTTTATAAATGAAAGAAAAAAAATAAGAAACTCAATTTCACTATATGTAAAAAAATGGTTTGAATACTTAGATATTGATCCAAAAAGTCAGCTTTAAATAAAAATATTTTTTTAATAATCTTCTGAATGATTTACAAAAATAAAACTAAACTAAAAATAGCATTACCAATTCTATCTTTTTTACCCAATTTGGGAGGTATGGAAGTAGGTCTTCATAACCTTGCAACTGAACTTTTAAAAAAAGGTCATGAACCATTTGTAATTACTTCATATTCAATTTTTAAAAAATTAGAAAAAAAAAATATTAATTTAGGTTACAAAGTTAAAAGTTTTCCACCGTTTACTTTTTCAGTATTTCAGATATCTAGTTCATTTGGACTTTTTTATTTTAAAAAAATATTTGAATACTTAAACCTTAGATATAACTTTGATTTTTGGCATATAACATCAGCATTTCCTCTAGGAATTTCATTTATCAAATACGCAAATAAAAAAAAAATTCCTTATTTATTAAGATGTGTTGGAGAAGATGTTCAATTTGAAAAAGAAATTGGTTATGGATATTCAAAAAAAAAAAAGAATGAAAGATTAATTAAAGATCACCTTAAGCAATCTAAAAATTTAATTGCTACTTCTGATAGTATTCTTGATTGTTATGATAAATTTGGTATTTCACGATCTCGAGTTCATAAAGTTACCAACGGTGTCGTTCTTAAAAACTTTAAAATCAAGGTTAATAAAAACTTTGAAAAAAAAAAGTATGGTCTAGATCCTAAAGCTTTTACCATGATCTCTGTCGGAAGAAATCATATTAAAAAGAATTATGACTTAATTTTAAAAATTGCTAGCATACTAAAAACTCACCGAAAACTGAATTTTCAATTCGTTATTGTTGGAAAGGATGTTAAAAAACTAAAAAGTAAAATTAATGATCTAAATTTGAATAAAAATTTTTTTTTATTTGAGGATTTTCCTTTAACAAATCTTAAAAAATTATGTTTGCCATCACTAGAATTAATAAAACTTTATAAAATTTCTGATGTTTTTATTTTTCCATCGTTAATTGAAAGTTTTGGAATTGTAATAATTGAGGCTATGGCAGCTGGTGTTCCTTTAGTTGTAAGCGAAGTTCCTGGTTGTAAAGATTTAGTCAAAAATAATAAAAATGGATTTATAGTTTCTAAAAATAATGCTGAGCAATTTGTTGATATCATACTAAAGCTTCATAATAATAAAGATTTATTAAGAAGAATTAAAATAAATTGTTTAAATTCTGTTAAGTATTATGATTGGGCAAAAGTCTCACAAAAATATATTGATTTGTACAAAAAGATTATAAATAAAACTAATACTGATATATAGATTTTCATGTGTGGTATATCAGGCTTCTTTATCACAAATAATTATTTATCTCATCGAGATTCATTACAAACTTTAAGAAATATGACGGTTGGCTTTTTTGAGTATTTTACAATTAAATCAAAGAAAGCCTAAATTTCTTGATTAATTGTTTTTTCATTATATTCTTTTGAGCTTATCGTTTCTGCAAAAAGTTCTATTATAATTTGCATGGATTCTGAGTCAATCTTGATAAATAAAAAGACACCCATATTCTTACTCGAACGGACATCAACAAAACATTTAAATGAATAAATATTAACTTTTTTTAGTTTTTCATTACAGACCTGATAAATAATAACTACAAGTTTTTTATTATTAGAATTTAATAGTCTTTATCTTTTTTTATCTAAATTAAATTTAATTAAAACTGATTAACTTTTATTTTTTTTTCAATATGAAGTTATTGAGTGCAAGATTTTTTAAACCTGATCTTTTAAAAACATTAATTGCATCTTTGGGTGAACAAACAATAGGTTCCCCGTGAAGATTAAAGGAAGTATTCAACACACCAGATCTTCCAGTACTTTTCTTATACTTTTTCAATAAATCATAAAAATTTTTATTACTTTTTTCAGATACAGTTTGCGGTCTTATTGTTCCATCTTTTGGATGTGAGGCAGATGAAAAAATTGATTTTTGTTCCTCTTTAATTTTAAATGCTGAAGCCATAAAGCGGGTACATATTTTTTTTTTATTGTCAAAAATATTTTTTGTATCATCATCAATTATTGCAGGCGCAAAGGGCATCCAAAAATCTCTACTTTTTATTTGGCTGTTTAAAATGTTAATTTTATTAAAGTTTGAGGGATCTGTAATAATGCTTCTATTTCCTAAAGCTCTTGCTCCCCATTCCATTTTCCCTCTACATAGTCCAATAATTCCGTCATTTTTTAAAATTTCAACGATATATTTATTTGTATTATTTGTTTCTAATACCTCTGAAAACTCAGTTACATTATTATTTTTTAATTCATTTTCCTCACATTTTTTGTCAAATTCTGCACCCAAGTAAAGATTTTCTATTGCACTTTCACCATTGTTATTAATGTTATTTTCTGAATAATATAAATATAGACATGCACCCATCGAAATGGATTCATCTGATGAAGTTGGCATAAAAAAAATAGAATTAACACTACTTATTTCGCCTAGAAGCATGTTACTCTTGACATTCATAAAAACTCCTCCACCACAAACCACATCTCTTATTTTTGTATGATTGATACAATTCTTAATCCACTTAACTAACATCTGCTCTGTAAAATATTGGACCGCACCAGCAATAACATCGAACCTAACATTCTCAAAACTTTTCTTTAAATATTCATAACAATAGTTTGTAGATAACCCTGTTTGTAACTTGAAAGCAATTTCGTCGTGGTCAATGTTCAATAAATTAAATAGTTTTTTGCTTTGTTCTATAACTCTTGTTTTATCTGCATATGGGGCCAAACCCATTACTTTGTACTCATCTTGCCATGGTCTTAAACCCATAAGATAGGTTACTCTAGAATAAATTTTTCCAATTGAAGAATGTCTAGAAATTTCACAAATTCTTTTTATTTTATTATTATCACAAATATTTACAGTGGCTGATAAACCATCTCCTGCACCGTCGCATGTAATTCCAAGAATAGGTTTTTTTTTAAAAGGAGAAAGATAATATGCCGCGGCCAAATGAGCAACATGATGCTCAACAAACCTGATTTTTTGCTCTTCTATACCAAGTAACCTTTTAACGTTTTCGATTCTCTCATCTTTTCTAATCTTAAAAATTTTTTTTTTATAGTCGTTAGAAATATTATTATCTCTTTTCTGATCACTTTCTCCAACATTATACCATTCATAAATATCCTGAAGATGATTTTTTGAATGCATAAACAATGAAGCATATGCTACATATGATAACTGAGATGAAGTAACACCTGAAATTTTAAGAACCTCCGAAATAGCTTTTTCTGGAAAGCCAACATCATTCTTCTTTCTAGTAAGTCTTTCTTCACTTACAGAGGCAATAATCTTAGGCCCAATTGAAATTGATGCGCCACAATTATGACCATCATGTATACCCAAGATTATTTTATTATTCATCAAAGAGCGATCTTAATTTATCTATTTCTTTACTTATTCTATCATTCCAGCTTGTAAGCTTTACCTTAGAATTTAATTTAAAACTATTTCCATTAATAATTTTTTGCAACATTAAAGTTAAATTTTTAACAATATTATCTCTATCAATAAAATTTACTTCAGGGAAAAGAATTTCGGTCAAGTTATCAATATTTTTTGAAGTTTTACCTAAAAAAATACATTTTAAGTTATAATTAAGAGCTTCTAAATTTGAATTAGATATATTTCCCTGATTATTGAGAGAAATATAAATATCACCAAAATTGTAAAATTTGTGAATTTTATTATGTTCAATGCTCCCATAAAAAATTACCTTATTTTCAAGCATGTTATCACAGACATAATTTTTCATTTCTTCAATTTTATCTCCGTTTCCTATTATATGTAGAACCCAATTTTTTTTTAGTTTAGTTTTAGATAATTTTTTCATACTTTTTAATAAATTAAAACATCCTTTATTAGATGTTAGTCTGCTGATAAATAAAATATCTATTCTTTTTTTTTTTTTTATATTTATATTAATAGGTCTATCAACGCCATTAATCCAGAAGCTCTTCTTAATATTTTTACTTAAGTTTTTATTTGCCCAATTTTTTGGATTACTTCCTTCTTCAGTAAATAAAACCCATGTAAATTTTGACTTATATGCCCATCTTAGAACCACAGAATATATACCCTTATCTTTCTTAAGATTTTGTAGAGGAGTTGGAATACCTAGTACTCTTAAAACTACTTTACGTTTTAATATTCTACAAAATAGTGCTGCTAAAACTACATTTCCTCTATCAACGTAAATAATATCTGGCTTGTGAAAAAAAATTTTAATTGAAATATAAAGAAAATGAGTAAGAGTATTTAAATAAAAACTCATTTTTTTAAAAAAAAATGTTTTACTCGATATTACATCAGCATTTAAATTAATGTTTTGAAAGTTTACTTTTTTTTTTGACAGATTTTGGTCATCTATAAAATAGTAATATTTTTTAAAATCTTGGTTTTGAAGATGCTCTAAGAGTTTATAAATTGTTGGTGAACCATGAGGTTTCCAAATTTCGTTTTCAAAACTTTCTCTAAACCCAGACATTAGGCGTAGAACAAAAAATATTTTTTTATTTATCACCATTAATGTGTTCCATTCCGACGATTATCTGGATAGAAATAATTTGCATATGAAATTTAAACAGTCAATTAAACTTTACAAAGTTAGTATATGAGATAAAGATGGATATGTAAAATATGTCAAAAATCTTAGAGGAAAAATTTGACTAAAGTAAATCTAAATCCTAAGGTTAATTCAACTTTACTATTTATTAAATTTTGCTTATTTTATTTAAAAAAACTAAATAACTTATGTCTTTAAAGAAAACTACAGAATTGTTTTATTCCTCAATTCGATACCCTGGTCCAAATACGACGATGAGTAAACAGTGGAGTGAAAGAATAAGTGAATATATTAAAAAAAGTGATAATTTTTACTTTTTAGATGCTGGGTGTGGTTCATGTAGACATCTTGCTGGTATTCTTGATGATTACAAAAACTCCTATGGAGTAGGTATCGATTTAAGTAATCCATCATTAAAAGCAGGTGAAAATTTTTTAAATTCTTTTAATTTTCAAGGAAGATTTGAGCTTCATAAAAAATCATTCTCTCAAAAACTAAAGTTTAAAAAAAAGTTTGATGTGATATTTGCAATAGGATCTATTATGACCTCAAAAGATTATGAAAAAAGTTTTAGAAATTTGTGTGCTAATTTAAAAAAGGGAGGACTACTTTGTGGTATGATATACTCAGAAAGAGGTCACCAAAGAAGATACGAAATAAAAGAAATGTTACACTTATTAACAAAAGATCCGAAAGTTATGATGGATTTGTACCCTCACTTTAAGAAAAAATTGATGGATCACACAATTAATGAGCTTATTCAAAAAATTAAAAATTATTATTATCAAGCCAAATTAAAGCTTAAAGGTAAAAGTACTTATTATGGTTATGCTGCTCAGGAGAATATAACAAAACCAGTATTTTTTTTAGATACATTCTGTGCTCCAATCGATTACGGTTTAAATACGAAAGACTTTCAAAGAATTTGTAATACTAATAATCTGCAAGTATTAAAGTTGGCTGGATACGAAAAATATAAAGCGAAAAATATAGATAACAGTTTAGCAAAAATTTTAGATCATATGAAATTATGGGATCAGATAAGATTTAATGAGCTATTTGATCAGTATCCTAAGTCACTGTCCTTTATTCTAAAAAAAAAGTAAGCTGTATGTTTAATAGTGTACATAAAATCTTTTTTGAATATAAAGATGTGAAATTTTTTAGAAATGGAGAATAAAGATTGACAAAAAATTACTCAGATATGAGAATGCAATATATGTTTCATCAAATTTTCACAAATTTTTGGATAAAGTTGAATATAGTGGTTTAAAGAAAATAAACCAAATATGAGAATACCAGTCGAAAAAGAGAAACTTTTAGAAATAAAATTTATTCAGTATAAAAAAAAATTTTGTAAATAAATTATTTATGTGTGGCATATCAGGATTTTTTCTCTTAAATAATTTTTCTACTCACAGAGAATCATTACAAACTCTTAGAAACATGACAAATGTTTTAAGGCATAGAGGACCAAATGCATCAGGATATTGGTCTTCTGAGAAAGATAACATTTATTTGGGTCATAGGAGGTTGTCAATAATTGATTTATCAGAGATAGCCAATCAACCAATGCACTCTAATAATGAAAGATATATAATAATCTTTAATGGGGAGATCTATAATTTTAAAAAATTAAAAAATGAACTTAAAAGCGCATTTAATGTGAAATTTAAAACTCAGTCTGACACTGAGGTTATACTTGAATTAATTGTACAATTTGGATTTAGAAAAGCCCTTGATAAAATAATGGGAATGTTTTCGTTAGCTGTTTGGGATAAAAAAGAAAAAAATTTATTTTTAGCAATAGATCCACTTGGAAAAAAGCCGCTTTACTGGACTATGGACGAAAAAAAACTTATTTTTGCTTCAGAAATAAAATCAATCCTAAATTTTAAAAAATTTAAGAAAACTCTAAATCATCAGGGTCTATCTGAATTCTTGAAATTTTCTTATATCAAAGCTCCTAGAACAATATTTAAAGAAATAAATAAGTTGGAACCAGGAACATTCTTAATGTTTTCAAGGGAACTTAAGGTAAAAAAATTTAGATATTGGTATCCAAAGACTTTTTTATATTCATCAACGGATTCTATTAGAAAAGAAAATGTAATTATTGAGGAACTTCATGACATTTTAAATACTTCTGTATCTGAAAGACTAACAGCTGACGTTCCTGTTGGAGTTTTGCTTTCTGGAGGAATCGATAGTTCATTGATTGCTTCTTTAGCTAAAACCAATAAAGATGATATAAAAACATATTCTGTTGGTTTTGAAAATAAATTATTTGACGAATCAATTTATGCAAAAAAGATATCAAATCATATAAAAACTAATCATACCAATTTCCCTTTAGATACAACTAATCTTGATAAAATAATTGAAAAACTTCCAGAGATTTATGATGAGCCCTTTGGTGACTCCTCACAAATTCCAACATTTTTAATCTGTAATCAAATAAAAAAGGATGTAACAGTTGCTTTATCTGGAGATGGAGGTGATGAAGTTTTTGGTGGTTATTCAAGATATTTGTGGGCAAAGGATTTTTTAACTATTAATAAACTTCTCGGTTCAGGTTTTTTAAAATTAATGTCATCGATTATCAATTATTTTCCAAATAATTTTTTTGATTGCTTAAGCCTAGTGTTACCTCAAAATATTAGACCTAACCATTTTGGTCACAGACTAAAAAAAATTGCTAAAATTTTAAACTCCAAGGATGAAATTGAAATTTATTCTAAGTTAATATCAAGCAACAGACTTTTAGATTTACTTAGTGAGAATTCCTTTAATAAAAAAGTGTCTTTTAAAAACGAGTACAAAGGCTATTCTTTTGTTGAAAATATGCAATTCCATGATATTGAAAATTATTTAGTAGGAGATATCTTAGTAAAAGTTGATAGAGCTAGTATGTCAAATAGTCTAGAGATAAGGTCACCATTGTTGGACAGAAGAGTTGTAGAGTACTCACTTAAAAATTGCAGACCTATTCATAAAATAAAAAATAAACAAGGAAAACATATTCTAAGAAAAATACTAAAAGAATATCTTCCAGAAAAATTATTTAATAGACCAAAAATGGGTTTTGGTGTTCCAATTGATATTTTACTCAATCAACATTTGAATGAAAAACTCAAATATTTTTCCTCTAGTGAATTTATAAAACATCAAAATCTATTTCAAAAAAGTAAAGTAGATGAATTTTTTATTGATTATAATAAAAAAGGATCAAACTTAGCTCCAGAAATGTGGAATTTTTTTATATTCCAAAGTTGGTATTCTAAATGGATGAATTAAAATTATTGGATTTGCTTTAAAAACCAATAGCAAAATTTTTCCATTCCGCCATAACTTATGCTTGCCTTGTAAGCTTCCTGACTGCAAGAAATAATTTCATTTCTTAACTTATGATTCTTTGAATAAGTATCAAATATTTCTTCTAAATTACTAAAGTCCCATTCTAAGGGAACATAGGTTTTATTTGGTATAAAAATATTTGGCCAAGTTTGCATATGGTCCATTCTGGGTTTGACTAATAATGACCCTCCTAAAATAATTTCATAATCTCTTGCTCCTAATTCACCCCAACCAAATGGACTAAAAGAAATTTTAGAATTGTTTTGTATTTTTAAGTACTCGCTATTTGATAATTTGCCTTGAGCTTTTTTAATAAAGTTAGAAATTTTTTTTTTATAAAAAACATTTCTCCCAATTACCGACACAAATTTTTTTTTGCACAGTTTAGTTTTTAAGTCATTTAATAGTTTTTCCCTATGAAATTTAATTGTGTTTCTATTGTATTTAATACTTCCTCGAAAAAAAAAATCAATTTCTCGTATTTTTTTTGGTTCTATAAATTTGTCATTATACCTTTTAAAAATAAAAAATGGAAAAAAGTATCTTAAATAGCTATAGAAGGGACTAAACGAATTATGAATATTGCCTAAACCTATATTCCAAGAAAGTCTAAGTTTATGCTCATATTTTTTTCTTAAAGGAAAGTTATTTTCAAAAGGTTGTTTATCAACAATTTTAAATTTTTTATGATAAAAATCTGTAAATATCCTCCCTCCATAAAAATTAGAATTATAAAGTGACTTATTTACTAAAATTTGTTTCTTTAAATAAATGTCAACATAAGGCATGACTTCAAAATTTGTTACCGACGAACTATCAGAATTATCAAACCAAATAATTTTTTTTACATTGGATCTTATTTCAGAGAGATATTTTAATAGGGCATTATTATTTTTTGTACTTATGTTTTTTTTGTCAATTATTTTTTGAGTTGGTTTAGACACAAGAATTAAAATATCACAGTCCAAAATTCTTTCTGATAGGTTAAAATAGAACTTAATTTCATATCCTAGGTCAAATAACTTTCTTTTATTTAATATTAGAGGGTATATTGTATAAAAAACAATTCCTTCTTTATTAATTAAAATATTTATTTTTTTTTGAGTCATTATTTGAAAAAAATTGATAGTGTTATTTAAATTATAATTAATTTAAAACATTTTCACAAAAACAATGAAAAATTTTGTTGCCAACCATTTTAATCGAGTTTTTTCAGGTCTAAATAAAAGTAAAGATTCTCTTAGCAATACTTCAAATAATTTAGGATACAAAGATAAAACTCTAATTAAAATTCTAAGTGATTATGGAATAAAAAAAAAAAACTGTTTAGATGTTGGTCCTGGTTCAGGTAGATGGATTAATTTTATAAAAAAAGAAAAACCCAATAAAATCTTTGCCATCGATATATCTGACAAAGTTATTGAACTAAATAAAAAAAATTGTACTAAAATTTTTAAGTTAGATTTTGAGAAAAGAAAAATTCCCTTGAAAAATAATTCTATTGATCTGATTATATGTTTAGAGGTCTTAGAACATTTGAGACAACCTGACCATTTTCTAAAAGAAATTACCAGACTTTTAAAAAAAGATTCAATTGCAGTTTTTAGTATTCCTAATATTTTATCTTTTTCATCAAGGGTAAGGGTTTTGTTGGGTTTATTACCTACAGCAATTGTTTCAGATCCTACTCATATAAAATTCTATAGAAAAAAGGACATTATGAAAATCTTTTCTGTATTTAATATTAAACTAAAGTTTTATTCTTCATGTTTTTCAATTAATATTTTTAACCCAAAAAGTAAATTTAAAATTCCTACAATAAGTTTTTTCTCATCACTTGATGATAGTCTTATTTTTACTATTAAAAAACTTTCATGATTAATAGTAAAAATTCTATATCAATAAGTTTGCTTACATTATTGAACTTTATAATAATTAATTATTCTGTAAGTTTTTTGGATTATATACTTCCAGACTCTAGCAGTTACCAAAATTATTCACCAAAATATAAGTCGCTTTATCCTTTTTTTATTAATTTTGTTGATACTTTGAATTTAAATTTGATTTATGTGCAAATATTATTTTTATCTTTTAGTGTAGTCTTTTTGAGTTATTCAATATTTAAAAAATATAATTTATTTATTTCATTAATACTTTATATCGCAATCATACTTAATTTTTTTTATACATCTTTTTCAAAAACAATACTCACTGAGTCTATTTTTTTTAGTTTAATAAACATTGGGATAGGATTATTTGTAATTAACAATGGCAAAAATTTAAATTACTATTTTTATTGTTTAATTTTGGCATTATTATTTTCAATTAAAAGTATTGGGTTTATTGTTGTTTTATGTTTTCTTTTTCTTAATTTCTTAAGAGGAGATAAATTTAATTATTTAAAATGCTTTTTGATAATTTTATTTTTTGTTGTTTTGGAAAATATTATTTTCTATAAAAAAAATGATATTAGAAGTAATGTTTTGGGAGAAATGATTTTAGGAAAGACATTTTTTCTGTCAGGGAAAAAAAGTTTTGAAATAGAAAAATATCCCAAAATTTATAAATCAATATTACAAAAATCAAAAAATTATTTTGTCAAAACTCACAATAGTCTTAACGAAATTAAAAATTTTCCAACGAAAGTAGAACTTAAATCTGACTATGAAGTAATTGCTCAATTTCAATTTTATGAAGAATTAAATACTGACGAAAAAAAGCTTTATCAAGACATGTACAATAACAAGATATTAATATTAGGGTATTTATTAAAAAATAATTTTATCGATTACGTAAACCTTTCAATGAGTCATTTTTTTGGCCAATGGGTTGCTGGTTTTAAACAAGAATATTTAAAAAAAAATTATTTGCCTGAATTTGAGGAAATTTTACTTTCTTCAGGAGGAATTAAAATTACAGACTCTTTAATCATAAAGATTGGTCAAAATCTTTCAATTTTATTATTTGCCTTCTTTCAGATTATTTTTTTAATTTCATTAATAAGATTTTTTTTAAACAAAAAAGGTGATTCTTTTTATTTTATTATTTTTCCTCAGATTTATTTATTTGTAGTTTCATTTGTTAATATTTCTACGGTAAGGTATCTTATGCCAGTGTATCCGATAATAATTTTAGCGTGTTTAATTTTTTTAAAGGAAATTGTAAAAAAAAAATATGTATTTTCGGCAAGGTATTGACATAGTTGAAATTAGAAGAATTTCAAAGATTTATGATAAATTTGGTTTTAACTTTTTAATTAAAGTTCTTAGTAAGCAGGAGTTAAAAATAATTCCCACACAAAAAAAGAGAAGAATTGATTTTGTATCCGGAAGATTTGTTGCTAAAGAAGCTATTGCTAAGGCTTTGGGTATAGGATTTCGAAATGGATTAAGCTTCAAAAAAATATCAGTAATAAATGATAATTATGGAAAACCAGAAATAATTCTTGACAGAAATATAAATCAACTTTTGAAAAAAAAAACTAAAGACTTTAATATACTAGTTAGTATTTCTCATGAAAAAAAATATTGTATAGCTTCAGCAATTATTGTCGGTGAAAAAATTTAAACGTAAAATTTTAATAATTATTGGTTCTTTAGATATTGGAGGAACTGAGAAACAATTATTAAAAATAATAGGTTCTTTGTCTAATTACTTTGATTTTACTGTTTTGTCATTTATTAGAGGAGGAGATTTATTAAATGATTATAAAAAGTTGAAGATTAAAGTTTTAGTACCCAAAAAAGAAAGTCAACGAAGTATGCCATTTAGAATCATTAGCTATATCTACATGATTCTAAAATCTTTTATACAAAGTAAACCAGATATAGTCCATTTTTATCTACCGCACAGTTATCTACTGGGATCTTTTCTTCCATATTTTTTCTCTAAAAAAAAATATTTAATGTCTAGAAGATCCTTAAACTATTATCAAAAAAAAATTCCTTTTTTGCAGATTTATTGAAAAAAAACTTCATAAAAAAATGAATTTAATAATTACAAATTCTAAACAAAATTATTATCAACTTATTAATGAGGAAGGTGTAAATCCAAAAAAATGTCTTATCATAAGTAATGGTGTTGAAATAGCTAACATCATAAAAAAAGAAAAAAAAATAGTCCAGATTTTATGTATTGCAAATTTCATTAGTTACAAGAACCATAATATGATTATTAATGCCTTTAATAAATTACCGGATAGACTGGAATGGTCTCTCAACTTAGTTGGAAATGATACAGATAATATTGTGAATGAATTGAAAAGCAAAATTAAGTTTGAGAATAAAGGTAAAATTAATTTTATTAAAAAAAATAAAAATATATCAAAGTTTCTCATGAATGCTGATATAGGTATTCTTACTTCCAATGAGGAAGGATTATCCAATAGCATTCTTGAGTATATGAGTTATGGTCTACCAGTTATAGCAACCAAAGTTGGTGGAAATGTTGAACAAGTGTTTAATAATAAAAATGGATTTTTAGTTGAAAAAGATGACGATATTAAACTTTCACAAAGACTTGAAGAGCTAATAAAAAATAAATTAACAAGAAAAAAATTTGGAAGAGTAAGTAAAAGAATAGTAAAAGAAAAATTTAGTCTAGAAACATCATTTAAAAAATACAATAAGATTTATAGTGAAATTTAAATATTCAGAAGCTCATTTTCGACCATTTCTTTCACAAGTTCTTTAAACGAGATCTTTGGTTTCCAACCTAGAATTCTGTTTGCTTTTTTGTAGTCACCTCTTAAATAGTCAACTTCTGCCGGTCGAAAATATGCACTATCAATTTTAATCAAAGTTTCTCCGTTTTTTGAGTTTCTTCCAACTTCATTTACTCCAGTTCCAGACCATTCTATGCTAATATCAACAAAAGAAAATGCTAGTTCAACAAAATCCCTAACTGAGTAAGTTTTACTTGTTGCCAGAACAAAGTCATCAGGCTTCTTATGTTGTAATATCATCCACATTCCTTCCACAAAATCCTTTGCGTGTCCCCAGTCTCTTTTTGCGTTAAGATTGCCCAGATATAAATATTTTTGTTTTTTATTTACTATCGCCGCAATACCTCTTGCAATTTTCCTTGACACAAAAGTTTCACCTCTTATTGAACTTTCATGATTAAATAAAATTCCATTAGATGCAAAAATATTATAGGCCTCTCTATAATTTTTAGTTATCCAATAGGAATAAAGTTTTGCAACTCCATAAGGGCTACGTGGATAGAAAGCAGTTTCTTCGTTTTGTAATTTATCTGAAACTTTTCCGTATAACTCTGAGGTAGAGGCTTGGTAAAATTTAATTTTTTTTTCAAGACCAAGTATTCTTATTCCCTCAAGTATTCTAAGTGTACCAAGAGCATCGGCATTAGCTGTATATTCAGGAGTTTCAAAGCTTACATGAACATGGCTCTGGGCTGCCAAGTTATAGATTTCTGTAGGTTTTATTTCTTTTAAAAGTCTTATTAGATTTGTTGCATCTGTTAGATCGCCATAGTGTAAGAAAAAATTTGTTTTTGTTTCTTTGGGATCTTTATAGAGATGATCAATTCTGGCAGTATTAAAAGAGGATGATCTTCTTTTAATACCATGGACTTCATAATTTTTCTTAAGAAGAAACTCGGATAATAAAGCACCATCTTGACCAGTTACTCCAGTTATAAGTGCTATTTTTTTCAAAATTTAGTGCCTTTATTTTCTTAATATATTTTGATTATCTAAATACCATTTGTAGAAAAGTTTTAAACCTTTTTTTAAACTAATTTTAGGTTTCCAACCAATTCTTTTTATTTTTTCTGAGTCTAACAGTTTTCTTTTCATTCCATCGGGCTTAGAGGTATCAAATATTATTTTCCCTTTATACCCAACAATTTCTTTGATTAGATTGGCAAATTTTTTGATAGAAATTTCATGCCCTGAACCAACATTAATTAGCTGGGATGAGTTATAATTTTCAGCTAAAAAAACACATGCATCTGCCAAATCATCAACATATAAAAACTCTCTTAATGGAGTTCCACTTCCCCATACTGTTACTTTTGGCAAATTATTTATTTTAGCTAAATGAAACCTATTCAAGAGTGCTGCAGGAACATGACCGTTATAATCATCAAATTTATCCATTGGACCATATAAGTTAGTTGGCATGACTGATATAAAATTACAATTATCTTGAATTCTAAAAGCCTCACATAATTTGATGCCAGCAATCTTTGCAAGAGAGTACCACTGGTTAGTAGTTTCTAGCTCTCCCTTTAAAAGGGAATCTTCAACGAATGGTTGCTTGCCATTTTTTGGGTAAATACATGATGAACCTAAATAAACAAGCTTATTTACATTAATTAATTTTGCTGAATTAATTATATTAAAAGAAATCATTATATTATCATACAAAAAGTCTCTTGGAAAAGACATATTAGCAGCGATTCCTCCAACTTTTGCTGCAGCTAAAAATATTACCTCAGGTTTTTTTCTTTTCATCCAGTTTAAAACTTTTTCCTGACACCTTAAGTCTAAATCTTTTTTTTCTGCAACTAAAATCTTTGATTTAAATTTCGTTAATTTTTTAAGGATAGAATTACCAACCATACCGTTATGTCCTACAACCCATATTTTTTTATTCTCTAAGGAAATTCTACTTTTTTTTTCTTCCATATTTATCCTGAATTCTTACAATATCATCTTCTCCGAGATATTTACCAGTTTGAACTTCAACTAACTTTAGTATTCGAGAAGTTTTATTTTCAAGGCGATGAATTTCTCCAACATCTATAAATGTTGATTGGTTTGTTTTTAAATCAAACCTTTGGTCACCTTTTGTAACTGAAGCTTTTCCCTCAACAACAACCCAGTGCTCTGATCTTTTTTTATGATACTGTAAAGAAATTTTGTTTTTTGGATAAATTATTAAAATCTTTATTTGAAAGCCTTGATCTGTGTGAATAGTTTTAAATTCACCCCATGGTCTATAAATATGTTTATGAACATCAAGAGAAATATGTTTTTTTCTTTTTAATTTTCCAACTATATCTCTGAGTTCATCATTATTTTTATCCTTATTCATAATTAAGGTTGTGTCATCTTCTTCAACTACAATTAGATTATCTACATTTATACCAACTAACTTTTTTTCAGGATTTGACGACCAGACTAATGAGTTTTTAACATTTTTAAATATCAGATTTTTATGGTTTGAGTAATTATTTTGTTTATCTTTTTTTAAACATTCCCAAACTCCTTGCCATGAACCGATATCACTCCAATCTACATTAGTAAAAGTTATGGCAGCATTTTTTGTCTTTTCCATTAAACCTTTATCAATTGATTGATTAGGAAGAAGTTTAAATTTTTTTTCTGGAAATGAGATAAATTCAAAAACTTTTTTTTTTTCTAAAAACACTTCTTTAACCTTCTTGTAGGTTTTTGGCGCATGAGTATTAATTTCATTTAAAAAACTCTTTGCTGAAAAAAAGAAAATCCCAGAATTCCAAAAGTATGATTTTGATTTAAAAAGTTTAATTGCTTTCTCTCGATTAGGTTTTTCTAAAAAGTTTTCAACTTCACTCGAGTGATTAGACAATTTTTTATTTTTTGGTTTTATATAGCCAAATTGAGTTGACGGGTGTGTAGGTTTGATTCCAAATGTGTTGATGTAGCCACTATCAACCAAAGAACTTGTTTCTAAAATACTAGTTATTAATTTTTTTTTATCTTTAATTATTTGGTCTGCTGGAACAATTAGTATTTTGGCATTTTTATCTAAATCTTTGATTTCAAGAACACTTAAAATTGCTGATATTAGAGTATTTTTAGAGAAAGGTTCTAAAATTATTGAACGATATTTTATCTTATAATTATTAAGAAAGTTTTTTAAAAGAAAACGATGTTCATAATTACCAATTAATGTTACATCATAAAAATTTTTACTTATAAATCTTTTAATTGTTTCTATAAATAGGGGGTTGTTAGAATTTATCTTCATAAATTGTTTTGGAAAACTTTTTCTTGAAGCTGGCCACAATCTTGTTCCGTAACCACCACACATTATCACAGGATAAATTTTTTGTTTCATTTATTTACAAAATTAAAAACATATTATATCACTAAATTTTTACTAAAACACATGGAATCTGATATTGTAAAAAAAACCGTCTAATCAAATATTGATTAAAATTTTTTTTCTTTTATCTCTGAATTGAAAAAATGTTTGATTGACTTCAAGAAAAATAAATAAGATTATGAAACCATGGAGATAAAAAAAATAATTAGATTTGTCCAGGTTTCAGCAGTCTTACTAATTTTCATTGGAGCAGTAATAGGTTTTTCAATCGAAGTTTTTAATATGATTAGCATAAAAAAAGTAGAACTTGCAGATTTACTATTACTTTTTATTTATGTGGAGGTAATGGGAATGATTAGAGTATATTTACTACAAGAGGAGATAAGAATTACATATCCTTTAATAATTGCTATAACTGCAATTTCTCGATTAATAATACTCCAAAAGAAGGACTTAGATCCTGCAATTCTCATTTATGAGTCATTAGCTATTTTTATACTAGCTTTAGCAATTATAGTTTTGAGACTTCGATATTTAAACGTTCTTAAACCAAAAAGAGGCTCAAAATAATAATTTATGAAATATTTAAAACTTAAAAATTTATTAGTAATAAATACGTTTTTTTTTTTTTTTTTTTTAATGTTTTTTACATTTTTTCCAGAATCAGATATTTATTTTTCTAACCTCTTTTTTGAAAATAATAAATTTATCTCTGAAAGAATAATTTTTATTAAAAGTCTGAGATCTTTTTTGAAAGATTTAATGGTTTTAATACCAATAACTTCACTTTTTATTTTACTAGTAGATTATGCTAAGAAGTTTAAAAATCTAAAAACATTCCTAAACAAAAGATTTAGATTAGCTTTAATAGGACTTATTATTGGTCCAATAGTGGGCTCTGGAATAATAGCTAATTGGTATTTTAAAGATCAATGGGGTAGGGCAAGGCCAGTTCATATTACAGAATTTGGAGGTGACAAAAATTTTTCTCGTGCTTTTGTCAAGTCTGATCAATGTGAAAAAAATTGCTCATGGATAAGTGGAGAATCGTCAGCCGCCTTTTCTTTTTTGGTTGGAGCATTAATTTTAAAAAATCCTTTATTCTTTTCTCTGAACATGCTTTTTGGAATAATTGTTAGTTTTTGTAGAATTTCAATGGGTGGACACTTTTTAAGTGATAATTTATTCGCTTTATTTTTTATGGTTTACCTGGCAATAGGCTATAAATATTTAGTTATAAAAAAAAGTAAAAAAAAAGTTTAAAAACATGTTCAATATCTTAGCTGTTACTGACAATAAATTAAGTAGTCTTAATCAATGTAACTCAATTATCAATGAATTAAAAAGAATATCAAAAAAAGAAATAGTTGTTGAATATATGGAAGTTTATCGAGGCTTGTTAGGCTATTTACCAAATTTTTTAATTTATTTTTTTTTAAGAATTAGATACTATTTTGAGCCTAGAAAAAAGATTGACTTTATCATTTCATGCGGAAGAATATCTGCGCCATTTAATTTAGTTTTTAAAAAAAAAAGTTTTGCAAAAAACTGTCATATTCTTAATCCTTATTTCAAAAAAAACGAATTCGACCAAATCATTATTCCAGAACATGACATAAAACAAAAAGTTGAAAAAAATGTAATTACAACGTTCGGAACATTAGTTGACCTAAAAAGATTTAAAAAAAAAAATAAAAACATTGGTAAGCCTTTTGATAAAAAAAAAAAAAAAATTTCATTTCTTATTGGAGGAGATGGTAAAAGTTCGAAAATTTTATTTGAAGAACTTGAGAATACAATTAAAAAATTAAATTTACTATCAGAAGACTATGAAGTCATTTATTGTTTTTCAAGAAGGACTCCTGTTCATATTAAAAATTTGATCAAGCAAAAGGCATCAAGTGAAAACTTTTTTTTTCCACAAAAAAGAAATAATCCCTATTGGCTATTATTAAATATCTCTGAATATGTTTTTGTTACGGCTGATTCAATAAGTATGATTTCAGATTCTCTATCTTCTGGAAAAAAAGTGTACATTGTTCCAATAAAAAAAATAAAAACTAAAATTAAGGATTTCACAGAGCTTATATTAGAAAAAAAAATGGCTAAATTATTCAATGGTAAGCTAGAAAATTGGAAATATAAAAAACTTTTAGAGACAAATAAAGTTTGTAAAAAACTGATAAATACTCTTGAACTCTAATTTTTCCACCTTTCATGAACCCAAATCCACTGCTCTGGATGTTTAAGAATCCACTTTTCGATAATTTTATTCAAATAAAGCATAATTTTTTCTTCAGAGCCAAGCTTTTTTAAAAAACTGTATTGAATTGGTTTGAAATATTCTATTTTATATTTTGTACCCTTTTCTCTTACACATAAAGCTGGAACAATTTGGCATTTAAACTTGAGAGAAAATTTAGCTATAGCTGGAGCAGTCATTGCTAATTTATTAAAAAAACTGATGGGTAAACCATCGTTCATTTTTTGATCAATTAACATTCCAAGGTTTTCTTTATTTTTTAATGCTTTAATACATTCTTTGGCACCATCTGATCCCTTCTTTATAAGATTAACACCATATTTAAATCTTATTTTCCTTAGTAAATCATCTACATATTTATTATTAAATGCTCTATAAACGAAATTAATCTTAAATCCATTTTGTGTTAAAGGATGAGACGATAACTCCCAATTACCGATATGTGCTGAAAAGTAAATACAATTCTTTTCTTTTTTCAGTGGGCCTAATAAATTTTTAATTCCTACTATTTTTACGTTTGTATTTTTGTGAATTTTTATTTTATGAAGATGAGGATATTCACCAATGACTCTTCCAAAATGAAACCACATTCTTCTTAAAATTTTTTTTTTCTCTATTAAATTTTTCCTAGGAAAAACTAAATTTAAATTTTTCATCCCTATCACATTTCTGTTAGAAAATAGTCCGTAAAACCAGGCTATGATTCCTCCTAAATAAGATGAAAGGTTTACTCCAATTAATCTTGAAATGTTATAAAAAAATAATAGCAAAAAGAATTCAATTTTATTTTTCATATATATTTTTCAGGTTTGATAATTTTTTTATCTTATGACAATTATTGAAGGTGATTTAACGTTATTTTTTTTAATAAACATGGGACATTTTTTTAAAGAGGTAAAAAATAATTTTTCTGACTCCATAGATGCATTTTGAATTAAAGTAACTTTTTCATTCTCATTAATTCCATTAGAAATTAGTTTTGAGACAATTAAACTTATTTGACTAACACCCATATATATAATAATTTTTCCTTTATTTTTACAAATTTGACCATAATTGACTTCTTTATTTTTTTTTACAATAATTTTATGACCTGTCATAAAATTACAAAAATTACTCTTATTAAAAAAACTTAATCCAGCACTTTTTAAAGAAGCCTGGGAAGATGTGATTCCAGAAAGTATTTCAGTTTTAATTTTATTTTTTTTTAAAAAATTTATTTCCTGACTTACTCTACTAAAAAAACTAACGTCTCCTCCTTTAAGTCTTAAAACTTTTTTATTTTTTTTTGAATATTCAAGTAGCCACTCATTAATTTCTGACTGCGTACAAGCTTTTCTTTCTTTTAATTTTCCTGCATAAATAAGTTTTACATTCGGCTTGCAAAGATTAAGAATTTTATTATTAACAAGCGCATCAAAGATTACTACATCAGCAAGGGTAATTATATATTTTAATTTTAGAGTTATTAAGTTTGGGTCTCCTGGTCCAGCACTTGCTAATATGACCGTTCCTTTTTTAAATTTTATGTTGGATTGATTAAAGTTAATTTTCACAATAAAATCATAAGAAGTTTTTTATGTATAATACAATTTATTTATATAAAGTTAATCTTCATTTTGAAGAAAAAAAAATTTTACATGATATTTCTTTTGAAGTGAAACCAAATATTCCGAAATGTATAGTAGGTAAAGGTTTATCGGGTAAGAGTACCATACTTAAATCAATAATAGGTTTAATTAAGATTTCTAGTGGTGAAATTAAAGTAAATAATATATCAGTCAAAGACAAAAAGGAATTCAATGAAGTAGTTAATTCAATAGGGATGGTTTTCGAAAAAGACGCACTTTTTGATAGCATGACAGTATGGGAAAATATAATGTTTAAAAGCCTAAATAATGACAAAAATTTTCTTGTTAAAGAATCTCAAAAGCTTCTTAAAAAAGTTGGTTTAAATGTTAAGGATGCTTTTTTATATCCTTCAGAGTTATCAGGTGGTATGAGAAAAAGGGTTGCTATAGCAAGATCAATTTCTCATAAACCTAAATTTCTTTTATTAGATGAGCCAACTGCTGGTTTAGATCCGATAAAAACCAACATGATTTTTAATATTATTTCAACCCTTTGTAAAGAATTCAACATCACTATGTTGACAGTATCTTCTGATGTCAAGAGTGCACTAAAACATTTTAAGGAATTTATAGTTATTGATGATGCAAAAATACACTGGCAAGGTTCGAGGAATGAATTTTTAAAGAAACCAACCTTATTGATAAAGGAGTTGTTGTAAACATTTACTTTCTAGTAAGTTCAGCACATCCAGCGGTTGCATCAATTCCTGATTCAACGTAGCAAGCACTAATTTTATTTTGGTCAAGCAATTTTCCCATATTATATCCTCTGCTGTTAGTCGCAACCCAAGTAATTGTTTTATTATCAGGGTGTATTACCCCAAAAAAGTTTTTTGTTCCATCAGTGTAAGAAAACTTACCTTTGAAGCGTCTTTCATCTTGCTCAAGAATTTCAACCTTTTTTTCCCAAGATCTGTAACCTCTATCTTCTGATACAGTCTTATTAATTCCAACCCAAGTACCAACTAGGTTAGGAATATTATCAGATGCAGAACTGATTGAGTTGAAAAAAATAAACACAATAAAAATTGAATGGATAAAATGTCTCATTAAACTATTATTGTTATTAATTGTAAAATTTCAATATATGATTCAAAATTTTTCATCCCTATATCTTAATAAAAATCAGTTTTTAATTTTTTTAATGGGTATCTCAAGTGGTATTCCACTCTATTTAACTCTATCTACTCTATTTATATGGTTAACAAGAGAAAATATAGATATATCAACAATAGGTTTATTTGCATTAACTCAGATCCCATGGACAATTAAATTTTTATGGGCTCCTTTAATAGATAATTTTAAAATACCAATTTTGTATAAAATTGTTGGTCACAGAAAGTCTTGGCTTTTTGTAATTCAGTTTTTTCTTATAATTTCTATATTCTTATTAGGTTTCAGTAATCCGAGTAAAAATATTGAATTAACTGCTTTTTTTGCATTGTTGGTATCTTTTTTTTCAGCCTCACAAGACATTGTTATTGACAGTTACAGGATAGAAATATTAGATGATAGTTCTCAAGGTGCAGGTGCTGCGGTTACACAGTTTGGTTATAGAATAGGCGGAATACTCGCAGGTGCTGGGTCACTTTATCTTAAATATTATTTTGCTTGGAATACAGTTTTTATGATAGTTGGTTTTATTATTTTTTTTCTAGGGTTATCAATCTTATTCCTTCCTATTAAAAAAGATCATTTGTCGAAAAATAGAAATGAAAAAAATTTACTAAAGCCCTTTTTCGAGTTTTTATTTCGTCATTCAGCAATAAAAGTTTTTTTAATTTTAATTTTAATATTTTCTTTTAAGTTTGGTGATGTAATTGCCGGTGTAATGGCAAATCCATTTTATGTAAAGATAGGCTTTTCAAATATCGAGATTGCAAATGCAAGTAAAGTTTTTGGTGTATTAATGACTATTTGTGGGGTGTTTTTAGGAGGATATTTGGTTAAGAAATTAGGTATAATTTATGCCTTAATTGTTTCAGGTTTTTTTCAAGTTTTATCAAACCTTCTTTATGTATTATTGAATTTAGTTGGACCAGAAATTTCTTATCTTTATCTAACTGTCGCAGGAGAAAATTTCTCCGGTGGCCTAGGATCAGCAGCTTTTGTGGCATATTTATCTGCTTTATGTAATAAAAACTATACTGGAACACAATATGCCCTTTTGTCATCAATCATGGGTTTAGCCAGAACAGTTTTATCATCTCCTTCTGGTTATTTAGTTGAATCTTATGGCTGGACTAATTTCTTTATTTTATCAACATTCTTGGGGATGCCAGCGCTTTTAGTTTTATTTTGGATGAAAAAAAACTTTGATTTAGAAATGCAAAAGTCTAAGTAATTATATCTTTATACTCGTCAAGTTTAGTAAAAGATTTAAAAGTATTCATTTGCTTAAAAAAATTTTGAATTAAAGGAAATTTATCCAAAAACTTGTTATCGATCTTATCAAGCACACCACAATAAAACCAGTATATAACACGCCAGGCTATAATATCTGCCATACTAAATTCATCATTGAAGAATTTTTTTTTTTTTGAATTTTGATCAAAAAATTTTTCTAAGTAAGAAAACCAAACTAAAAGGTCATTTTCAACAAACTCCTCTCTTAATCTTTTCGATTTTTCAAAATCCTTATCTCTCATTGCTGCTCTTATTGATGGCGTAATTTTGTTAGTTATTTCATTAGCCCAATCCAAAACTTGATCAATAACCATTGCCTTAAGCTTGTCATTATTATAAAGCTTTGATTCCAGAGCACAAAATCGTGCCAGAGAATGGGTGTGGGCATATTGTTTGTCCTTAATAATCATTATCGGCAGTTGTCCAAAGGAAAATTTTTTCTTTTCTTTTGGCCATTCTTGTCTTTTTATTCTTTTATACTCATATGGAACATTGGAATATCCAAGACTAAGTCTTAAAATATCTACACGCCAAAAATTGAAGTCAAAATATACTAACTTTATCATAACTAGATTTATTTCTCTGCAAAAGCTTTTTCAATAACAAAACCACCTTGAACTTTTGTTGAACCTTCTAATGAACCAAGCTTTTCAAATATACCTTTAATTTCAAATGTCATTTCTTCAGAACCACAAATCATAATTCTATCTTCTTCAGGATTAAATTCTTCAATTTGAAGAGCGGTCCATAATTTTTTTTCATTTATCCATGTGGTTATTCTTCCCTTACGTGGCCATTCATCTCTTGTAACAGTGTTAAAATAAATAAAATTTCCTTTGGTAACTTCTGAATATATATCGTCTTTATTAAGGTTATTTAGAGTATCCATATAAGCTAGCTCTTTAGCAGTTCTCACTCCGTGAACAAGTACTACTTTTTTAAATTTTTCATAAGTTTCAGGATCTCTGGAAATGCTCATGAATGGAGCTAGTCCAGTACCTGTTGATAACATGAAGAGGTTTCTCCCGGGAAGTAAATAATCACAAACCAATGTTCCTGTTGGTTTTGAATTAATTAAAATTTCATCACCAACTTTGATATGTTGAAGTTTACTTGTTAGAGGGCCGTTTGGAACTTTTATAGATAAAAATTCTAGGTGGTCTTCATGATTAGGGCTAACAACTGAGTAAGCTCTTAAAAGAGGTTTTCCATCTATTTCTAGTCCAATCATTGCAAATTCACCATTTTTGAATCTAAACCCCATATTTCTTGTGGTTTTAAAGCTAAATGTTTTGTCTGTCCAATGGTGAACACTTAAGACTTTTTCTTTTAATATTGCCATAGATCGAATTTTTAAAAAAACTTCATAAGGATTGAAACTATGATATAAACATTTATCTAAAGGATTTTTTTTAAAATGACAAGTATTAATATAAGAAAACTCTCTCACGCAGAGATGGATTTGTACAGAAAACCTCTTCTTCCAAAAACTTGGAGTTGTTTTCCAGTTGATAAAGATATCGATACTCAAATGCTAAGAAAAATACTACAAAAAGATCTTGATAAAATTAGATCTGGTGCAGAAAAGGATCCTTTTTCAAATTCTATAACAATGTTAGCTCTGGATATTTCAAGAAGATTAGAAAAAAATTTATTAAACTATTCTGCCTTAGAGGCCTTAATCCAAAGATTAGCAGTTGGTTCTCTTGGCTTTAGGGCAGATCGTTTAAAGGATTACATGGGAAGTGTTAGTGAAGAGGAAAATAGTAAATCAATACATAAAATTATAAAATCACTTGCCTTTAAAAAAAAACAAAAAATTTCATTTGATGATTTTAATGAAAAATTACAAAAAGAGACTTTTGGAATTGTACTTACGGCTCACCCTACTTTTGGAATGACACATCAAATTATGGTTAATTTAGCTAAGTTAGCAACTAATAAGAACGAAAAAGGAAAAAAGATTAGTGACTCAGAATTAAAGTCAATTATTAAGGATATTTTTAAAACTGAACAAAAACCTGAAAAAAATATATCTTTAGATTTTGAACACGAATTATCAATTATTGCTTTGAAGAACCTTCAATACGCTCTGGGTAGCTTTTTTAAAATTGTTGTAAATGTTACAAAAGAGATTTTTCCTAATGAATATTTTGAGATTATGCCTCAAATTTTTAGATTACATACTTGGGTTGGTTATGATGTTGATGGAAGAGGTGATATTTCATGGAGTAATACTTTTTCTAAAAGATTAAAAGTTAAGTTAGAACAACTTTTCGAGTACGAAAAAAGTATAAAAGAAATTTTAAAAATTTCTAAAGACAAAGAACTTTCAAAAAAAGTTAATAATTTTCATAAATTAATTTCTGAATCAATTTCAGTTAACAAAAAAACTCTAAAATATTTTTCTGACCCGAAACTTTTGGATAATGTTGACGATGTTAAATATATTTCTAATTTTTTATTTAAGAATAAAAATAAATTAATTACGAATGAAAATTTATTAATTGAAAAAATTGACGACATTACTGCTTCTATTAAATTTAAAAAGATCAAAAATTACCAAAGATTATTAGAAAGTTTAATAGTTTTAAAAATTGAAGTAAAGAACTTCGGTTTAGGACTTGGGAGAACTCAAGTTAGATTAAATGCTAACCAATTAAATAATGCAATTTCGAAAGAGATTGATTTAAAAGGAGACCCTGATGATCCCTCAAGCAAAAGGACTTACCTTCAAGTTATATCAAAACTAATTGAAAACGTAACTCCAGTTAAAATTAATTTCGGGAGCATACTTGAAGAAAATTTGAATGCTAGACGTTATTTCATGATTATCAAACAAATGTTTAAATATATTGACGAAAATCAGACGATAAGATTTCTTATTGCTGAGTGTGATTATGCTTTGACTGTGATGACAGCTTTATATTTCTCAAAACTCTTTGGTGTGGATGAAAAAATTGATATTTCTCCTTTATTTGAAACAGAAAAAGGGCTTTCAACAGGTCATGAAGTCATTGCATCATTATTAAAAAATGTTCATTATAAAAAATATGTCATTAAAAGAAAAAAACTTAGTGTTCAAACTGGATATTCTGATGCTGGAAGATACCTTGGTCAGTCAGCAGCGGTTTTGTCAATCGAAAATCTCCAAAGAAAGATAGCTAAAATTCTATCAGATAATAATTTACCAAATGTAAAACTTCTAATTTTCAATACGCATGGTGAGTCAATTGGAAGGGGAGGTCACCCTGTTTCACTGTTAGACAGGTTGAGTTATGTTAACTGCCCTTTTACAAGAAAAAAATTAAGGGAATGGAACATTAATTTAGTACAGGAAATTAGTTTTCAGGGGGGAGATGGCTATCAATATTTTATGAATCATGATTTAGCATTTGCTTCAATCGCAAGAATATTAGATTTTTGTTTTAATAATAATGATTTAGAGTTAAACGATTCACTTTACGACTCCACAGATTTTGGAATTGAATTTGTTAATACAATTAAACAATTTAATACTGATATAATGGATGACCCCAATTATGCAGCTTTACTTAATGTTTTTAGTGTTAATCTAACACATTCTACAGGTTCAAGAGCCGTAAAAAGATTTGTTGATGGTTCATCAAAAACTCTTGTTTATCACCCTAGTCAAACAAGAGCTATTCCTCAAAATAACATTCTGCAGCAACTAGGCATGTTGGCTAATTCGTTGGGAGGGGTTGGTAAATTTTTAAGAAAAAATCCTAAGCAATTTAATAAATACTACAAAACATCAAGTAGATTTAGACGAATTATGGATATGATAAAATATGCTTTTGCTTTTAGCGATATTGAGGTTCTTAAGGCCTATGTTGACTGTTATGATCCTGGTATGTGGTTGTCTTGGTCTACAAGAACAGCAGATTCTAATAGAAGTGAAAATATGAAAGAAGTTGCAAATCTTCTTGAAAAGTTTGATGTTCATTGGCGATTTAATAAGGTGTACAGAACTTTACATCAAGAATACATGGAGATTAGAAATTGGATACTAGGGAGAAAAAATAGGGGAAGAATTGCAGTTGGAAGAGGTAGGGTAGTTGAAAAGGAAATTAGAGATGAGCTATTACTTATGCATGGTATAAGAGTATCAATAATCCATGAAATTTTTCTATTATCTGTGAGAGTACCAAAATTTAGTGATCAAGCTGGTACATCTAGAGATGAAATAATTGCTAAATTAATTAGATTTGATGTCCTTGATGCAGTGGAAACTTTAAGAAAAATTTTCCCAGTTAAAAAAGTTAGTGCCTCTTATTCTGGCTTTGGTGAACCGTCAAATTACCTGAGTGAGCAGAATATAGATTATTCAAAAGAGGAAAAAAATATTTTTAGACAGTTAGAAGCTCTTTATGAATGTGCTAGACGAGTAAGTACAGGTATATCTCATTTTATCGGTGCCGTAGGTTAAGACTTCTTTTTTTTATTTTTGTAATGAGCTTCAATTGCTGCAATATCTTCATCTGAAAGGTTTAGTTTTTCTGACAAGTTGTCTAACTCCTTTCTTTCCTCATCATCAATAATATTATCCGATAACATAAACTTAAGTTTATCTTCATATTTTTTTTGATTTCTTCTGGTATATTCGGTAAATGCTGAGGCTAATATTCCTGATGGAAGAGCTACAGTTCCAATTCCAAGTATGATTATAATCGATCCAAAAAACTTCCCCATAGATGTAACTGGATAAACATCTCCATATCCTACAGTAGTTAAAGTAACAATCGACCACCACATAGATTGAGGAATACTACCGAATTTATCAGGTTGAATGTCCTTTTCTACTATATACATTCCGCTTGATGATATGATTAAAACAATAAATAGAATAAAAAATGCTGCACCTAGGGATTTTCTTTGATCCCACAAAACTACTAATAATGTATTGATTGAGTTGGAGTATCTTGAAAATTTTAGTAATCGAAAAATTCTAAGCGCTCTTACAAATCTTAGATCTACTGTTGGGAATAAAAAAGCTAGCAGGCTTGGAAGAATTGCAATTAAATCAATGATGGCTGAAAAACTAAAAATATATCTTAGCCTAGCCTTTCCATTCGTTTCACTTTTTGTCTTATTTTCTACACACGACCAAAACCTACTTATATACTCTAAAGAGAAAATTGTTACGGAAAATAACTCAAAGTAAATAAACCACAATTTATATTTGAAATAAAGAGTATCAACTGTTTCTAAAATAACCATTAATATGTTAAAAAAAATTAAGTTAACTAAAAAAATGTCAATAAACTTTGATAAATTATCGTTATCTTCTGCTGGTTCTAGAAGCCTCCAAACTCTATTTCTATTTAAATTTAATTTGTTAAAGATTATCATTTTTTGGGACAAACGATTTGTTTTTGACAGGTGTTTCCAGGTGCACCTAGGTAGATTTCCTTATTTTTCTCTCCTCTCTTTTGAGATTGGTACTCGCAGATTACATCATCAGGAACTATTGTTTCTTTTACCAAGCGACAAAGAGGTCTTATTTCTATTCTTTTTCTTCTGTCGAATGTACCCTCTTCTGGTTCATATTTTCTACCTACAGAGTCAACTTCTAGTGGTAAAAAAAAAATAAGAAGTAATAAAAAATTACTCTTCTTTTTTATCATTTTCATCTTGTTTTTCGTTATCTTTTTCTCCTTCTAAATAAGCGGTGCCTTGAATAGATTTTGCAATGAATTTATTCATTAGATCTTCAGAATTTTTTACATATTCCTCTAAGGATTCCTGAAGTTTTTTTTCTGCATCTTCTTTTGATTCTCCTTCAATTTCAGCTATTCCATCAATGATCCAATGTACTTTAAATTTCATATTTCACCTTCCGTTTTTTTTCCTTCGTTAAAATATTTATTTTTAGTAAAAATTTCTTCAGCTTCAGTTTGTAGTTCGACAATTTTTTCTGCTTCAATTTCCTTACCGACTCTATCTCTTAGTTTCATTGCTTTATAAATTCCACCTCTTACAGATACAGAATACCACAAATAAGACTGTTCATAATCAATTTCTGGAGAAAAATTCTCAAACCAAAAACCTAGCTTAAAAGCAGACTTTGAATTACTAAATTCAATAAAATTTTTTTCTAAAATTGAAGGAATTTCATCGGCTATTTCTTCAATAGCATTTTCGCTTAATTTACTTTTAATTTGATCAACTTTTTTTAAACATCTTTTATTTCCATTAAGAACACATAACCAGCAATATTTTAATGATTGTTTAAAATTTTGAATTGTTCCAATACCTTCATAATACATATTTGATAAATTGAAAAGTGAGTCGTTATGCCCCTTTTCAGCTAGGTTAAAAAAAACAATAAATGATTCGTCGAAAGCTCCCTGGTCATATAGTGAAACTCCTTTGTCATAAAATTCTTCATCACTTAAAACTTCACCGGCGTTTATTTTGTTAAAAAGCAAAAAACAAATTATTATTCTAAATAAGGTCACCTGCCAGCCATCATTACTAATTGTAAATATAAAACCCTTAGTTTAAATTTGGAGTTCGGTCTTTGCTCGTAAACAACAATTCTTGGTCTGTCGGAATTCGGCTTTTGAAATTCAATAGACATATCCTCTGGTAAATAAACACCGTTAAATTCGAGCGTTTTCTGTGGATCCTTTGCAAACTCTTCTTTGAATCCTGCATCTATCCATATTCTGGCGAGCACTCTTCCAAGTATGTCGGGTAAATATTTTCTTACATCTGCTCTGCTCTTCAAATGGTGAAGTTTCTGAGTTATATCTAATGGACTAATTTTTTCCTGGTTAACAGTAATTAACTCTGTAGATTTTGCTTTAACAGGGAGATTCTTTGTTGTTTTTTTTGTCATTATTTAAATTATTATCATTATGAATGTTCATTAATAATATTTATTAAAATTTACAATACCTCAGTCGTTAAATCAATTATGTTAAAAAATCATAATATAATTAAGTTTCCAAATAATATAAATTATAAGAAAAATAAATATATAAAAATTAGGGATGAGATAGAATCTCTGTTATTTAATTATGCTCTAAACAAAAAAGATTTATGGGCTGTCTCATTAGCCGCAGGAAGATTTTCTGCAATGAATCTTCAAAAAATTGATGGTGAAGAAAAGGCAATGGACTTTTTTAAAAATTGTGTTGAAACTCAAAAGAAGTCGGGTGATAAAAGACTAAGCGATTCTTGATACATTACCAGATATTTGTGCTCCAGAATCAACTGAGAGTGAATTAGTTTTAAGCTTACCATCTACGTTCCCGCTATTTGATACCTCCAAGTGATCAGCAGTGATATCACCCATAACATTTCCTTCTACACGAACATGTTCGGAGTTTATATTTCCGTGAAACTTACATGTATTTTCAATTATTAATGACTTAGCTGTTACATTTCCTTTAAAAGTTCCAGCAATTATAACTTGACCCTCCTTTGATTCTAATGTTCCTTCCATTAAAAGGTCTTTATTTATGTAGGTAATATCACTCAATTATATTCTCCAAATTAATTTCTAGTTGTCTTCTTCGATAGTTTCGTTGTCTATCCCCTCAGCTTTTTTACCCTTTAATTTTCTTTCATCCCAATTATGGATAATTTTACAATTTAATGCGGCACCTCTGTCCATTTGTAAAGATTTATAGTTTATCTCTCCAGTAATCACAGAGCTATCAGTAAGCCACACAGAATCTGCCTTTATCTTTCCTTGATAGTTACCTGAGATAACAACAAGTTCTGACGTAATTGAACCTTCAAGAGTAGCATTTTTTCCTAAAGTGACTTTATCAGATTTAATATCTGCATCCACTCTTCCATTTATCTCAATCGTCGATGCGTTAGAAATTTTACCTTTAAATATTGCTCCCCTACCTATTATGGATTGATTATCCGCCATGATTTAACCTTTCTTATTTTTTTTTTGTTTTGGGGGCTTATCTTTAATTTCATTGTCTAGGCCTTTAATTAACTGAACGTCGAGAGTTGCACCACCTTGAGCTTTCAAATTATTATAGTGTAAGTTTCCTTTAATTTTTGCAGTAGATTCAATTGCAAGGGTATCAGCAAAAACATCACCTTCAAAATCCCCACCAATGGTGGTGTTGAGAGATTTTATGTTACCTTTAAGAAACCCCTCAGATGATATGCTAATGTGATCGCATTCAATGTTACCTTTAACCTTACCTTTGAGAACTAAGTTACCGCTACATTTTATATTGCCATTTATTTGCATTTCTACGCCTATAACGCTTGAAGAAGTGCTAACTTTATTTGTTTTATCTGAATCTCTAGAAAACATTGCTTAAAAATTTTAAAGACTTATAATGCTTATCACAAAAATATTTAAAAAAAAAGTACTAAAATTTTATAATTGGCTCATGAAATGCATAAAATAACATACATTCAAAATTACAATTAAATAATGACAGAACAAGTAATCGACATAAGAGATAGAATTGAAAAAATGAGAACTCAAATGACTGGTTCTTCTAACTCTTCTAATAATTTAAAAAAAAAACAAGTAGAAAGTAAAAAATCACTAGAGAATAGTATTAAAATTGAGAAAATGGAAGCTGTTGAAATAGTTAAAACAGCTAATGAAGAAAAAACACAAATTCCAAAAAGTGAAGTAAACCTATTTAAAAAACCTGAAACATCTAAAAATGAAAATTTTAAAAAAGAATATAATTTTTCAAATATGAATACTAATACCAGTACATCAAATACAAAAACATATAAAGACTATCAAAATGAACATATTGTTGATGACAATAAAAAAAATGTAAGACTGGACGAGGATAAGCCCTTTCCTCAATTTAATTTAAATGTAAGTAACCCTATTTCATGGAAATTAATGCTTTTAATTATGCTAATGCAATTGCTAACTAATATTATGTTAGTTGTGGTTTTGTATCTAAAGTAATTACAAATGCAACATTTAATTAAGAGATTTCTAGACCAAAACTTTAAATCTAGTCCAAAGTTTGGAAGACTTGCAGTAAGTTCAAATAATTTTAGAGAAATATTTAGAGAAAGAAGATTTTTATATTTTACAAAAAAAGGACCTATAGAAATCGTTTTTAACCTAAAGCATTATATATCTGCTTTTGTTTTATCTGTTGTTTTTGTAATTAAGATGGTTCAATTATTATTCTTTGGAGTTTCTTCCTTTTTCAGTTATGTTTCATATAAAAACGATGAAATAATTAATAAAAAATTTACTGAATCAGAAATTCAAACATTAAAAACTATAGCGAACAGTGCAATCAATAAAGAAAATGTTGAAGTTACTGATGAAATAATAACTGAATTTCAATCCTTAGATTATAAAGTTTCAGAGGATAAAATAGATACAAAAATAAAATTAAAGGAAAAATTGAATAATATTAAGAACCTTGTTTCAAATTTTGGAAAAAGTTTTCAATATGAAATTAATCATTCTGATGAAGTTGTTTTTGATCAATTTTCAAGGTTAGCTAGTCCCGAAATGATTGCAATGGAGCATACTGTAAGTAAAAACAAACCGGATGTTAAGCCTTATAAAAAAAGATCCTCTTTTTCATATAATAACTTACCAGTTGTGCCTTACATAGCTCCAAGAACAAAAAAGCTAAAAATTATTAACTTTACCAATAAGTTAGATCAGGAAATTTTACAACTGGTTAACGTTTTTAAGTCATTAAGGCTTAAGCCTGACGAAATTAATTTGAATGAAATTGAATCGTTTTTAAAACCTGGAGTAGAAAGTTTTACTATAGACAATGATGAATTAATCGACCACACATCTTTAAGGTTTCAGTTTATTGAAGAATTAAAAAACGCAATTGTATTTCTTCCACTTAAACCACCAATGCAATATTACTATGTTTCAAGTCCTTATGGCTATAGGATTCACCCCAAAACTAAATTAAAACAGATGCATTATGGGATTGATATGGCTGGGACCTGGCAAGAAGAAGTGAGGGCACCTGCTGATGGATTAGTTGTTTCAGCTGGAAGAAATGGCTCGTTTGGAAAATCAATTAAAATTTTACACAAGCACGGTGTTTCAACAATTTATGGTCACTTACACAAATTAGCGGTAAAAAAAGGGAGTTTAGTTAGTGAAGGAGATATAATTGGAAAAATGGGTTCAACAGGAAGAGCGGTTGGTGCACATTTACATTATGAAATAAAAGTTAATGATAAACCCGTAAACCCATACAACTTTATTTCAATTGGAAGAGAGTTAATAAGTAGTTCGATACTAAGAAGATAATGGCATTAATATTGCTGTTATTCTTTTATGAAAATATTTAAAAATTTATTCTTATTATGTCTTTTAATTAATTTCAAACCAACATATTCAAATTCCTTAACTAATTGTTTAAACTTTACAGAGAAATACGGTAAACAATTTAATATTCCAGACAAACTATTAACATCAATTTCATTGGTTGAGTCAGGGATAAAGAAAAATAACAATTTTGTCTCATGGCCTTGGACTTTAAATGTTTCAGGAAAACCAATGTTTTTTGACAATAAGGATGATGTATTAAGTTTTTTAAAAAAAAATTATAAAAATAAAAATATTGATGTTGGGTGTATGCAAATAAGTATCAAATACCACATGAATAAATTTGATAGCCTTGAGAACATGCTTGATCCTGATTCTAATGTAAAATATGCAGCTAAATTCTTAAAAAAACTATTTATTAAGTATAAAAGATGGAATGAGGCAATTTCTCGCTATCATTCTTCAGTACCAGCTAGGAAAGAGAAATATTTAAATAGAGTAAAAAATTATTGGGCAGATATAAGACAGAAAAAAATTATTTTACATATCAATGATAATAAAAGAACTAAAGAAAAGATTGAATTTTTTAGAAGAGAGCTAAGTAATCAATTAAATCATTTAGAAAGCTAAATTTGGCAGGAATTTTGCACAATACAATTAACAAGGAGTAAAAAATGAATCTAAATAAACAAGGTTTAAAAAATGTTAATGTCGATGAAAAGTTAAATTGTAACAGTATGTTTATCAAAATATCTCATTACAAAGATGATAAACTTCAAAAAACTGAAACCTTTCCAATGATTCATTTCCTTGAATCTTTCGAAAGTGAATTCAAAAGAGTGAGATATAACTAACTTTTGTAAAGCTAGATGTTCTACATTAAATTATTAATTTAAACTTATAAAATTTTTTTAAATTATTAATTTTTTAAAAATATATTATTTTTAATTCCTTGATATTAAATATTCAAATTTTGAATTTTCATCATTCTTCGTCTAATTGATGAAGATGGAATATTTAGTAATTCTCTATATTTTGCAACTGTCCTTCTTGCCAAATTTATACCCTCATGCTGAAGTTTACTTACTATGGCCTCATCACTAAGTGGATTGTTAATTGGCTCACAGCTGATCAGTTTTTTTAGTGATTCTCTGACCGATGCAGCGGAGTGACTTTCACCTTCTGTGACACTATTAATAGAAGCGCTAAAAAATATCTTCATTTCATAGATTCCTCTAGGTGTAAGTATTAGCTTATTAGAGGTAACTCTACTAACTGTACTTTCATGCATGTCAATTTTGTTTGCAACATCTTTTAAAATCATAGGTTTTAAAAACTTCTTACCTTTTTCAAAAAACTCTTTTTGTTGATTTACTATTTCTGAACTAATTTTAAGTGTAGTGATATTTCTTTGTTCAATTGCTTTGAGTAACCATTTCGCTGAATTAATGTTTTCAGAAATAAACTTTTTATCATTATCTGAACATTTTAAACTCTCAATTTCATTAACATATTCTTGATTGACTGTAATTTTTGGTAGAGTACTGTTATTAAGCTCTACTGACCAATCTTTTTTATTTTTTGTAACAATTACATCTGGACTTAATAAATCTATGCTTTCATCAGAGTATTTTAAACCTGGTTTTGGATTTAATAGTCTAATTTTTTTTATACTTTCTTTTAATTCTTCTTCTTTCATTGAGCATAGTTTTTGAAGTTCTTTTAGATTACCTTCACCCAACATTTCAAGGTTCTCAATAATAATCTTATTTTTTTCAGTCATAATTTCTTCATTTACCATTTGCAGGATTAGGCATTCCTTTAAGTTTCTGGCGAATACCCCGCTAGGTTCAAATTTTTGCATTCTAAGTAATACACTCTCAATTTGCTCTTTTTCATAACCACTAAAAGACTCTAATTCTTCAATAGACTGCAATAACCATCCACTTGGTTCAATGTAGTCAATTAAAAGTTCAGAAATCTTCCTTTCTTTGTCATCTGAAAACTCTAATTGAGCCTGACTTTTTAAAATAGATTTTAAGGATATTTTTTCTGAAAGAGTTTGTTCCAAAACTGATCCAGGGTCAAAAGAGTCATAGTTAGAATTTTTATTTTCGTATGTTTGAAAAGAGTCTGTATCCCATCTATTTTCATAATCATTTTTAGGTTCATCTGCAATGGACTCCCCTGATGAAAAAGATTCAGTCAAATCTTCTGTTTTGTCATTTGAAACTTCATTAAATTCCTCTGACGACTCATTTTCAAGGAAAGGATTTTCTTCTAATTCTTTATTAATTAAATTAGAAAGCTCTAAATTATTTAATTGAAGAAGTTTTATTGCCTGTTGAAGCTGAGGTGTCATCACCAATGATTGACTTTGTTTCAACTTTAAATTCTGAGATATTTGCATTCTTATTCTCCTTTCATTGTAATTTGACAACTTTTTTTAAAAGAATGCAAAATTTAAATTTGACATCTTTTTGATGTCAGAAACATGACATCGATACATAAAACTATAATAACTATATTTTTTTTTGTAATCCAAAGAAATTTGTGACATATTAGATAAAATCAGACTGTGATAAAATTAATACCATTAATTATTTTTCCTTTATCTTTTTTCCTAATTTTTTTAGGTGTTAAAAATTTGACGGGTAATTTTCCTTCAGATAATGAAAAAATCACTCAAAATGATAATGAGGAAATCACAAAATATAACCAAAATCCTGAGGATATAGAAAAAAAAATTGTTAAAGAGACGGAACAAAATTTTGTCGATGTAAATGAAAACTTAATAAATACCAAAGAAACGGAAAAACATTCCACAAATGAAGTAAAAGAAAAAGAAAGTGAAAATAATGGTCCTTTGGAAAAATCTAACCAAATAGAAATTAATTCTAAAAAAAGTAAGAAAACAGATATAAATATCCCAATTACTGAAGAAAAAAAAGATATTTACTTTATTCAATTTGGAGCTTTTTCAAAAAAGAAGAATGCTGAGGATTTAAAAAGTTCTGTTATGAAAAAAATAAATACAAAATTTCCAGACTTTTTTGTAAATATAGATTTTGATGAAAAAAAAAAACTTTATAAACTAATTTCTCAAACAAATGATCTTGATAATGCAAAAAAAGTTTGTAACTTTCTTAAAGAAGTTAAAATAAGTTGTCTTTTTAAAAAACGATGAAAAATTGCAGAATATGCACTATAATTAGATATTTCCTAGTAGCAGTTGTTTTCATTATCATTTTGGCATTAACTGTAAACGATAGGTTACATTATCTTTCCTTTGTAACATCATGGAATGCGGCAATTGTTATACTTTTTTTTGGACTACTTCTTTTTCTGTACAAATTATATGAATATATGAAATCTAAAAATTAACGATCTCTAACGAATCTTACGAAAAGCTTTTTTTCTGGAACAAAACGTCCATAACTATGACCTGTAAAAAAATTTACAGACCAAAAGAATTTAGGTGACCACCAATTTCGTTGAGATGTCCAAAAAGGCTGAGCTGGGGTTTGAGGAAATAGGACCGAATCAATCTTTGCTCCCTCACAGTTTTTACAAACTAAGCTTTCGAGTTCCTTTCTACTGGGAAGTCTCCAAGGACCCTCAATCTCCTGATTTAGTATGTCTAATGCAAGAGTAATTTCCTCAAAATCAAGTTTAACAGGTTCACCTAAACAATCCTGTTTTTCATCGCTCCATTGTTGACCAGTTGTACATTTGAGCCATTCAATTCTGTTTTTTAGGTCAATAACATAAAAACCTTTATCCATAAAATCAGAGGAAATTGAGTTTCCCAACGAAAAAAAACTAAAAAGTATTGTAAAAAATATGATTTGCATGATTTTATATAACAATATTGCCTAAATTTAAAAAAAAAATCAATTTTGGTATTAAAGTTGCAGTTTCTATACCAAAATATTATTTTATATATATATATAAACGTTAATGGATTATAAATGGATTTAGCAACTTTAATAGGTTTTTTGGGAACTCTTGGAATGATCGCTGGTGCGATGATATCAGCCGGTGGTTTAGGTTCATACATAGATGTTCCGTCAATTTTAATAGTTTTTGGTGGCTCGTTTTTTGCTGTTATGTATACAGCTCCACTCCCAGTATATTTTGGAGCTTACGGAGCTATGGCCAAAGCATTCAAGCCACCTGTAAAAAAAATGGATGAATTAATAACTCGTATAGTTGAACTTGCAGGAATCGCAAGGAAAGATGGTATGATGGCTTTGGAAGGTCAAGAAACTCCTGATGCTTTTTTTGATAGCGGTCTTCAAATGTTAGTAGATGGAGCCGATGAAGAAAAATTGACAGTTCAACTAAAAAAAGAATTAAAATCTATGCAAACCAGACACGAAAAAAATATTGGTGTTTGTCAATCATGGGTAGATATAGCTCCAGCAATGGGAATGATTGGGACACTTGTTGGTTTAGTGGCAATGTTGGGCAATATGGCTGATCCTAAAGCAATTGGTCCAGCTATGGCCGTTGCACTATTAACTACATTGTATGGTGCAATGATTGCCAACACAATTTTTATGCCTTTGGTTATTAAATTAAAAGGATATTCTGCTTATGAGACTACCTATAGGGAAATGATAATTACAGGCTTGCAATTTATTTCTAGAGGCGAAAGTCCAAGAAATATTCAAGATCAGTTAGTTGCAAATCTTCCTCCAAAAGAAAAACAAAAACTGATTGAGTCAGCCGCAACCTAGGAAATTAAAACAAATGGCAGAAGAGGCTAAAGAAAAAAAAAAGGAAACCACTGAGGAAGAGGAGCATGAATGTGAAGAATGCCCTCCTAAAGGAGCCCCCGCATGGATGGCAACTTTTGCTGATATGGCAACTCTTTTAATGGCCTTTTTTGTTCTGATTCTTTCCTTTGCTGAATTCAACGTTCCTAAGTTTAAGCAAATTAGCGGAAGTATGAAAAACGCATTTGGAATACAAAGAGTGGTGCCTGTTGTAGAACAGCCTAAAGGAACAACAGTTCTTTCTTTAAGTTTCAGTCCTAATCCAACACCCTCAGTCCAAGACAACCTTAAACAACAAACCACAGAAACAGATCAACCAAAAGTTGAGTTAAAAACAAAAACACAAGATAACACGAAGGATGATGGAGAAAATGAGGATGCTAAAGAATTAGCTGAAAATATAAAAGATGCAATTTCTAGAGGAGACATTGATGTTGAAGTCTTAGGAGATAAAGTAGTAGTAAATTTCACACCTACCGAAGCCGACGAGAAAGAACTTCCAAATCTTCTTCAGGAAACATTGAATGCAGTTGAATCAGCAAAAGCTGGTTCAGGTAAATCTGAAACAGAAGTTTTAATTGGTGGTATGGATAAACAACTCGCAATGTTGGCTACAGCTTCAGCAGCTAAAGGAAAACGAGATGCTCAATCTCAGCAAGGAACAAATAGCGGTGAATCAGAAGAAACTGCCAAGCAAGAAGAAAAAAAAGCTCAATTAGCTGAGGATAAATTTAAGGTTGCTCTCAAGGAAGAAATTGGTCAGGGTTTGATAGATATAGAAAGAAAAGATGACAAAGTTATTATAACAGTTGGATCTGGTGGTGCTTTTAAATCTGGTTCTGCTGATCTTACAGGTAAAGCAAAAAAAATAATGGCAAAAATTGCAGAGGTTAATGAAAAAGGTAGAAGTGAAATACTTGTTTCAGGTCATACAGACAATAAACCATTAACCTTTGGATCCATTTATAGAGATAACTGGGATTTAGCTGCTGCAAGATCATCATCAGTTGTTCAAGAATTAGCAAGTTCAGGAAAACTTAAACCAGATAGAATGAAAGCTATAAGCTATGGAGAAACGCAGCCTGTTGCAAGTAACGAGGACATTAAGGGTCGTGAAAAAAATAGAAGAATAGAAATTGAAATTAATTACTGATTATTTGTATGATTATTGAAAAAAGCCCGTTTTATAATAAAAAAACTGATTTAAGTAGTGAGAATTCCGAAAAATTAATTGAAAAAAATCAAGCTACCAAAATTTCTGAAATAGAAGAGGAATTTTCATTTTGGAGTTGGTTTAAAGGTCTTGTTAATCCTCTACAAAATCTTCCATTGATTAGTGGGATTTATTCAAGTGTGAATTCAGAAAACAATGAATCTGATAGAGATTTGATTCAAAATAGTTTAGGAGGGTTTTTATATGGAGGGCCTTTTGGTGCAATTGCTGGTTTTGGAAATTGGGTTTTCAATAAGATATTTGATAAAACCCCAACTGAATTAGCTTTAGATGCAACAGGTATCAGTGATATATGGAAAGAAGAAGGTAAAGAATTAGAACTAACTGCCAAAAATAACAATAGAAGCATAAATGATAGTAAAAAACTTCATATTCAATATGCTGGAATTCATCAAAAAAATGAAAGTCAAAAGAATGTTTTTTCAAGTGTAGGAATTAATGAAAAATTAGATGTAATTCCCAAAGCACCCGAAGTTAATATTATCGGAACAAGCAAAGAATTTGATAGTATAAGAAATAAAAATGTCGACAAAACTGATCGCATAATTTTAAAGGAAATCAATAAAAATAAAAATCTTTCAGAATCTAAAGCAAAAGAAATATCAATTGAAGGAAAAGAAAAATTTAGGGAAATTAATTTCTCCTACCCACAGTGGGTCCCAGGTAAGGATGAAAATAACATCTTAGAAAATAAACCTTTATCCTCTAGAATAAAGTATTTGGAAATTGAAAGTAGCAGTAAAAAAAGCTCTTTTAACCTTAATGCCTAAATATTAAAATCTAGTTCTTCAGTCTTATATTTTTCAAAATATTCTGCACCAAGAATTGATTCAATTTTTTCCATAGTTAAATCATTTATCTGACTACCATAATTTTCATAGTATTCCTCACATTTTTTTGAAGCAGCACTAGCAACTCCTTGAGCAATAAATTCATTTTCAACAGCAGTTCTTGCCCTACTTGTAGCTTCTGATTTTGCTTTAGTTAATCTTCCCATTGCTGAATTTTTTTTTCTGTTTAAATCATCAACAACTTCCATTAATTGTTTATAAGAAGGATCAGGTACGTTTATTCTAATAAATTGACCATCCACTTCATTACTAAAACCTGTTTCATCAATTTTTTCTACTATTAACTCAATATGTTCGGTATTGAAAACCAAGAGTTCAAGAAGGTGAGGGTCATCAGTTTTTCTAAGATCGGCCACATCAACTAATCTTCTGGGTTTTCCGCTTACACTTATTCTGATGTTTCTAATAACAGCTAGATTTGCATCAGTAGCTTTGATGTCTTTAAGTACATCAATGTATTCTTCAACAGCAGTTTTCATTAAATTTTCTGCTTGAACTGAATATTGCTCTGCCATTTCCTTAAAACTATAGATTAACTTGTATACTTTATACTAAAGCTTCAGATTTTTCATCAATAATGTTTGAATTTTCTTCATTTTTTTTAGTATCTTCATTTGGAACTTCATCTATTATTGGGTCAGCTAGCTTCGAATACATAAAGCGTGACTTTGGGTCGATATTTCTTATTAGATTGTGCGCTTCGTCTATAGATTTAGCAGCAAATTTTAGGCTAAAAGCTTTTCCCTCAAGCATTGAAAAACTGAATAGAAGGTTTAGTTGAGCTTTATAACAATAAACTGATGTTAGAATCCAACCAAGCAGGAATAGAAAAAAGTTCACAGAAAATAACATAAAAAATAATATTGAAAATGCCAATAAAACCCACCATTTTCGTGAATATGCCAACCACAATGGAGGAAACAGACCAGCAGATAGTGAATTGCTATTTTCGTATACATCATATCTTCTGTAAACATCTCTCATGGCAACGTATTCGTTGAGTTCATCAATATCGTAGTTGTTCTTTTCTGAAAATCGATTTTTTATTTTTTCTGTTTCATTGCTATCAGTTGTTATGAAACCACAACCAAGACTATTTTCTACAATTATATCAATTAAAATATCGTTTCTAAGGATCGTAAGAATAGCACGTTTATTTGATTTTTTCAGATCTTTCAGTTCTTCAATGAATCTTTTTTCTCCATAAATATAGAACTGATTATTTAAGGCAACTATTACATCATCTGGTTTTAAAAAAATAGAATTTGCGTATGACTTTTTTCTAATTTTATCAACTTTTATTAGAAAACTAGACTCGGAATTTTTTTGCTCAGCCTCTGCCATTTTTTTCTATGGGAAAGTAATGCTTTCCTTCTGGTCTCTTATTTCCTTTACAAGCATTTTATTTTGGCTTGAGATTGCCTCAAGAGCAGCGTTTAAAGAGGATGTACTATTTGATAGTTCTTTTAAAAGTTTGGTATTTTGATTTTTTTTACTTTCTTGCATTAATTTTTTAAATTCTTTGTTAAAACTGGCCGAGGTAACTACATTATTTTCAGCTATTGATTTTCCGAGTTTACCTGACTCTTCTTTGATCGATTTAGAAAGTCCATTGGAAAGGTTTGAAATTTCTTTTGATAAATTAACCATAAGGTTTTTATCATTAGACTTAATTGCATTAGAAAGATTATCCAAGGCAATTTGTATTTGTTCATTAGCATTAACTAAGTCCGTATGTTTAGAAAGACTAGAGTTCATATCGTCCACTGCTTTGTTGACATTTTCAACATTTTCAGCAAAAACTACAAGTGCTTCTTTACTTGTACTAGTCATTTCTTCTAATTCAGATAAAGATTTAAAATAAAGAAGTCCAGTCAGTATTATGGCGATTATAGCTGTCGCAATTGAACTTGAAAAAACAATGGTCGTGTATTTGTGTATTTCTTTCACCTTTTGCTCCGCTTTAAGATATTCATTTTTTATTCTTTTATATTCAGATGTAACATCGGTCGCAGCGTCTGCTGCGTCCAAAGCTATCTTTATGCTTTCTTGCATTGCGTTAACTTGTTGATTCATGCAAGTCTTCCTTTTTTGTCTTTAATAGTAACATTTTTATTTCTTTTTGAAAATAGTGCACAATTTATGCCAGAAATATTCTTTACTTCTAAATATGGTAATTTTTTTGAAATAACTTGAAAGGCCTTACAACCATAGGGGAATTTTGGTTTATAGGTAATGTAAAAATGCTGGCATTCGTTACAAATTGGATTGCTCATTTTTTTAAACTCTTAAACTTATCTACTAATTTTGCAATTTGGAATCGTAAAGCTCCCAAAAATGAAGTTAACGCACAAAACCATAAAAAGTATGATAAAAATAAATCTTTTTTTTCATAAAATTCTACTGCTTTTAAATGACAAATTACTGCACTGTAAAAAAAGGCAAAGGTAACAATAAGTTTTGATATATTTCTATTAAACATTTTTATTTCCAAATTCGTCAAAGATTAAATCATCTGGTATTTCAATTTCTGGTTTATCAATTTTTTCACCTTTATCCAATTTATATATATATGCTAATGCAATAGCTACTGCATTATATAATTTACTTAAAATTTCGTCACCTATTTCGCATGTATAGTATATCGCTCTTGCTAGTTTAGGACTCTGCATATTACCGATATTTAATTTTTTAGCTTTCTCAATTATTTTCTCTGCATTTTTACCTCTTCCTTTGGCAATTACAACTGGAGCTTTTGAATCACCTACTTCATATTTTAAAGCAACAGCGAAATGAGTTGGGTTGGTGATTATTGCAGTAGCTTCACTAAGATTGTCAACTGAAGCACTTTCTTTTCTGCTTTTTGAAGCTGCATTCATTTGTAATTTTCTAATTTTTTGTTTGACCTCAGGTTGACCATCTGTTTCTTTATATTCATCTTTGACGTCTTGGTGAGACATTCTTAAAGATTTAATATAATCATATTTCTGCCACGCAAAATCTAACGCAGCTATTAATGCTAATGCAATGAGCAACCCTATAATAAGAATGGGAAATAGTGAAACTAACCTGTTTACAGCCGAAAATAAATTTGAGTCACTAATATTAACTAATTCTGGTAAATAATGAATTAGTACAAAGTAAGAAATACCACCTAAAAATAAAACTTTTAGAATTGATTTACCCAATTCAACAAGTCCTTTCATTGAAAAAATCCTTTTTAACCCTTTAATTGGATTTATTTTTTCAAGTTTCCAATGCATGGCTTTAAATGAGAAATTAAGACCACCACCAACTAAAAACTGAGTCAAAACACAAATTATAAAAAGTGGAGTAGAGAAAATTATTGTTACTTTGAGAAAAAAATAAATTGCTTCTTTTATGGATTCTAAAGGAGATCTGCCATGAAGTAATTCAGGACCAAAATTAAAAAATGAACTTGAAATTTTTAAAAAATCTTCAATTAGAGGAGGGAAAATGTACATTAAAATCACGCCGACTGAAAGTATGGTAAAAACAAACATTTCCTTTGAAGAAACTACTTTACCATCCTCTCTTGCTTTTTCTAATCGCCTCGAGGTGGGGTCCTGGGTCTTTTCCTGACTTTCATCTTTATCTTCAGCCATCTATTTTCCTAAAAATAATACATCAATTGATTCGAGGGAATTTTTGGTTAAATCTGCAAATGCATTTCCGATAGTTCTTGACGATAAGTAAAGAACAAAAAAGGCCAAGAGTAATGTAACAGGAAATGCAAAAGAGAACATATTCAATTGGGGCGATGACCTTGTTATTACTCCAATCGCTATATTTGTCAGTAGGAGTGCTCCAACAACAGGTAACATAATTAAGCCACCCGTGTAAAACATTGCACCTGCTGCTTCAATTCCAAGGCTCACCAAGGCTATAGGAGGTAAATCAGTACTTATATCGTATATATCAAAGCTTCTTATTAAGAAATCAATAGCAATTAAGTGTCCATTTAAAGATAAGAAAACAGTTATAAGGAATAAATCAAGAATCATACTTACAACGGGAGTTTGGCCGCCAGTTTGCGGATCAACCATCATCGAAAAACCCAAACCTGTTGAGGAAGCCATCTTTTCCCCAGCGAGTGTAGCGGCACTAAACCAAATACTAAGAGAAAGACCAAGAGCAATTCCAATTATTGCTTCGATTATTACAATTATAAATAAATTTTCAATTTCATTAATATTAATTTCGATGTCAGAAATATAACCAAAATAAAAAAAAGAAATTACCATTGAAAAAACTATTTTTACGTTAAGAGGTATATTTCTTGAACCTAAAAAAGGACTTGATATTAAAAAAGCTGATAATCTAATAGATGATAAAAAAAACTTAAATAAATAGTCCAAGAGAGTGTTAATCTCCAAACCGGGAACAGCTTCCATTGGAGAATAAAAGGGTAGGGGAATAAACATTATTTTATTCCTGAAATAGTTTCAAATATAAACTGGAAATAATCTGTCAGACTAACTAAAAAAAAGTTTGCCATCATTCCCATTGCTAAAATGACAAGAACAATTTTTGGGACAAAACTTAGTGTCATTTCTTGAATTGACGTTGCAGCTTGAATTATTCCAATTATTAATCCAATTGCAAGAGCTGCTCCTAGAAACGGCCCACTTGAAATTAAAACTTGGTAAAAAGCCAATCTTACCATTTCAATATTTTCATCAAAACCCATTAATAATACTTTCTATGAAAATGTTCCTACTAAAGATCCAACTGTCATCGCCCAACCATCTACTAAAACGAATAATAAGAGTTTAAAAGGAAGAGCAATCAACATTGGAGACAGCATCATCATCCCAAGAGACATTAAAACTGAAGCAATCACCATATCAATAACAAGAAAAGGTAAGAATAGTAAAAAACCAATCTGGAATGCCGTTTTTAGTTCACTAGTCATGTAGGCAGGCAAAATTATATAAAAGGGTATCTCCGATGAATCTATGAAATCGCCTTCTTTTGCCATATCTGAAAACATAACTAAATCATTCTTCCTAGTATTTTTGATCATAAACTTTTTTAATTCACCACCACCACTTTCTATCGCTTGGGTTAAATCAATTTCCCCTGATTGATACGGGCCAGAAACATCTGAATAAATTTTATTAAATGTTGGAGCCATCACAAAAAATGTAAGAAAAAGAGAAATTGCAATTAAAATTTGATTAGGAGGTGTTTGTTGAGTTCCAAGTGCTTGTCTTAATATTGACATCACAATTATTATTCGAGTAAAAGCAGTCATACCTAAAACTAATGACGGTAAAACCGTTAAGGCTGTCATCAGAGCAAGAATTTTCAAAGAAACAGAATACTTTTTATCACCATTTGCAAGTTCAGTGATGGTTAAAGCATCTAACCCACCTGGTTCTGCAAAAGAAAAAATAGGAATAAGCAAAATAAAAATAAACAAAAAGCTAAACTTTTTCATTCAATAACCTTTTTTCAAAAACTTTTTCTAGTTTGTTTGCTTTTAAACTATTATTTGATTTTACTTCAGTGAGAAGTGCGCCTGAGTTTTTACCAGAAATAAATAAATAATCTTTATCATCTAGGTTGAGAATCAAAGCCCTATCACCTTGCCCAAGAATCGTTACTTCGGAAACCGTCATTCTTTTTTTTGAATTAATTTTTTTTGAAATAATATGCTTATTTTTTTTTAAATAGTAAAAGCCAATAAACATTACTAAAAGGAAACCTAATACTAATAAGTAATTATATAAACCGGGTCCAGTGTATTCTTGCATTTTTACCTCTCTTTGAGATATTAAATGCAAGAATATTGCCGAAATTAATTAATTAAATTTAAGTTATTGAATTTATTGATAAAAAAAAATATTTAGTTAGCAAGTGTCAATTTTATGGCGCTATAGATTCTGAACCATTTCTTCAGGATCAGCAACTTCTGTAAATCTTATGCCAAATTTTTCACCCACCATTACAACTTCACCTTTAGCTATTTTAGTCCCATTTGCTAATATATCCAAAGGTTCGCCGGCTAAGCGTTCCAGTTCTACAACTGAACCTTCGTTTAAACGAAGTAAATCTTTTATTTTAATTTCAGTATTCCCAACCTCAACCGTAAGTTTTACCTCAATATTTTCTAAAACTCTTAAATTACTTACAGCGGCTGACCCTTGTTCAGCTTCTTTTTGCTTACCATCAGATTTTTCTTGTTCAACAGCTTCAGTTGTATTTTTTTCAACAGCCTCTTCTTGGCCTTCTTTTTTAACCAAATCTTCTTGATTTTCTTGCTTTACAGTTTCTGCATTCATTTTTAACTCCTTAATTTAGTCGTTTTGTTAATTTAACACAAGCATTTCCCTTAATCTCACCCATTTCGCCTTTAAAATAATTTTGAGAATCTACAAAAAAATCTACTAGTTCATCAACATTAATATTCATAACATCACCTTTTTTCATTCTAAGTAGTTTTGACATAGATACAATAGGTCTTGCTAGATGACTACTTACTTTGAGTGGAATTTCAAGAATGGCTTTTTCTAGCTTATCTCTCCACGACAAACTGGACTCAACAACGTCTGCTTGAACCCTTGATCTTAACAAAGATGAAACCGGTTTAAGTGTTTGAAGAGGATAAACAATATCAAATGACAAAGAATCTACTTTTGGAAGTTGCATTACAAAGGAACAAACAATAACTAAATCTGAAGACTCAACAAAGGCAGCAAACTGAGGGTTTTGTTCTCTGCTATGAAACTGTATTTTTATTGGTGTTAAATCCTTCCAACATGTTTCTAACACTTGACCTATTCCTTTGTTAATTACTTCAATAATCTTGTCCTCAGTTGAGGTGAATTCAGTTCTACTGTTTTCATGAACTTCAAGTTTACCCCCGTATCTACTACTGGTACATAGGCTTACAAAATTTGGTGGAAGAACTGTTAACATTGAACCTCGTAATTCTTCGATTCTGTTATTAGTCATACTCATAAAAGCGTCAAGTCCAGAACTATATTCTTCGAAAGTTTTAACTTCCGGTGGGAAAGAACTTATTCTTGGTTGAACTCTAAGTAGGGGTAGAAAAACACTTCTAACTGTCCTTGCAAATCTTTCGTTAATTAGCCTTAATGCATAGTAGTCTCCAAGAAGAGTTAAGTCATCTGAGCCAAAATTAAAAGTTTTATATTCAATAGCTGAAGAATCTTTTAATGAAGTAGATGTACTTAGATCCCCCGATCTTAGTCCATCCATTAAAGCATTAACTTCTTCAGTTGATAATTTTCTTGATGGTTCAGACATTGTCAAATCCAATCATTATAATTTTATTGTAATACAAATGATGTAAAATGTACATTCTCAACACCACCAAACCCTTCAACTTTGACTAAAACTTCATTAATTCCTTCTTTTAAAGCATCAGCTAATTTTTGTTTTCCTTCTCTACCTGCAATATCGTCAGCAGAAAAAGTTGACATAATCGTTAAAATTTCTGATCTCAAAGAAAGTTGATGGCTGTCAACATTAGCCATTACTTGTTCATCATATTGTGTTGAAACACCTAGTGATAGCTGTAAAAACTTTTTAGAATCTTTTAAATTTGTAGTAAAATTCCCAGGGAACTCATAATAAGTGGTAGCAAAAATTTCCTGTTCTGGAGTGATTTTTGGGATCTTTTTAGGACCAACAGGACAATTTCCATCAGCATCCTTTTCTTCTTCTGCACATTCTTCAGCTACTTCTTCACCCTCTTTTTTTTCTTCATCAGTTACTTCAGGGTTTTCTTTTTTTTCAATAATTTGCGAAATTTCAGTGGAAGGATCAGATGAATCATCTCCCCCTATAAACATACCTATGCCTAGTCCAGCACCAAGTAACACAATGCCTCCGACAATCATTAAAATCAGTTTTATTGGACTCTTTTTTTCTTCTTCTTGATTATTATCTTCAGCCATTTTTTACTCCTAACTAAATAAAACTTTAATTAAGCATTAACGTCAATACTATTATTATTAGTTTTAATTTTTTTAAGTTCGTTTACTTTCTTTTTAAAATCTGTGGTTTCTTGTTTATCATGTTGTTTTTGTTTTTGCTGATTAAAGTAATTGCCATGATTATTACTGTCATTTAGAAGAGAAAATTTTGAATTTTTTTCTTCAATTAAATCAGTCAATCTAGGCAAGTTCTCATTTAGTATGTTAGCAGCTTCTTGATTTTCTGTATTTATTTGTATGCTAGTTTTACTATCTTTTACAGTTACTTCTAAAGTAATCTTTCCTAAGTTTTTTGGTTTCAAATCAAAACTTAGTTTTGATATTCCCCTGTCCATTGAGTTTTTAATTATTTTTGTAAATTTTTCACCCCAGCTGCTTTCTAGAAGGTCAAGTGTTTCTTTAGTATGAAAGTTTTGGTTATTTGTTACGTGCTTTTCTAGAGATTTTGTTTTATTATTAGAGTTTTTTAAGTCAAAACTTGTCTCATTTGAATTTTTAGTATTATTTCTTGTAAAGGTTCCAATTACTTTGCTAGGTGACTCTTTGTTAATTTTATTTTGAATAGCTTCTTGTTCATTATTATTTTTTTCAACAATAGTTTTAATATTTTTTTTATTTATTTTCTTTTCTTTAAGAATGATACTCGTTTCTTTTGAAGACTTGACTCTATTTACAATTGTATGAGAGTTAACGTTTTTTGGTTGCTCAGTCTCAATTTTTTTATTTATTTTATTAAGGGGTTCACTCTTAAGAGTTCCATTTTCAACATTAATTTTGTCAACTTTTTTTATTTTAATTTCTATATTCTGTGTTTTTGATGCTTTGTCCTCACTAAAATTTTGATTTATTTCTTGGTTATTTTTGAAATGAATTCCCCTTTTACCTTCACTAAGAGAAACAATATTTTTTAAATTAGCAGATAAATCTGAGTGTTTTGTGTCTTTAAAATTTATTTCTTTATGGTCAAGAATTTTGGGATTGTTGTTATCCTCAGGTTCTTTATTCAATGACTTATTGTCAATTCCAAGTTCTTTATAGAAAACTTCTGCAAGTGACCTTGTAAAATTTATGGTATTTTTATTTGAGTGAGTTGTATTAAATTGTTCATTAGCCTCATCTTTATCTATATTTTGAAAAGAAGTTTTATCTGAATTAATACTATCCAGGTTAACTAAAGCAAATAGTTCTGCAAAAAGGGCGTCAATATCTGATCCCTTTTCAGATGATTTGATGCCAACTAGCTCACTGTTACTTTCTAGTTTGTTATTTATAACCATTTTCATGATAAATTTTTTTGCAATAATAATGCCACAACGACATTACAGAACACTTTTGACTTTAAAATTTTGATGTTCTTTCAAATCTTTTTCATTTTGTCCAATTATAAAATCCTCATGAATTTTTTTTTGTATAATTTCTTGTTGTTTATTTACTTTTGATATTTGACCTACATATCCAGAAATTTCTTTTTCGATATGAAGCTTTCTATTTCTAGAAATTTCTATTTTTTCATTAATATCGGCTCTAAAATAGCAATTGCTTTTAAGTTGCGATGAACTTATTACAGAACCTTCTTTAAAACTTGATTTATCACGTAGTTTTTGAAGTTCTGAATTTACATTTTCTAATTTATTTTTTTCGTTGTGAAGTGTTCCTAGAGAATTAAATAAACTATTTTTTTTAATTTTTTTTAAAACGGTTAATAACTTATATTTTTTCTTCATTTAATTGAAACTCTTTAAAATATCAAGACACACTTTAAAGTTAGCTTTGCTTCTGTAGTCTTGTTTTATAAGTTCGCAAATTTTAGGCCAAAGTTCTAATGCCTTATCTATTTGTTCATTTTGTCCTTGATTATATCCCCCCATAAGAACTAGGTCCTTATTTTCTTGGTAAATAGAAAACATTTTTTTTATTAATTCTGCTTTATTTTTATGATCTTCGGAAATAATAGAGTTCATAACTCTACTTAATGAGTTGTTTACATCTATGGCAGGAAAAATTCCCAATTGAGCGAATTCTCTTGATAAAACAATGTGACCATCAAGAATAGCTCTAGCAGAGTCAACTACAGGATCATTGGTATCGTCAGAATCTGCTAAAATAGTATAAAAACTTGTTATAGAGCCCTCTTTATCTGACCCAGTGCCTGTTCTTTCTATTAAGTTAGGTATCATAGAAATTACTGACGGTGGGTAGCCTTTGGAAGTTGGTTGTTCTCCGAGCGCTAACCCTACTTCTCTTTTAGCGTGTGCTATTCTTGTTAAAGAATCCATTATAAGAAGAACATTTTTTCCTTTAGCTCTAAAATATTCAGCAATGGATGTTGCCCTTTCAGCACCCTTGATTCTCAATAATGGAGATTTATCCGCTGGTACGGCAACAATTGTTGTCCTTTTTTTTGTTTCATCATTTAAAACTTCAGATACAAAATTTCCTAATTCTCTTCCTCTTTCACCAATAAGTGCAACTACCACTACATCTGCTTCTGTAAATTTTGTCATCATTCCCAAAAGTATTGATTTACCAACTCCTGAGCCAGCAATTATTCCAAGTCTTTGTCCTCTACCCACTGTGAATAGTGTATTAATAGCTTTAATACCAACATCTAGAGTTTCTTTGATTGGATTTTTTTTCATTGGGTTGATATTTTTTCCACTTAAAGGCCACGTATCATCTAGCAAAAGTTCATTATTATCATCAATTGGTTGTCCAAATGCATCAATTACTCTTCCTAATATATTTTGACCAACTTCTATCTCTGAACTTCCTTGAGATGCTTCAATTAAAGACCCTGAAACTAAATTTGCATTTTGTTCGTGGATAGCAATAAGGTTTTTTTTCTCTCTAAAGCCAATAATTTCCCCTGTTACAAATGTACCGTCATCACAATGTAATTTGCATAGAGTACCAATAGGTGATGGAAAAGAGTCACATTCAACAATTTTTCCATCAAATTTTGTAATTCTACTTTTAAAGGATTTAATGTTTGAAAAAGAAAGTTTTTCAACATTAGAAAACATTTGTTCAGCTATTAGCATCTTCTTCTTTTTTCTTAGGTAAAGTTTCTGTGGTTTTACTGCTAAGGTCTTTATCCCCTTCTTTTATTAAAGAGTTTTCCTTATTCTTCATATTGTTAAGTTCTTTTTTAATAGTGCTACTTTGAGAAAGCTTTAATTTATCATCTATTACTTCAGAAACCTCAATTGTTCCAGATTTAATTTTGAGATCACCACGTTGAAGACCTTTTTCAGGTAAAAGTGAAAAACTCAAATTTATTTTATTTTCACTACAAAATTTTTTTACAGAATTGTAGTCATTTTCATTAAGCAAAATATCGATTTTATTATTTTCATCAAAGATTTCTAATAATTGCTTAATTTTTTTTATAAAAAAATCTGTTTTTGTATCGATTTCATAACCTAATATTTCTTTAATTATACTGGAAATTTTTTGATTTAGTTTGTTTGTTATTTTTTCTGAAAATTCAGGTGTTACTACAAAGATGTTATCAGTTATATTTTTTAAAGAAACAGCAAGTGCTTGCTCGCCCTTTTCAAGTTCTTCCTTAGTTTTTTTAACCCCTAAATAATAACCCTTATTGTAATATTCCTTGGCTAAGTCATTAGCCATGTTTTTTGCTTCAATTTCTGTATATTTTTTTTCATCTATCTTTTTTTCTAAGATCTCTTCTTTATCAGTTTTTGATTCATTATTTAATTCTTGGTTTTCTTTTTTTTCAAGAATTTGTGGCTTTTCTAACTCCTGATTTTTAGTCTTTTTGTTTGCAGAATTATTGGCTAATTCAATTAAAGTTTTTTTTTTGAATAAGTTTGGGATTTTTTCCAAAATTTCTTGGTCTTTAATAAAGTCTTGTCTTGTTTTGCTTAAAAGGCTAAGAATTTCTTCAGTTTTCAAAGCTCCAGAATCTTCTTTTTTTTCAACTTTATTTTCCGTAGTTTGTTCTTTTAACGGCATCATACAAAATCGTCTCCGCCTCTGCCAGCAAGAACAATGGTACCTTCATCAGACATAGTTCTTGCTACGTTTATAACAGCTTTTTGTGCTTCTTGAACTTCTGTTAATCTTATAGGTCCAAGAACCTCCATTTCATCTTTAATATTTGCCGCTGCACGTTGAGACATACAGTTGAATATTTTTTCCTTTAATTCATCATCAGTTCCCTTTAAAGCAATAATAAGGATCTCCTGATCGACATTCCTGAGTAATGTTTGCATACTTCTGTCGTCCATTAAAATTAAAGTTTCAAAAGTAAACATGCTTTCTTGTATTTCTTTAGCTAAGTGTCTATCTTTTTCTCCAAGTGCTTTAATGACTCTTTGTTCCATGTTTTGTTTTGTAAAGTTCATAATTCCAGCAGCTGCTTTAACCCCTCCAACAGATGATGCTCTCAATGATGTATTAGTTTTAAATTTTAGTTGCATTACTTTTTCAAGTTCTTCAAGAGCGTCTGGTTGAACAGTTTCTAAGGTTGCAATCCTGTGAATTATATCAGATTGGACATCCTCAGGTAGAAGAACTAGAACATCTGCTGCTGTCCCTGGTTCTAAATATGAGATAATGAGTGACATGATTTGTGGATGTTCATCAGAAATTAATTCTGCGACTGACCTTGCGTCCATCCAATCTAAAATTTCAATTGGTTTATCGCTTTCTGTGGGAGTTATTCTTCCCAAAACTGATTGTGCTTTGTTTTCACCAAGAGCTTTTGTCATCACATTTCTAATATAATTGGATGAACCCATACCTAAGTCTGTTTGGGTTTTTATGATGGCTAAAAACTCGTCTAATACTCTGTTAACTGTATCTTGGTCTAAACCTTGAACATTGTACATTTCTTTTCCTAATTGCTGTACTTCTTTTGGACCCAAGTTTTTAAGAATTTCAGATGCCTCTTCTTCTCCTAATAGCATCATCAATATTGCACATTTTTGAGTACTTGTGAGTCTATCATAGGGTGATAACTCTTCTTCATTATTTGCGTCTTTTTTTTCTTTTTCAGCCATTAACTTTTCCTTTAAATCTAATGTTATAGTGCATCTTTTTTCATTAATTGTCTAAATACATTTGAAACTTTTCCAGCCTCATCTCCAACAATCATTCTAATAACTGCAACTTTATCATCATAAGTATTTGCTGTATCAAGCATTTCAGCAGAAATAGCAGCTTTTTTTGGTTTTAGTTTCGCTTTAATATCTTCTAGTGATTCTCCTTCTTGAACTTCAACCTCTCCTTCTTCTTCAGCTTCTAAATCAGCTTCTGACATAGCACCACCAGGACCGCCCACTCCAGCAACACCAGCTGATGGTACTAGGATTCTATTAAGTAGAGGTTTTAAAGCTCCAAAAGTTATGATTGCTAAGATTAAAACAGTTGAAATTTGTCCCGCAATATTTTGAAACCAAGCTTGTTCGTACCACTTTGTTACCACTACTTCTAATTCTTCTATAAACTCTCCACTGGTGACAACTATGCTGTCGCCTCTATCACCGTTAAAGCCAACAGCTTCTTTTACTAATGATGATATTTTTTCTTTTTCTTCATCGCTTAATGGTTCTGTAACTGTTCCTTCAGGAGTTTGTATGATTTTATTTTTTACTAACACCGCGGTTTTGACTTTTCTTATTTTTCCGATTTGTCCTATTGTTGTACTCAGTTTTTTACTAACTTCGTAGTTTCTAACATTTGACGTTGATCTTTGTTTGAATTCCTGTTCAGTTCCTTCGACTGGAGTATCAATTTGAAGATCTGCGGCTAAAGGTGCTTGGTTTGCTACAGCACCTGGAATACCTCTAGCTGGTCTGTCAGTTGATTCGTCTGCACTGTTTTGCTCACTTCTTGTTGAAATACTCTCTGGATCAAATGTTTCTTCCGTAACTTGTGTGTTAGCAAAATCCATTTCTACATTAACTTGTGCAGTGAGGTTACCAGCTCCAACCATAGGTGTCACCAAGGATAATATTCTCTCTCGATAAAGAGACTCAATTTTTATTCTGTGATTTAATTGTTTTTCTGTAAGTGCAATATTTGGATCATCTTCAGGTTTAGATAAAAGTTTTCCATATTGATCTACAACTGTTACATTGTCAGATGACATATTTGGAATTGAAGACGAAACTATATGCACTATTGCTCTAACTTGTTCTCGATTTAAAACTCTTCCATCAGCTAATTTTACAAATACAGATGCTGTTGGAGATCCTGCATCTCTAACGAACACTGATCTTTCAGGTATAGCTAAATGAACCCTTGCACCAAGAACATAAGAAATTTCGTTAATTGATCTTGCTAATTCTATCTCTTGCGTTTGCTTCATTTTCATAAACTCAACTGATCTACTAGTTCCCATTGGAATTTTTTCTAAAAGATCATAACCTTGAGGGACAGAACTAGGAAGACCTTCGGCGGCTAGCTTCATTTTTGCTTCATAATATTCTGGTGACGGGACAAGAACTTCACCAGTAGTCGAATCAATTGAAACATCAATTCCGTTTGATCTTAAAACATCAATTACTCTTGATTTTTCATGTTCAGGAAGAGAAGAAAAAAGAGTTGTTCTCGACGGTTCTCTAAAAGAAATAAAAAAAACCATTCCGATAAAAATAACAAATAGGGTGATCATTACAGGAATTGATCTTTGAACAGCAGGTTCATTAGAAAACCTTTTAATTTTTTCTAAAGTGTCACCAATATTAGAAATTAGTCCCCCTCCTGTGTTGGTTGAAGGTTTACTTGCTAATTCTGTAGTTTGTGTTTGCTCTGCCATTTTTTACCTCTCTAAATTAAACCGGCATATTCATTATATCTTTATATGCTGTTAAAACTTTATTTCTTACATTGAGTGTCATTTGAAAGCCAAGACTAGCTAATTGTTGATTAATCATGACCTTAGTTAGGTCATTTTCTAATCCCAGCTCAAAGTTTTTTGTTAATTCAGCACTTTTTAGCTGTCCATCAGAAACATCACCAATTGCATTTTTAATACTTTCTAAAAAATCATTATCTTTTTGTTCATCAATTTTAGGTGTTAAATTTGCAACATCTTCTTGAATATTTTTGATTTGTTCCTGATTGTTGTTAGCCTTTACTAAATCAGGCTTAAATACTGTGGTAAGATTTGGTTTCATAAACTTTATCCTTTCAATTTGACTAAATTACTGCTGCCTTTTCGTTATGTTCATTAAAGTTTTGGTAAAGATTTTTGTGTTTATTTAAATCAATCATAATATTTCTTTCATCAATAATATTATTTTCTGATAAAACTATAGCTCTTTGAAGAACATTCTCTAGCTCGCGAACATTTCCTGGCCAAGCATAATCAGTAAGAATTTTTTGAGCGTTTTCTGTAATATATGGAATTTTATCAAAATCAGTATGTCTTCTTAACAAAGCAACACTAATTGGAATAATATCGTTAGGCCGTTCTGATAAATTTAGCGTCTCAAGTGGAAAAACATTTAATCTATAATAGAGGTCTTCACGAAACTTTTTTTCCTTAACTTCAGTTATCATATCTCTATTAGTTGTTGCAATTACTCTAACATCAACATCAATATCTCTCTGTCCACCTATTGGCGTTACTTTTTTTTCTTGAAGAACTCTTAGTAACTTTGCTTGAAGTGAGAGTGGCATCTCAGAAATTTCATCCAACAGCAAAGTTCCACTATCGGCAGCACGAAAAATTCCTTTATTAGCTGACGATGCTCCTGTAAACGCACCCTTTTCATGGCCAAAAAGCATAGCTTCAAGCATATTTTCAGGAATTGCAGCACAGTTAATTGCCACAAAAGGTTTTTCTTCTCTTTTAGAGTTTTGGTGTATAAAACTAGAAATAACTTCTTTTCCTGTACCTGTAGGACCATGAATAAAAACTGTGACATCTGTTTCAGCAACTTTTTTTGCTAAGCTTATAAGATTTTCTGTTTTTGGGTCTGAGAAACTATATTTTTCTGATTCTATTACTTGAAAAATAACCTCATTAATTACTTCATCAAACCGCGAAAAAGAAATTTCTAAGTAAGCCCCACCTAGTTCACTGAGAATAGCATATTTGGCATTAAAATTGTCCAACACAATTATATTGGTACTACCAATTTTTCTCGAGATTTTTAAAACTTCTGATTTTCCTCCGATACTCTCTTGAAATTTTTTTGAGCAAACAATAGTAGACTTGTTTTTTTCAAAATTTAAAGTTTCTTTTTTTTCTATTAAATTTACATTACAGTTTTTATTTTTTAAAAATTCATAAACTTCCTCTGATTTTTCAAAAAAATCTTTAATAATATATATATCTTTCATCATAAACCTTTAGTTATATTTGTAGATCTAGAAGCAAGAAACTTACCAATATGTAAAAGATAATTTAATTTTTTTAATTTTATCAATTTTTACAATAACTTACAGACACCTATTTTTTTTATTTTTTTTACAATTTGAATATTGTCATTTTTCTGACATTATTTCTAATAATATTATGAGTGAATTTATCATAGGAAATTGTGAGGTAACTCAACAACTAAAAAAATTAGTAAACATGGTTTCTGTTTCAAACTCTACGGTTTTACTTCGAGGTGAAACAGGATGTGGAAAAGATGTTGTAGCAAGAGCGATACATGCAACTTCAAATCGAAAGGGTGAATTGGTAAATGTTAATTGTGCTGCAATTCCGTCAGAACTGTTGGAATCTGAGTTGTTTGGTCATGAGAAAGGTGCTTTTACAGGTGCTGATTCAAAAAAGGAAGGAAGATTTGAAACATCCAATAAAGGAACTCTTTTTTTAGACGAAATTGGAGACATGCCAATGTCACTTCAAGCAAAATTACTAAGAGCTATTGAAACAAAAACAATCCAGAGAGTAGGCGGTAAAGGAGAAATAAAATTAGATTTAAGGTTAATTTGTGCCACACATCAAAATATTGAAAAAAAAATTGAGGACGGCCTTTTCCGAGCTGATTTATTTTACAGAATCAATGTTTTTCCAATCGAAATACCAACATTAGCAGAGCGAAAGGATGATATACCTGAATTACTTGATTATATTCTTAAAGAAATAGGTGTGAATAAAGAAATTAATTTACCAATTTTTGATGATTCAGCGGTAGCTGCTCTAAAAGAATATATTTGGCCTGGAAATATAAGAGAACTAAAAAATTTAATCGAAAGAGCTTCAATTATTTTTGCTAACAAAAAAATTAATGCAAAAAACATTAGAGAGAATCTTCTAAGAATAAATTTACCAGATTTCAAAGAAGAAAGTAATTATGTATGGGAAATGACTTCAGAATTGGCTGATATAAAAGATTCTAAAAAAGAACCTGATTCAAATAATAACTCTCTTCCTCACCCAAATAACTATAAAAGTTGGTTTGAATACTTAGAAAAAATTGATCTTAGAAGACATTTAAGCGAAGTAGAGTGTATTTTAATTGAAGGTGCTTTAAAAAAAAACGATGGTTCAGTTACTTCTGCATCTAAAAGCCTAAAAATAAATCGGACAACTTTGATTGAAAAAATGAAGAAGTATTCTATTCCAAGAGTAGGTAATGA
>CACAXP010000003.1 GCA_902536485.1 uncultured Alphaproteobacteria bacterium | reverse complement strand
CAACAAATCCATTATTTTTCTTTGTTGATAATATTATTGCTTTTTCACCAAATTCGTCATTAACTAAATTAATAGCAGACTTAACGTCCTTTGCCTTAAATGTTTGCGTTTTCATTATTTTTCTCCTTATCTGAAGTTGATATTTTTTCTCCAACTGTAGCAATTACTTTCACTCTTTTGTTTTCAGGTAGCTCTGTGAAAGATAGAACTACAACGTCTTCTACATGCTGGCGCAATAGAATTGACAGATCTTTTCTTATTATAGGCGAGGTAACAATAACTAAGGAACTGTTATCAGCAGAAAACTTCTCACCTATTTCTATAATCGATTGAATCATTTCCTTAGCTAAACTTGGATCAATTAATAATCCCTCTGAACTGCTTTTTTTTGCCATTGTAATAAGCATTTGTTCAAAATCAGGATTAAATGTAACTATGTTCAAGGAATCTTTTACATTTGATATTTTTTGAATCAACAAAGATGAAATAACTGGTCTTACAGCTTCTGATAGTTCATCTGGAGATAATTTTTTTTCTGAAAGGTTAGACAAAGCTTCTAAAATTTTTTTCAGATCACTTATTGGAACTCTCTCTACTAAAAGATTTCTTAAAATCAATGTTAAATGATGTAAAGGAACTAGTTTTGGAACAACTGATTGAACTAGTTGAGGATTAACTTTTGACAAATTATCTAGTAATGACTGAACATCGTCTTGGCTTAACAACTCTCCTGCATATTTTAATAAAACTTGGTTCAAATGAGTACCAATTACTGCCTCAGGTTCAACAACCATATAATGTTGAGATTCAGCTTTTGCGACCATGTGCTTTTCAATCCAATACGCATCTAATCCAAAGGATGGATCCTTAACTTTAATTCCTTGAATTTTCATTTGAGTTTCGTTACCTGGCATAGCTAATTTTCTGTCAGCATATATTAAATCTTCAGCAACAATAGTGTGACCAATTTTAATTTGATAGGCATTTGCGTCTAATGATAAGTCATCTCTGACTCTCACATTGGGAATAATAAAACCCAGATCTTTAGAAACTTGTCTTCTTATACCAGTTATTTTTGAAATAAGTGGTCCTGCAGATTTTTTATCATTTGAATCAACCATTGAAATAAGTCCATAACCAAGGTCAAGAGAAATTGAAGAATTATCTGAAACTTCATCCATATCAATTTTTCCTGGATTTTCTTCGCTAGTATCCTCTTTATTAAGATTAGAATCAGAATCATCAGATTGCTTTGATGTGTACCATGCTATAATTCCAGAAAGAAGCGAGCCAGCAAGGAATAAAGTATTTGGCATTCCTGGAACTAAACCAAATAATAACAGAACTGCAGAAACTGGAACCCACGCCTTTGATAATCCCATTTGATTTGAAATCTGTCCTGCTAAATCATCGTTGTCAGAAGAGATTCTTGTAACAATTGTTGCAGTAGCCATGGCTAATAATAATGAAGGAATTTGAGCAACAAGACCATCACCTACTGTTAATAGAATATAAGTTTCAGCTGATTCAGATAAACTTAAGTCATGTTGTGTAGTACCGATAATTAACCCACCAATTATATTAATAATAAGAATTAAAATACCAGCTATCGCATCTCCTTTTACGAACTTCGCTGCACCATCCATAGCCCCATAAAATTCCCCCTCTTTAGCGATTTCTTTTCTTCGCTCTTTCGCCTCTTCACTAGTTAATATCCCTGCATTGAGATCCGCGTCAATAGCCATCTGTTTTCCAGGCATTGCATCTAAAGTAAATCTTGCTGCTACTTCAGACACTCTTCCAGCACCTTTTGTAATTACAATTAAATTGATTATTACTAAAATTGCAAAAACAAAAAGACCAACTGCGTAACTTCCTGACATTACAAACTCACCAAAAGCTTCAATTATACTTCCAGCTGAATCTGTTCCTGAATGACCGTTTTTTAAGATAACTCTGGTTGATGCCACATTGAGTCCTAATCTCAAAACGGTGGCAAATAATAATACTGTTGGAAAACTTGAAAAATCTAATGGTCTAAAAGCTTGTAAAGCTACCATCAATACAAGTAAGGAAATAAGCAAATTTGATGTTAATAACAAATCTAGTAACCATGGACTTAAGGGAATCACCATCATGGTAATCAAAATTATAATTCCAACAGGTATACTGAACGTTCTAATCAAACTTAAAAAATTTGCTTTTTCAAACTGTCGTAAAACTAAATCCATACTTCAATACCTCTAGAGTCAAAAAATTGACCATCTGAAAGCCCTGGTTTACCTTCATTTATTAATTTTTTTTTCATATATATAAAGAGATGCAAGGGCTATGCCACAAAGATTAAATGCAAAACAACGATTTAAGTGATGTGGCATAAATTATGCAACGACTTCTCATAAGTTATAAATTTAATTAAGGACAAAAAATATGAAAAATATAGTTTTAGCAATTGCAATTTTATTTATGCAATCCTGTGCAACAAATTTAATGGATAATCTAAATCAACCTAAACTTAGTAAAAATAATTTAGGTGATGACTATTCCGCACCAACAAACCAATTAAACAAAACTAGAGAATTATTAGACGGTGCATCAATTACCTTCCCTACTCTAACAGCAACTGGATATGCTGTAGTTTCGACCCAACCAGGGCAAAATATTGAACAAAGAAGGCTTATGGCTATCAGAGCAGCAAGAATGTCTGCAATGAGAGAATTAGCTGAACAAATACATGGCTTAAAAGTTGACAGTAATACAACTGTAATTGATTTAATGGTTCAAAATGACACATTCAGGGGTATTGTCTCTGGAGTTATCAGAGGAGCCAGAACTGTAAGGATTAATCCAACTGGTTCAGATACCTATGAGACTGTTTTGGAGATTGACCAAGACATGGTTGCTTATTTGTTTAGACAAGCACAAACATTGTAAAGGGATATTAGATTGAAAAGAATTCCTTATAATAAAGTTGATGGATTACTAAAAGAGCTAACACTCTTTTTTTCATCCCTATTATTTTTTTTATTTTTTACAACTTTTCTTGTCGCCCAAGAATTTAAGCACACTGAAGTAGTTTCTGAAGGACGTGCTGTCATTATTGAAGGTGATGTAGAAACGGCAAAAAAAAGAGCTTTAGATGATGCTTTGTATATGGCAAGCCTTCAAGCTGGTGCAAAAGTTGATGGTTATTCTTCTGTGAACACAAATACATCTCTAAATGAAAATATATTAATCAGACCCTCATCTTCTATAAAAGATTTTGTTATCATTGAGGAAAAAGAGGATCCTACACACTTTTTAGTTAAAATACGAGCTTTTCTTGTAAGCGTTAATGAAACCCAAAACTGTGATGCTAGAGAACAAATTAATTTAAGTTATCTAAGACCTTATTTTAGGGTGTCTAGCAGTCTTCCGGCTTACAGTCAAAAATTTCCATCAATTATTTCCTCAAATATATATAAAAATTTAAAAGAGTTTAATAACCTAAATCTAATAGATTTAACTGGATTTGCCTTTAATCCAAAAACATTAGCGAACAAACCCCTAGAACTAGATTATACTTCTCTGGTGGAGGGCGAAGTTGATTCAATAAAAAGTGGTGAATTTGGTTTACATCCAATAATAAATATTAATAGAGGAAAAGGAAGGCTAACAAGATTTTCCGATGAATTGATAATAAATTTGAAACTGAACATTTATGAAGGACCAAGATTAAATTTAATTGATTCATTGAACTACACATTTTCAATTTATTTAGGAAATGAAACTGGATATTCTCATGTTGATGCTTTTTACAGAGTCCCTTATGATAAAATTACAAGTTTAATTTCAAAGAGTTTATCAAAAATTCAATTCAGAGTTATTGATGAATTAAAGTGCCATCCTCTTGAAGCAAAAGCTGAAATTGTTAAAGGGGTCCTAACCGTACCAATAGGAATTAATCATGGTCTTGAAATTGGAAATGTAGGTTACGTGTCTAACAGGAACATTAATCATTCCATGAATGATTGGGTTGCTGTGACAGTAAAAAAAACGAGCGGAAACTTTTCAATTCTTGATATACTAAATCCATCAAATAAAACAGAAGATTTGAATGGAAAAATTATTAGGTTTACAAATTAAAATGAAGAATTTTTTTATTATACTTTTTATTACTTTTTTAGGATTTGAAATCAAATCCAATGAACCCTTTGTTATTCTTGAATACAATAATCAAAATTTAAACAACGAGTTAAACAAAAAAAATATCAATAAAAACAATAGGTTTATTAAAGATCATAACTATTCTGTCAACCATAAAGTTAAGGAAGGTGAATCACTTAGCGAAATTCTTAATAAATATTATGGTAATACAGGTTTAAATATGAAAATCATTGAAATATCCTTAATAGAAATAAACAAGCATGCATTTGTAAGAGAAAATCCTCATTTTTTGTACGCAGGAAAAGTTTTAAAAATTCCTTCTGTAAGTGAGATAATGAATTTAGTAAGAAAAGCTCCTGACAAAAATTCAAATTCAAAATCAAGCCAAAGAAATCATATTTATTTTTACGGAAACTAAATAATATGAAGCTCTTTTTGTTTTTTGTTTTCATTAGTTTTTTTTGTGACTCCAAAGCCTCTAACTCAATTAATGGAAAGGAAATAGAAGGTTTAGTTAATGAATGGTTAAAAAAAAATAATCAATCTGGTAATGTTAAACTCCTCAAGAGTTTGAAATATCCCTCTTGCACAAATAATAATATGTTAATCTCAGATATTTCAGGTTCATTCAATCTTATTAAAATCAGTTGTTTATATCCTAACGAATGGAGTTTAATAACAAGAAATAAATCCAAAAATAAAAAATCATATAGTTTAAAAGAAAAAAATAAAAAAAAATTTAATGTTATAACTCTTAAAAACCCTAAGTCTGCTGGAGCAGTGATTAATGAGGATGACTTAGTTTATGTCAAGAAATCTATTATTATAAAGAATAATTTGGTTGAAGAAAAAAGTAAAATAGTTGGAAAAAAACTTAAAAATTCTATTTCATCTGGAAAAGCACTATATCATTCAAATTTTGAAAAGGATTGGCTAATAGAAAAGAATAGCATTATAATAATAGAAAATAAGGTTGGAAGTATTACAATTAAAGAAGAAGGAATTGCTCTAAATAGTGCTGATTTTATGGGAAAAATTAGAGTTAAAAACATCAAAAGTGGAAAAATTATTAACGGATATGCAAAAAATGAAAAAAAAGTTGTGTTAAAAACTAAACAAAACTAAAAAAGTGACGTTTATTATAATAATGAATTAAATTAGGAAAATTATATTATGGTTGATCAAATTAAAAATAATCTAAACAGTCTTGGCAGTGCTGGAAGTAACAAAGTGAGTTCTGATTCCAAGAAATCTAGTAGTATTCAGGTTAAAGGAATCGATCATTCTAACGCTAAACAAAAATATGACAGTAGCGAGGTTTCCAAATTCGTAACTAAAGAGAAAATTAAGGATATGGCAAAAGAACCTCCAATAGATCAAGCCGCAACATCGCGAATTAAGAATGCTATTGCTAATGGCTCTTATCCTATTGATTTAGATAAAATAGCCGATGCTTTGTTTGACGCTTATAAAGAAATGAAAGAGTAGAACTTTTTTATCTTTCTAGGTAATGCAGAATGGTCTAAAAAATTTATTAAAACTTTTAGAAAAAAGTTTTGATTCTCACAACCCAAGTGAGTTGCAATCTCTCGAAAAACAAATAAATGAAATTTCTTCTAATATCAAAAATATAATTAGTTCATCTGAAAATTTTGATTCTCAATTTAATAAAAATGATATCGAAAAGTTAGAAATTTTAATAAAAAAAATATCTTCAAAACAAGAGGATAAAAAAAAATTTTTATCTGATTTTCAAAATTTTATCAAAAACAGAAAAATTAATTAGTGTTGTAGTAATTAAGTTATAAATTTATGATAGATTATGGATTTTTTACAAAATTTCATTCAACTCGATCCCATAAATAATACTGCAAAGGTTCTATTGCTAATATTTCTATTATCATTAATTCTAATTGTGATTGGTTTTTATCTTGATTTTCAAAAAAACAAACAAAATAAAAAAAAGTTAAATATTTTAGAAAGAGCAATTAAAGATTTGATTGAAGAATTTCGAGCACTAGAATTATCCCTTTCTGACCAAAAAAAAATTTTGAACAACTATAAGTATACTTTAGAGAGGCTTGATCAAGAAATCTCTAGACTAGCAGATTCGTCTGAAGGAGATTCAAACATGACGAATGCAATTAAAATGGCTAATCAGGGTAAATCTATTGATGAAATTTCACAGACAACAGGTATGACTAAAGAAGAAATTGAGCCTATTATTAAGTACCACGGTAGATCCTAAAATTACATTTTGAAAACATGCTTACTACATTCAATATTTTGAATATGGTTTTTAAAGTTAACATTTAGCTTTGATGTTTTTTTTTCAATCCTAATTGATATGAATGGATCTTCCCGCTCAATAATCATAAGGCTTTCATTATTTTCTTTAATTTTTAACTTATAGCCACTATTGTCAATTTCAACATCTACTAAGTCTCCTGGATCATAATTTTTTATGAATACACTCTTTAATTTAAAATAATTTTTTGTGCATTCGTATGTTTCATATTTAAACCTTAAAAACAAGTCTTCACATCCAATTAAAAGAGGAAAGAAAATTAACAAATAGATAATATTAAAATATTTATAACTATTCTTTTTGGTTTGAAACTTCATTATCTCTATTATCCTCCTTGATATCTTTTTTATTTTCAGTTGTTATATCACCTTTGGATTCATCTTTATTTGAATCATTAATTGTTGAAACCTCTTTTGTTTCAGGTTCACTTTCATTTTTTTTATTTTCAGAAAATTCGTCATCCTTACTTTTTGTATTAGAATCTTTCTCATAAGTGTCTGGAGACTTTTCCTCATTAACCTCCTCTACTCTTTCTTGATGTCGCTCTAATAGGTCCTTACTCCCCTCATCTTCTTCACCTTTTTTATTCTCTTCCAAATTGTTTTCTGCTTCATCTTCGTTTTTAACTATTTCTTCCGGCTCGGGTGTTGTGGTTTTATCTTCAGCAGATGTTTCTGTTTTCTCTACGTCAGCCTTAGATTGACTAACGTTTTCTTCATCATCCTTCTTAACGACTAGTTTTTCTCTATCTTTTTCATCTAGTTTTTCTTCTTTTTCTGCCTTTACCTCTTCTTTTTCTTCTTTTTCTGCCTTTACCTCTTCTTTTTCTGCCTTTACCTCTTCTTTTTCTTCTTTTTCAGGCTTTATTTCATCTTTTTTATCTTCCGCCGGCTTTTCCTCCTCTTTTGTATCTTTTTTTTGCTTTACGTCTTCTTTTTCTCCTTTTTCTTCTTTCACTTCAGGTTTTTTTTCCACCACTATTTCTGCTTTTTTTGCCTCAATTAATTTTTTTCCATCTTCCTCTTTAACATCCAAAACAACTCCTTTATCTATTTGTTTACCGTTAACATCGCCTGATTGCAACATAACAACTCGAATCCATTTTTCATCTTTATCTTTATCTTTATCTTTATCTTCTTTTTGGTCTTGAACTAGAGCTTTTTCACTTGGTTCAGAAACAACTTTTTGTTTTATTTCTACTTTTCGTTCGTATAACGACTCAATTTTTGCTCTTATAATTTTTACTCTTGCTGCTAGCAAACCAAGCCTAGTAACTTCATCTGTTTGATCATTTAGTAACTTTTTTATTATTGAGTTAACTTCATCTAATGGCTTATTACCTATTTTACTTATTATTTTATCTCTTACCTTAACTACCTCAGGATCAAGCTCAGTATTCATAGAAAATTTTTCATCCATTTTCATTATCCTTTCTTTTGGCATTTAATTTGCAAATTCTAAACCAAATTTAAAAAAAATAAAATTATGACTGACAGTATTAAACAACAATTCGAGGTTTACAGCAATGCATTAAGAATTAGAAACAATAGAAATGAAATTCTTGCTTCTAATATAGCTAATGCAGCAACTCCTAATTTTAAAGCTAGAGATTTAGACTTTGACGTAGAATTAGCAAAAGCTTTAAGCGTAGGTCCTTTAAAAACTTCTAAAGACGGACACATTGCACTTGCATCCAAGAATCTTCCTGGAAAAGTTCAATACAGAAAACCCCTTCACCCTTCAATGGATGGAAATACTGTTGAATTATCAATTGAACAAACAGAATTTGCTGAAAATACTATGAGATACCAAACAACACTAAATTTTATTAACTCTAAGCTATCAGGTTTAATGAGTGCAATTAGGGGCGAATAATGGATATTAAAAATGTATATAAAATAGCTCAAAGAGCAATGGGTGCTCAACTTGTAAGGCTTAATGCAATTGCAAGTAATTTAGCAAATGCTGATAACATTGCCCAAAACCCTCAGGATGCCTACAAGCCAGTCAAACCAGTTTTTGAAACAAAATATTTTGATTTAATAAGAAAAAGAGGAATTTCCACAGTTGACGCTGTAACTGTCGAAAAGATGGATATTGAACCAATAAAAGTTTTTAAGCCAGGTCATCCTATGGCTGATAACGAAGGTTTTATATACAAAGCTCCAGTGGATGTTGAAGAAGAATATGTAGATATGCTTGAAGCGTCTAGACAATATCAAAATAACGTAGAAGTAATTACAACAATTAAAGCTCTAATGCTTAAAACAGCAAATATGGGAAAATAATCTGAGGTAAAATATGACTGACATTAATAAATCATCTGAACAATCACTTAACGCAATACTTTCAAAACTTGGTGTAAAAACACAAGAAGAAGTTCAAAAACAAGGAAATAAAAATACTTTAGGTCAAGAAGATTTCCTTAAACTTATGACTGCACAGCTTCAAAATCAAGATCCTTTTGCACCCATGGATAATGGAGATTTTATTGCCCAAATGGCTCAATTTTCAACTGTAACGGGAATTACTGAAATAAACAATAATTTGACAAATTTGGGTTCAAAGCTTGAACCTAATAGAGTAGCAACAGCTGCACAATTTCTTGGACATTCTGTTCTAGTACCTGGTCAGGTCGCTAGCCCTGATGACAAGGGAGAAATTCATGGGGTTGTTGACTTACCGGGATATTCTAATGATGTTGGTCTAACTTTTACAAGTCCATCTGGAGAAATTGTTCATACTATGAATTTAGGTTCTAATGAAAAAGGTTTGGTTGGATTTAGCTGGGTAGATATACCTGAAGACATCAGAAAAGATAAAACACGCTTAACCATTCAAGCTTATGCTGGAAATGGTGAAGCAAGTGACGGCTTGACAACAGCCGTTTATAACAAGGTTATTGCCGCATCCGCACCAAAAAATACTGAGGATGTAATATTAGAAACAAAAGATTATGGAGAGATCTCTGCTTCTGATGCAATAAAATTTAAATCAAATGATTAATTAACAATAGAGGAGAAAACACATGTCATTTTATACAGCACTTACAGGACTTAACGGAGCACAGTCGGATATTTCGGCAACGTCGAACAATATCGCAAACGTTAACACGACCGGTTTTAAAAGATCGAGAGCAGAATTTGGTGATATATTTGCAACATCTCCATTACAGAACGCTTCCTCCTCTATTGGTTCTGGTACAATCTTAAAAAGTGTTAAGCAACAGTTTACACAAGGTAACATTACCTCCTCACTTAACGTGCTTGATATGGCAATTTCAGGTCAAGGTTTCTTCTCCTTAAAACCATCTTTGACTTCAGGACAGACAGTTTATACACGTAATGGATCATTTAACGTAAACAACGATAGATACGTAACTGACTCATCAGGACAGTTTCTTCTAACTTTTCCAGTCAACGATGATGGATCTGTTACTGCAAAAGATTTAGTTAGTGCCGTTCCTCTCCAGTTACCAGTTACATCCGGAACACCAAAAGCGACAACGTCAATTGAATTAGGTGTGAACGTTTCAGCAACAAGTGATGTGATTTCTGATGATCCACAATTTGCAAGTGGTTATGTTTTTAATCCCAATGATCCCACTACTTTTAACAATTCAACATCAATTACAATCTTTGATGATTTGGGTAACCCAACAATTGCAACAATTTATTTTATAAGAACTCAGGCTGCTTCTGCATCTGATCCTACCAACAAGTATGAAACAAGATTAGTGATTAATGACACTGTTATTGATCCTGATTTAGTTAAAGCTGTTAATGATACAAAGCAACCAATCTTTATTGATCGTTTTGGACAACAAACAACAAAAGTTCCAGATGATAACTACTTCTTGGAAGGAAAAGGTTCTGCACTTTATAAATTAGATGATTTGAAAACTTTAGTAGACTCTACTCCAGCCAAAGTAACTGGTGAATCGAGTAGTTTTGATTTTGGTGAAGAAGGTGACAAAACAGTTACTGTTGTTACCGATCCAATGAAATTCAACTCAACTAGAGAAAGTGGTGACACTACATCAAATGTTTATTGGGGTAAAAACTTTATGACAATAAATGTTGATAACAGTGACCAACCAGTAAATATCGATATTAGACCTGGTTCTTACAACGCTACACAACTCGCTACAGAAATTCAAAGATCAATTAATGCTGCTTACGGTGATGATAAGAAAATACAGATCGTTCAAAACGTTGATGATACTTTGACTATTGACTTATTAAAGTTAAATGCTGATGGAACATCAACAGGTTTGACAACAGCTGTATCCGTTGACCTCCTAGGTGCATCCTATGTATCTACAAGAGAGGGAATAGTATTGACTGGTGCATCACCTGATTTTACAAGAGAGCAATTTTTAGCTCATACACAAGCTCGTCTTAATGCTTCACTTAATGAATATGCTGTTACGTATCCTGCTGATACTGTTGATAAAGCAGCTGCATTAGGTGTTGATAATAGTTTATTTTACAGAGCTTCAGGTAAAACAATAGGAACAATTCTAGACCAAAACCAAGTCTTTAGCTTCAAACATGCACAAGCTAAGTCAGCCTCTAACACAGCTTCTAATACAAACGCTGAGTTACAAGCTAATAGTGGTATACAAACTAATCGATTTATGACTTACTCTTATTATGGCAAGACACCACAATTAAATGTTTATGATACGGAGACTGCTATGTCAAACAATCCTGGTGGTGCAACAGCTAATGCAAACCAAGCTATAGTTTATGATCAATCAGAAAATACGGTAAGATTCCATTTTGGAACAACCAACCCTCCTCTTTCAGCTAATTCAAAAATTAGACTCATGGGAAATTTTTATAATGCAGCCGCTGACACAACCAATGGTGACTTTGTTAATGGACGTGAATTCACGGTTGCCTCAGTTGGTTCGGAGAGTGTTGGTGGAGCTCTTCAATACTATGTTGAGTGCAGTACTGCGGGCATGAACTTTCCTGACAGTGATTTCTCTATAGCTTTAAACGCTAATAATGTAGCCAAAATTTACAGTGCAGAATCAACTGCAGTAGAAGCCTATTTTGAGGGAGCTCAAAGTGTTTATAAAGGCGCAACTGAAAACTTCAGTAATAAAAAGTTGGTAATGAGAGAAATCGGAACCGCTACTAAGCATGATTATACTAATGCACAAATGGTAACAAAATTCAGCAAAAATATAATTGATGATTTTGACGAAGTTTTTACACTTAAAGCTGACAAACTATCTACTGGGGCAGCTTTGAATACAGCCAATCTTGTTGGTATTGGTGAAAATACTTCTGCAGCAAATCATGATTTATATTTAAATGGTGATGGATCAACTGCCGATAAAACTAAGGCAGCAACGCATTGGGTTGACGAAAAAGATCCTCCCATTGAAGTAACTTATGACGTTTTAAATCAAAGACTTCAATTTGAAGTAGACAGAAACTTAATCGGAACTGGTACTAACAGTAACTTTAACAGTTTTAAAATTTTTGGTGCATCAACAGCAACAACAACTAATAATCTGGGTATTCCTACTGCTGATGACACATCAGAAACACTAATTCGTGGTGGTGAAAAATTTTCTGCGGCTACATTCGTTGCAGATGGTGCTGAGATTCAGCTTAACGATAAAAGATTTGGAGTTAAGGTTGGGTATAACAGTGAGTTAAAAGCTTTTGAATTTAGTAGCGGAACTACGGGAGAAACAATTGCAGCTAATGGTGCCATTGGAGTAACCACAGCACAAACTGCATCTAACATTGCTGTAGGGAGATATTTATTGTCAACAACTGATGGTTCAGTAACAGACACTACAGACTTTTTTGGTGGAGATAACAACCTTCTTGGAGTTGGTGTAACAAAAACAAATGCCATAACAACAGCAGCAAAAGGTCTAGCAGCTCAACCGGCGCAAGCAGTTGGTGCATCAGCTACTGAGGATTTAACTCAAGTATTTAGATTAACAACACAAGCTAATGAAAATATATTTAACGTATCTGTAAATGGTATTGCGGGTGTCATTGAAATTCCCCAAGGTTTTTATGTGGGAACAACATTAGCAGAGGCTCTTCAACAAAGAATTAATCAGATTGAAGACTCTACAGGAAATGTTGGTGGAGGTATTACCGTAAAATACGACTCCACTACAAATAAATTCACATTTACTAATGGTACAACAGGTAGAGACTCAACAATTAAAGTCAGAGGATCTAATAAGTTTGGCCTTGACGATGTTGATTTGGGTGTTGGCTCAGTACCTCAAATTTATAATTTACAACAAGCTACAAACGCAGATGGACTAAACTTATTTGTTGATGCCAATGGTAACAAGGTAACCACACCTCCTGCCAACTTAGTTGATGGCTTCTTCCCACTTTATATTGATGAAGGTGAGTTAACATTTGATAAATCTGGTAGAATCCTAAGTCCAAAACAAGGAGTTCATTACGAGAAACAAGAAGCAGGTTTTAGTATTGACCTTGACATTGACTTTACAAAGTCTACCCAGTTAGCTCAACCATTCTTCGTGTCAACAGTTAATCAGGATGGTTTTACATCCGGAAGATTAGATGGTCTTGAAGTTGATGCCAATGGAACAGTTAGAGCAAACTACACTAATGGTCAGAACAACCCACTGGGAAAGCTAGTTCTAGCGAATTTTAACAACCAAAATGGTTTGAAACAGATCGGTAACGCAACTTACGTTGAAACTGCGGTATCAGGAACCGCGACGGTTGGTGAAGCAGGTGCAGAGGGTTTTGGTACTGTATTATCAGGTTCATTAGAAAGATCTAATGTAGATATTACTGAAGAACTTGTGAACTTAATCACAGCACAAAGAAACTTCCAGGCTAACGCTAAATCTATTGAAACAACGGCTGCTACTACACAGGCAATCGTTAACATTAGAATGTAATAAATAGAAAATTTAAATTAATCAGGAGTTTATAAATGGATAGAATGGTACAAACAGCATTGAATAGTATGAAAATGCTAATGGAAAACCAAGTTGCAACAGCACACAATCTTTCCAATCTTTCAACACCTGGTTTTAAACAAGACGTAGTTACAGACTTTAGTTCAATTTATTTAAACAGACAAGAAGGTCTTGAGCCTAGAATAGTTGCAGCTAGGGAGGTTGGAAAGTTTAGTGTTGAACAAGGGATGTTGGATAATACACAAAATCCTATGGATGTTGCTATTAATGGTGACGGATATTTTGTAGTTCAACCAAATAACGCCGAGCCTGCATTTTCTAGACGAGGAGATTTCAGCGTTAATGAAAATGGTGAATTACTTGATGGGGCAGGAAATAAAGTTCTTGATGCTGGCATGCAACCATTAGTAATCCCCGCTTTTAGAGAAATTAACGTAACTTCTCAAGGTGAAATTCTAATTCAACCAATTGCAGCTGCACCAGGAGAACTTCCTGTAAATGCTGGAACCATCGCTACATATGTTCCACAAGAAGGAGATCTCTTAAAAAAATCTCTTGATGGAAAAATAAGGTTTGATCCTAATATAAATGAAGACGGCACAATAGAACAAATTCCAATAGAACCAAATCAACAAGCAAAATTAGCTGCTGGCTTCTTAGAAAAAAGTAATGTAAATGCTGTTGAAGAAATGGTCAATACAATTGACCAAATGCGAAAATTTGAAATGCATGTTAAATTAATTCAAATGGCAGAGGAGTTAGACCAAGCAGGGACAAGTCTTTTAAGAATTCCTGGCATGTAACTAATTAAGATTAATAGTTTCACCGTGTTTTAAAATTAAAAAATTGCTCTCTTCAATACCTTGGTTTTTTAAGTTACTTTTTATTTCATTGATTGGTTCATCTACAGCCTCTTGACTAAGGATAAATGTACCCCAATGCATAGCAACTGCTTTTTTTGCCTCTAAATCAATAAATGTTTTCAAAGCCTCATCAGGGTTAAGGTGACTATATCTCATAATATCTCTAGGTTTGTAAGCTCCTATTGGAATAGCTACAAGATCAGGTTTACCCAATTTTTTTTTTATATCTTTAAAGTCCTTGGTATATCCTGTATCCCCTAGATGCAAAAATTTAAAATTATTGGATTCAACCCACCAACCACCCCATAACGATTTATTTAAATCAAAAAAAGTTCTTTTTGACCAATGTTGAACTGGTGTAAAAATAAATTTCACACCATTAATATTATGATTTTCCCACCAATCAAATTCTTTTACGTTTTGAATATTATTTTTTAAAAGTAGTTCTTTATCACCAAGAGGTACAAGAAACTTTGCTTCTGGAAATTTTTTATTTATGCTTTTTAGAGTTTTAATATCTAGATGATCATAATGATTATGACTTATTGCAACAACATCTATCCTAGGTAGATTATTTTTATTAAAAACTGAGGGCATATATCTCTTTGGTCCAATGTAGGATAATGGAGATGCTCTTAATGAAAAGTGCGGGTCAATTAAAATGTTAGTATTTTTAAACTGGAGTAAAAATGTTGAGTGACCTGCCCATGTAAGTAATGATAAATCACTATTATAAATTTGTTCATCAACATCCATTAAATTAAATTTTTTTTTCCCCGGTGGGAAAAAGATATTTTTAAAAAAGAAACTAAAAAATTTAGATTTTTTTATGGCTCTTTTTTCTTCACTTAAATAGTTATTTTCATATTGATTAAAATCATTAATTTTAGCATATTTACTGGCTTTGATATCATGTGATGAACATGATACAAGAAATAACAATAAAAAAATTTTAACTAAGAATTTCATTTTGTGTCTATATTAATCTGTATTATATCTGCTTTTTTTTGGGCTGCATTTGATTTAACAAGAAAACTCTGTCTTCAAAAAATAAATTCCGTTAATTTACTATTGATATTCACTCTCGCACAAACACTGATTTTTGGAAGTTGGGTATTTTATGAAGTTCCTTTCTTAAATTTAAAGAGCTATATTTTTCCAGGACTAATCTTAATTCTCATAAGTTTATTCTCTGCACTTTTATTTTTAAAAGCTATAAAACAATCAGATCTTAGTTTAACCATCCCTCTTCTATCATTATCACCACTATTTAGTTCATTTTTTTCTTTTTTCTTTCTAAATGAAAAATTATCATACTTTCAATACATTGGAGTTTTTTTAATTATCTTTGGAACTCTTGTACTTTATTCAAAGAAAATAACAATGGGTGAAATTCTTAAAAGCTTTAAAGTTTTAGCAATCAATAACAGCGCTAAATTAATGATTGTTGTTTCTCTAATATGGAGTTTGACACCTGTATTGGATAAATTATGTCTTGAGCATAGTTCAATAAATATTCATGGTCTTATTCAATCGTTTGGCCTCGTAATTCTTTTAATTTTTCTTTTGAAAAAGGGAAAATATGAATTTTTTAGTTTAAAAAAAAATTGGGGATTAATTCTAATTACAATTTTAACTGGGATAATTGCTACTGTTCTCCAATTCTACGCCATTCTCTTCAATTATGTTCCGATAATGGAAACAATTAAAAGATCAATTGGACAATTAAGTTCAGTTTTATTTGGTAAATTATTTTTCGAGGAAAAGATAACTAAGCCTAAAATTTTAGGTGTATTAATTTTGTCAGTTGGTGTTTACTATATTTTATGAGATTAAAGTATAATAAATGAGTTGCCTACTTTTCCTCATCAATAAAGATTTTAGGTTTAGAAAAAAATCCATTAAAGTTATTTTTCATTGAAAGTGAGTATGCTCCCATCTCTTCTATTTGAAGATAATCTCCTTCATTTATTGATTCTGGAAGAAGAAAAGGTCCCCTCATAAAATCGTTAGAATCACAAGTTGGTCCGTAAAAGCTAAATGGTTTAAGTTTTGATTTTTCTTCTTTATTAAATATTTTTACAGGATAGATAAAATCATGGGCACCTGCATCGTGAAGAAAGCTGTGTGTACCGTCATTAATATATAAAATATTTTTTTTTCGCAAATCGACCCTGACAATCAAGGACATTGACTTGGATACTAATACTCTTCCTGGTTCCGATAATAATTTGGTTTTGGAATTTTTAAAATTTTTTTCAAACTCAGTATTAATTACTTTGAAATAATTAGTTAAAGGTTGTAGCTTTAAACCAGAATATTCTGCCGGAAAACCACCACCAACATTGAAAAAATCAACATCTAAATTAGATGCCCTAATTAAAGAAGATGTTTTATTTATTGCAATTTTGTAAGCATTTGGATTTATACATTGAGATCCTAAGTGAAAAGAAACTCCGACTTTTCTCGAAATATTCTTTATTTTGTTAAGAAGAACTTTTGATTTAAATCCATCAGTACCAAATTTTTTTGATAAATTAATTTTTGAAGAATTATTTGGAACAGAAATCCTTAAGTGAAGATTTAAATCTTTTGCTGAACCAGTAGACTCTAATATTTTATGTAATTCGGTATCATTATCTAGCGAAAAATCTCTTACTCCGTATTTATGATAAGCTTCATTTATTACATGTCTAGGCTTCACAGGATTCATAAAAAAGATTTTTGAGTTATCAAATAAATTTTTTACTAATTTAATTTCATTAATTGATGCAACATCAAAGGATCTAATGCCTAGCTCATAGATTTTTTTCAACACAAATTTAGATGGGTTGGCTTTAACTGCGTACAAAGCTTCACCAGAGAAATTCTTTTTAAAATAATTTACACTTTGTTTTAGAATTTTTGGTTTATAGATTAAGAATGGGTCTTTTAACTTTTTGAGATTAATTTTGTTAATTGATGACAACATATAAATCATCTTATAAACAATTAAAATCTATATTGTTATAATTTTTTTTAATATCATGAAAATAATAAAACTTTATCAAAAAAAATTTTTTTAGTATAATCAGAATTGTGTTAAAAATTAACGAAATTGCTCCAAATTTCAAAGCAAACTCAACTATTGGTGAAATAGAGTTTCATCAGTGGTTGCGTGATTCTTGGGCAATATTGTTTTCTCATCCTAAAGACTTTACTCCAGTCTGTACAACTGAGTTGGGTTACATGGCAAGTATCGAAAAAGATTTCACAAAAAGAAACTGTAAGCTTATAGGTTTGAGTATTGATTCCGTAGAGGATCATAATTTATGGAAAAAAGACATAGAAGACGTTCAAGGTACATCAGTAAATTATCCTTTAATAGCAGATGAAAATCTCAAAATTGCAAAACTCTATAACATGCTACCTGCTGATGAAGCACCAAGTGAATCTAGGACAGCGATGACAAATGCAACAGTAAGGTCTGTTTTTTTAATCGATCCAGAGAAAAAAATACGGATGATGCTTACCTATCCAATGACAACCGGGAGAAACTTTGAAGAAATTATTAGAGTTTTAGATTCAGTTCAACTAACCAGCAAGCATAAAGTCGCTACACCTGCTAATTGGAAAAAAAATGACAAGGTTATAATTGTACCTGCAGTTTCTGATAAAGATGCAAAAGATACTTTTGGTGATTTTGAAAAAATCAAACCATATCTGAGATACACTAAACTAGATGCTTCTTAGAACATTTTTTTGAGCAATATTTTACATTTTCCCAATCCCTTTTCCATTTCTTTCGCCATTCAAAGGGCCTTTCACAAGTTTGACAAAACTTAATTTCTTTATTTTTCATGATTTATATGTGTTTGTTTCAATAAACTCATCGGCAAGGGTTATTATTTTCTTTTTTCTGTCTTTGTTCATTTTATCTAATACTCTTACCATCATGGACAGCCTTGGGTTTTTAACAAAAAAATCCTTATTATTCTGAATGAAGCGCCAATAAAGACCATCAAGGACATCACACCAATCATCTTTTTTAAAATCCATCATTTTTCTAAAATATGATGAACCACAAATATAAGGTTTGGTTGAAAATACTCCGCCATCACTGAATAAACCCATACCATATACATTTGGGTACATAACCCATTCTGACGAATCCATGTAATGTTCCATAAACCATTGGTAAGCATTAGAAGGTTCAATTTCACATAAATTCATAATATTTGATTGAATCATTAAACGTTCAATATGATGTGTCCAGGCGTATTTAGAAGCATTTTTAATTGAATAATCTAAGGGAAAAATTCCTGTTGTTCCATCATACCAACTTTTTTTCATTAATCGTTTGTGGCCAAAGAAATTAGACTGTTCAAATTTTTCATCATAGTTTTGGTAAACCCCTTTAATAAACTCTCTCCATCCAGCTATTTGTCTAAAGTAGCCTTCCAATGAATTAATTTTTACTTTGTTGATAATTTGTTTAAGTTTTTCAATCACTTCTCCTGGAGTAATTAGACCTATATTCATTAATGGGCTAAGTGAAGAATGGAAAAGAAAGTTATCTCGCTGATCAACTGCATCTTCGTAGTCACCAAATAAATTAATTTTTTTTTCTAAAAAATGATTAAACTTTTTCCAGGCCTCTTGTCTCGTCGTACATATCCAAAAATCGTCAGTAGAGCCAACATGATCCTGAAACTTTTCTTCAATAATATTTTTAAGATATTTTGTGTGTTCGGTTTCGTTTGGTGTGATTTTTTCTGGAAAATCAAATTCTTTTGGAATTTTTTTTCTATTTTCTTCATCAAAGCTCCATTTACCACCAGTTGGATTATCATTTTCATCTATCAGAAAATTATTTTTTTTCCTCTGCAGTTTATAAAAGTTTGCCATAAATGGTTTTTTTGTACTTGATAAATAGCTTTTAAATTCGGCTCGTGAAGTTAAAAACATTGGAGAAGACAAATAGTTTAACTTATAGTTTTTCAACTCAGATAAGAATTTTTTCTCAAAAGGTTTGTCTTCGATTTCAAAAACAGAAACAGAATTGATATTCATTTCTTTAATCAACTTTATTAATTTGACCATGAAGGCCTCTTCAAAGTCGTCATCTTCTATTTTTTTGTAAATAACTTCAAAACCATTATTTTCAAGTTCGTCTCGAAAAGATCTCATTGCCGACAAAAATAGTAAAATTTTTTGTTTATGATGTTTTTCATAGGTGCATAAACCCAAATCCTCTGAGAGAAAAAAAATATGATCTTTTTTAAATTTTAGAAAAAAAGAAAGATTAAATAGTTGATTACCCAATATTACAAAAATTTTTTTTTTCATTAGTTTCTCTTTCTCAATTGCTCATAAGTTGAAAGTGCTCTTTGTCTTGATTCTTTCAAATCAACAATTGGATGAGGATAATCTTGTCCTAATTTAAAATTTAAATTTGTTAAAATTTCATTTGGGCATTCCCAAGGACTAAAAAGAAATTTTATAGGTAGATTTTTTAACTCTGGTACATATGTTCTTATATATTCTCCAGTTGGATCAAATTTTTGACCTTGGGTTACGGGGTTAAAAATTCTAAAATATGGAGTTGAATCGGTACCAGTGCCTGCTACCCATTGCCAACTGGCTGAATTACTTGCTGCATCTGCATCAAAAAGGCAGTCCCAGAACCACTCTTCTCCCCTCCTCCAATGAATAAGTAAGTTTTTTACCAAAAATGAACTTACAATCATTCTTGGTCTATTATGCATATATCCAGTTTTCCATAGTTCCCTCATACCAGCATCAACTATTGGTATTCCGGTAAGACCCTTAGACCATTTTTTAAAACTAATTGGATCTTCCAACCACTTAAAATTATCAAAATTACTTTTTAAATTTTTCCTTTGAATATATGGAAAATGGTATAATAAATAGTAAGCAAATTCCCTCCAACCTAATTCACTTTTAAAAACTTCAACATCATTATCTTTTACATTTTTTAAGTTATTTACTTCATACCACAGAGAGTTGGGAGAAATCTGGCCCCAATGAAGATAGGGTGATAGTCTGGATACATTTTTTTTATTTGGAAAGTTTCTGCCCTCTGAATAATTTTGGACTCCATTTTTTAAAAATGATTGCATGATTTCAATTGAATTATCTTCACCAACTTTCCATTTGGATAAAATTTGATTCTCCCATTTTTTATTACTAAGTAAATCTAAATCAGAGACATCTGTATATCTAAAATTATGATTAAAAAAATTAATCTTTTCAGATTTTGGTACCCTCGGGCTGGGTGCTGACAAACAACCTCTTTTGTAAAACGGTGTAAAAACCTTATAAGGGGTGCCATCATTTTTTAAAATTTCCCAAGGTTCCCACAACAAAGAACCATTGAATGAATTGACTTTTGTTTTTTCATTCAAATAAATCTTTAAACTTTTATCTCTATTAATTATCCATGGTTCATAGCAACGATTCCAGGAAACTTCTTGGACATCAAAAAAATTAATTAATTCATCTAAACACTCTTTAGGGTTTCCTTTTAAGATAATTAAGTTTCCGTTTAACTGCTTTTTTAAATATTTTAGAGAGTGATTTAACCAAACCTTGCTTGCAGAACCAAGTTTTGGATCAGTATTAACTTCATCAAAAATATAAACCCCTAAAACATTTTCGTAATTTCTGGAAAGATGGTTTAAAGATGGGTTATCAATCGTCCTTAAATCATTTCTAAACCAATGTATTCCAATTTTTTTTTTCATAGCAGATTATAATATCAGTGATAAATTAATATTTAGTAATTTTATTTTTTTTCAATGTTTAAAACCTATTTAGAATTAATATATTTCTTACTAATAATCTACTTATCACTTTTTTATATTAAACTGTTCAGGAACGTTGTTAGTCAGAGAAGATTAACAAAGTCTTCATTTGGATTTAAAAGTGTGAAGCTCGAAAGAGCAATTAGGGCGCATGCAAATTTTTGCGAAACAGTTCCAATCAACTTTTTTTTAAGTCTTCTTTTATATTTCAACAATCTTCTTGTATTTGCTGTGCCGGCTATGATTATTTTATGTATTGGAAGAACAATTCATGCAATTTCAATATCGGATGTAAATGAAGACCTGACACAAAGGCGAAAAGGAATGAGGCTTACTATTTTTTCTATATACATACAGTTATTAGGGGTTTTATATTATATTTTTCAACTTATTTATATATTCATAAAATCATTACAACGATCTATTTGATTAGAAATGGCGGAGAGGAAGGGATTCGAACCCTCGATAGATGTTACCACCTATAACGGTTTAGCAAACCGTCGCCTTCAGCCACTCGGCCACCTCTCCTTTATTTTGATAACAAGTCTTTTAGAACCTGGTTAACTAACTGGGGGTTTGCTTTTCCTTTTGATTTTTTCATTACTTGACCAACAAAAAATCCAAAAAGTTTATCTTTCCCCTTTTTATAATCATTTACCATTTCCACATTTTTTTGTAAAACTGATTTTATTAGAGCCTCTATTTCTGATTTATCAGAAAGCTGTTTAACCCCTTTTTTCTTTATAAAATCTGAAGCCTCTAAATCTGTTTCTATATACTCTTCAAAAATTTCTTTTGCTTGTCTATTTGAAATAGAACCATTAATAATTAAATCTAAAAGATTCCCAATCTTTTTTGATTTAATTTTAGAATCTTGAAGTTGTATATCTTTTTTTTTTAAGTAAGAGAAAAGTTCAACGGTAACCCAGCTTACTACAATTTTTGAATCTCTTTTTTCTGCTAATTCTTCAAAAAAAGATGATACAAACTGATCTTCAACAAGAATTTCCGCATCATAATCTTTTAATTTATATTGCTCTTTGAATCTTTTCTTTTTTTCATCTGGCAATTCTGGCAACTCGCTTTTAATCTTTTCTATTCTATCATCATTTATCAGCAAAGGTGGAAGATCTGGGTCGGGGAAATATCTATAATCGTGAGACTCTTCCTTTCCTCTCATAGTCCTTGTTTCGCCATTATTTGGATCAAAAAGCCTTGTTTCTTGACTTATATTCTGTCCGTTCTCAAGCAATTCAACTTGCCTTCTAGATTCATATTCAATGGCTTGCTGAATAAACTTAATTGAATTTACATTCTTAATCTCACATCTTGTTCCTAATTCTTGTCCAGGTTTTCTCACAGAAACATTAACATCTGCCCTAAGATTTCCTCTTTCCATATTACCATCGCAGCTCCCAATACACCTTAAAATAGCTCTTAGTTTTTTTACGTATTGAGCAGCCTCTTGTGGACTATTCAAATCAGGTTCTGAAACTATTTCCATTAATGCACAGCCAGATCTGTTAAGATCTATAAAGGAATTTTGATGATCCTGATCATGTATACTTTTACCAGCGTCTTGTTCAAGGTGAATTCTAGTAATACCAATTCTTTTTTGACCATCTTCTGTTTCAATTACTAAAAAACCATTACCTACAATAGGGTGCTCAAATTGTGAAATTTGATATCCTTGTGGAAGGTCTGGATAAAAATAGTTTTTCCTATCAAAAATAGACTTTTTGTTAATTTTTGCATTTAAACTTAATCCAGTTTTTATAGCTTGATCAACGCAATATTCATTAATTACAGGAAGAGCTCCAGGCATTCCTGAATCAACTAATTCGACTTGAGAGTTTGGCTTTCCTCCCCAGAACGTAGATGCTTTAGAAAATAATTTGGAATTAGATTTTATTTGAGCATGAACTTCAAGTCCCATAACCAACTCCCATTCACCAGTTTTTCCATCAATTAAATAACTCATCAAAAACCTCTATACTCCTCTATCAATTTTCCTGCAGCAAGTATTGAAATTTCGTCAAAAGGTTTTCCTATAACTTGCATACCAATAGGAAGGTTCATGGAATTTTTACCTGCAGTTACTGAAATTGCAGGAAGGCCTGCTAAACTCGCGGGCACTGTCAAAACGTCATTAAGGTACATTTCAATTGGATCTTTTTGCTTTTCTCCAATTGGAAAGGCTACATTTGGTGTGGTCGGCGTAAGAATTACATCGCATTTTTCAAATGCGCTTTTAAAATCATCTGAAATTAATTGTCTAACTTTAAGAGCTTTTAGATAATAGGCATCATAGTAACCAGCTGATAATACATATGTTCCTATCATTAGTCTTCTTTTAACCTCATCTCCAAAACCTTTAGCCCTTGTAAGTTCATACATATCTTCAAGATCGTCACTATTTTCCCTAAATCCATACTTAACCCCATCATATCTTGCAAGATTAGCAGATGCCTCTGCTGGAGCAATAATATAATATGTCGGTAGCGCAAAGCTTGTATGTGGAAGAGAAATATTTACTATTTCTGCACCATTTTTTTTAAATAAGTTAATTGTGTCATCCCAAACTTTAACAATATCTGAATTAAGACCTTCAACTTTGTATTCTGTTGGCAGACCAATTTTTTTTCCCTTAATATCAAAATTAAGAAAATCAAGATACTGAGGAATTGGTTTTCTAGAACTTGTAGAATCCTTCTCATCATAGCTACTCATCGACTGCAACATTAATGCTGCATCTTTTACTGTTTTTGTAATTGGGCCTGCTTGATCTAACGAGGACGCAAAAGCTATCATACCAAATCTAGAACATCTTCCATAACTTGGTTTTAATCCAACCAATCCGCAAAAAGACGCTGGTTGTCTTATTGAACCACCAGTATCTGAACCAGTGGCTGCCATACATAAATTTGCGGCAACTGAAGATGCTGATCCTCCTGAAGACCCACCTGGAACAAGATCTTTGGTATCTTCTTCACTAGATTTTAAAGGATTTATTACATTGCCAAAGAAACTGGTGGTATTAGCAGAACCCATTGCAAATTCATCCATATTTGTTTTTCCAAGAATTACCGCACCATCATTTATTAAATTGTTTGAAACAGTTGATTCATAAAAGGGGATGAAATTCTCTAAAATTTTTGAACCAGCAGTTGTTCTAACTCCTTTAGTACAAAAAAGATCTTTCATACCAATGGGGATACCCTCTAAATCTCTAATTTCTCTATTTCTCGAAATTTTTTTATCAGATTCTTTTGCCATTTCAATTGCATTCTCAAATGTATTAGTTATGAAACAATTAAGGTCTGACTTTTCAATTCTATCGATAAAAAATTTTGTAAGTTCAAGTGAGCTAAATTCTTTTTTTAGAAGACATTCTTTAGTAGTAGAAATATCTAAGTTTTTAAAGTCTATCACTCTACTCTACTACCTTTGGTACAACAAAAAAGCCAGATTTACTCTCTGGAGCATTTTTAAGAACTAATTCGTCGGAGGTTTCAGAGAACACCTCATCCTTTCTCATAACCATAGATTCATTAAAAACTGATAGCATTGGTTCTATTTTCTCGGTATCCACTTTTTTTAGCTCATCTACCCATCCAAGAATATTATTTAACTCCTCAATAAGTTTTGATTCTTCTTGTTCATTGATTCTTATTTTTGCAAGTTTAGAGACTTTTTTTACGGTTTTGTTATCAATTGACATTGTATAATTCTGGTTAAAATTATTTTAAATAAATGTATAAATAACACTAGGTATGTTAATTCGCAATATAAAAGAGTTTTTGAATCTTACAATGAATAAAAGAATAATATCTTTAGATATTGGAAAAAGTAAAATTGGAAGTGCAATCTCAGATCAAAAACATTTTATTGTAACTCCACTATTTGTTTTTTCAAAAAAAAATCTTTACTCTGAATTATTTAAAATTATCAAAGAATTTTATCCAGGAGGTATTCTTGTAGGTCTACCTTTATCTGAATCTGAAAAAAAAAATAAATCATGTCAAATGATAGAAGACATCACAAAAAACATAGATAATTTTTTAAAAAATAAAAATAATGAATTACCTATTTTTTTTTGGGACGAGAGCTATACTAGTTTTGAGGCTGAAGAGATAACACAAAATATTTTTAAAAATTTAAAAGAACAAAGAAAAAAGTTAGATAAGTTTGCTGCAAAAATTATTTTAGATGATTTTTTTAGAGAAAATATAAATTTATGACAAAAAAAAAAGAATCTCTTAAAGGTATTAACGTGTTCGATCTTACAAGAGTTTTAGCTGGACCAACAGCTACTCAGATTTTAGGAGATTTAGGTGCAAATATTATTAAAGTTGAAAGACCAATAACAGGAGATGATTCAAGAAATCTTGGTCCACCATATTTAGATAGCAATGCAACAGATCCAAAAGAAAGTGCATATTATCTGAGTGTTAATCGCAATAAACATTCCGTAACAATAGATCTAACAAAAAAAAAAGGGCAAGTTCTCGCAAAAAAAATCATCAAGAAGTGTGATGTTCTGGTAGAAAACTTTAGAGCAGGAAATCTAAAGCAGTACGGGTTAGACTATAAAAGTATAAAAAAAATTAATCCAAAAATAATTTATTGCTCAATAACGGGTTTTGGACAGAATGGACCTTATGCATCTAGAGGAGGTTATGACTACCTTGTTCAGGCGATGGGAGGAATAATGAGTATTACAGGAGAAAAAAAAGGTCTGCCAACTAAGATTGGGGTTGGAGTTTCAGATATAATAACTGGTCTATATGCAACTATTTCAATACTATCTGCCTTAAGATTTAGAGATCAAACATCATTAGGTCAACATTTAGACATATCTCTCTTAGATTCTCAAGTTTCATGGTTAAGTTACGTTGCTCAAAGTTATTTAATATCAGGAAAGATTCCAGATAGAATTGGAAACGATCACCCATCAATAGTTCCATACCAGACTGTTAAAGCAAAGGACGGATTGATGGTTTTAGCTATTGCTAACGACAGACAGTTTAAAAATTTTTGCCAATTCTCTGGTTTATATGATTTATGTGAAAATTCTAAATTTAAAAGTAATTCATCAAGAGTAAAAAATCGAAAAGAACTTAATAAAATTATAGGGAAAACTATTTTAAAAAAAACAATTAAAGAATGGGTTCAGGGACTAACAAAAATAAATGTACCATGCGGACCAATAAATAATATTGAACAAGTTTTCAGTGACCCTCAAGTGAAATCAAGAAAAATGAAAATAAATATGAAACATAAAAAATCGAAAACTGGAAAAATAAATATAGTTGGAAGTCCTATGAATTTTTCAGTATCAAAAATAAGATATAAAAAAACACCTCCAACTTTGGGTGAAGACACGAAAAAGTTTCTAAAAAAGTTTCTAAAAATTTCAATTCCAGAAATTAAAAGACTTAAAGATGAAGGTATTATTTAATTACCCTCTTGAAGAAAATTTTAAAAGGTTTAATATGCCATTTTAATGATAAACAATGAATCATTAATTAAGTTTCCACATCATCATCTCCTAGGAATCGAGGGTTTAACCCCACCAGATCTAAATTATTTACTAGAATTATCAGAGCATTTTGCGATGCATTTAGATAAAGAAGAAACAGAAAAACTAAATTATTTAAAAAATAAGATTTGTATCAATCTTTTTTTTGAAAACTCAACAAGAACTAGAACCTCCTTTGAATTAGCAGGTAAAAAATTAGGGGCAGACATGTTAAATATTTCTGTGGCCTCCAGTGCTATTAAGAAAGGTGAAACCTTGATAGATACAGCTATGACCTTAAATGCTATGCAGCCAGATGTTTTGGTAGTCAGACATCAAGATGCTGGGGCAGTAAAATTACTATCGGAAAAAGTGAACTGCGGTGTTATAAATGCAGGGGATGGTCCCCATGAGCACCCCACACAAGCACTTCTTGATGCACTTACAATTAAAAAAAGAAAAGGAAAGATTTCTGGCTTAAAAGTCGCTATATGTGGGGATATAATGCATAGCAGAGTAGCTCGCTCAAATATTCATCTTTTAAACACTTTAGGGGCAGAGACTCGTGTAATAGGTCCAGCTACTTTAATTCCTAAAAATATCGAATCTTTGGGAGTAAAGGTTTTTTATGAAATGAAAAGTGGGCTGAAAAATGTTGATATTATAATTATGCTTAGACTTCAACTTGAACGAATGTCAGGTTCTTTTGTTCCTTCAATAAGAGAATATTTTAGATATTATGGACTCGATAGAGAGAAATTAAATTATGCTGATGAAAATGCTTTAGTTTTACATCCTGGACCAATGAACAGAGGTGTTGAGATTGATTCTGAGTTAGCAGATGATTTAGATAGATCTGCGATCTTTGAACAAGTACAAATGGGAGTCGCTGTAAGAATGGCTTGTTTAAAAACGATAGTTGAAAATAAATTAAACAATGAAAAGTAAGAAAAACTTCAATAGCAGCAAAAACTCATCACAGAGTTATCTACTCAAAAATTGTTTGGTAATAGATAATGTAAAGAATAGAATTTTGAAGAACGACATTTTCATTAAAGATAAAATTATAGAAGACATCGACAAAAATTTAACCAACAAAATTGATCCTAAAACTATTGTAATAGAATGTGAAGGATTATACGTTGCTGCAGGTCTAGTTGACATGAGAGTCAATATCACTGAGCCTGGGTTGGAACATAAAGAAACAATAGAAAGTGCGTCTAAAGCAGCTGCTAGTGGAGGCATAACATCAATTATATGTATGCCAAACACATTACCTCCAATTGATCAACCGGCAATAATTCATAGTATCCAAAGAAGAGCTAGAGAGGTTGCTCTCAGTAAAATCTTTTGCACAGGATGCATTACAAGAAATTTTGAAGGAAAAGAGATTTGTGAACTTCGTCTAATGAAAGACTCTGGAGCTGTTGGCTTTACTGATGGTTATAAAACAATTTCGAACACTAGAGTTATGAGAAGAGCATTGAATTATGCAAAATCTTTTGATGGATTAATAATTCAACATGCTGAAGATCCTTACTTAAAAGGTAATGGAGTTGCAAATGAGGGAGAAATTTCAACAAGAATGGGTTTATTAGGAATACCTAGTTATGCAGAAGCAATGATAGTACAAAGAGATTTATGGATGGTTAAAGAGACTAACTGTAGATATCATGTAAGTCATATCTCAACAAAAGAAACTGTTGAAATAATTAGGAAAGCAAAAAAAAATGGTTTACCTGTTACATGTGATACTGCCCCACCATATTTTATTCTTAATGAGCTTTCTTTAGAAAATTATAGAACTTTTTCAAAACTTTCTCCTCCTCTACGGAATGAGGAAGATAGAGAAAGTATTGTTGAAGGAATTTGTGATGGTACTATTGATGCAATCTCATCCGATCATACACCCCAAGACCAAGATGCAAAAAGGCTTCCTTTTAACCAAGCAGAATTTGGTGGTATTGGACTAGAAACTTTATTACCACTGACTTTAAGTTTAGTAAATAACAAAAAGATTGATCTAATAAAAGCCATGAATTTGATTACTATCAACCCAGCAAAAATATTAAAATTGGATGTTGGAAAAATAGAAAAAAAAAAGGAGGCTGATCTTTGTATTTTTTCAACTTCAAAACCATGGAAAGTCAATCCAGAAAAATTTCATGGAAAATCAAAAAATTCTCCCTTTGACGGAATGCTTGTTGAGGGAAAAAACTTGATGACCTTTGTAAGAGGTAGATTAGTTTATGAATTATGATTTATTAGTAATTTTGTTTTCCTATCTATGTGGATCTGTTCCATTTGGTCTAGTAATTTCATATATTTTTAAAAAAGACGATCCTCGTAGCATTGGATCCAAAAATATCGGTGCGACAAATGTTCTTAGAACTTCAGGGCTTATGCTTGGCCTACTTACATTAATGTTAGATGTTTTAAAAGGTTTCATCGCTATCAAAATTACTCTAATGCTAAATAGTCATGTAGTTGGTTTATCAATGACTTTTGTGATTGTTGGACATATTTTTCCTGTATGGTTAAAATTTAAAGGTGGTAAAGGAGTGGCAACATTTATTGGTGTTCTGCTAGCTTATAATTTTCAGCTTTTTCTCTTATTTACTCTTACTTGGCTTTTATGTGCATTTATTTTCAAATATTCATCACTTTCAGCAATTATCGCTTTAATTACTAATTTATTATCAACTATTGCTTTTGATTTAAATTATATTTATTTCATTATTGTTAGTTTTTTAATTTTGATTAAACACTTTTCAAACATTCAAAGATTATTAACTGGGAATGAAACAAAAATCGTCCTAAAAAAAAAAATTAAATTTTGACTTTTGTTTCTTTAAATTATATGAAGTTTTGATTATGAAACTTTTAGTTGTTGAATCACCTGCCAAGGCAAAGACAATAAAAAATTATTTAGATGATAATTTCCAAGTAGTCGCAAGTATCGGTCACTTCAGAGATCTTCCTAGAAGTGGCATTGGTATTGATGAAAAAAATGACTATTTTGTGAAAGACTGGGAGATAGACAAGAAAAAAATTGATCCTATTATCAAATCAATAAAAGATTCTGATGAAATTTATCTTGCGCTTGATCCAGATAGAGAGGGAGAACTAATTGCATGGCATCTTGTAGAAATTTGTAGAGAAAAAAAATTAATTGATGGGAAAAAATTTAAACGGATTGAATTTCCAGCCGTAAGGAAAGAAGACATTCTATCGGCAATAAATAACCCAAGAGAAATTAATCAAAATCTTGTAAATGCAGCAATCACAAGAAGGTTCTTAGATAGGTTTTTTGGATATAAAATTTCTCCTATTACAAAAAGAAGGACTATATTTGGTTCCTCAGCAGGAAGAGTTCAATCGCCGGCACTAAAAATTTTATGTGAAAAGGAAAAGGAAATCGATGTTTTTGTATCCAAAGAATTCTGGGATGTAAATATTGAATTAACAGATAACAGAAAACATAAAATTGAATGCACCATAGTAAGTCAGGGGCAGAAAAAATTTGATAAATTTACTATTAATAATGAAAAAAAAGCTAAGGCGCTTCAAGAGGCAATAAAAAAAGAAAAATTTTTCCTTAATTCTCTTAATAAAAGAGAAAAAAAAAGGAACCCTTATTCCCCATTCTCTAATTCTTTATTACTTCAAGATGCTTCATCTAAATTAGGTTTTAGTCCAAAACTAACTAACTCAATTGCGCAAGAATTAAAAGATGGTGTAGGTTCACTAGGAGCATTAATTACTTATCACAGATCAGACTCTAATAAAATGAAGAGTAGTGAAATTGAAAAATTAAGAAAGATAATTACTAGCGAATTTGGAACCAGTTTTCTTCCCGAAAAACCAGTAAGCTATAAGGAAAGGTCAAAGTTTGTTCAGCAAGGTCATGAAGCTGTTACACCAACAGAATTAGAAAGAAAACCCTCGGATATAAAAACTGAACTCAATGAAAATCAGTTTAAACTTTATGATTTAATATGGAAAAGAACATTTGCATCACAAATGTCACCTAGTGTCAGTCTAGAAACTACTTATTACATTAAAAGTGAAAACTTTTTATTGAAAGCCTCTGGTTCTATTGAAAAATTCAGTGGATTTAAAAAAGTTTACAACTATTCGGAAAAAGATAAAGAAGCCCAAACTCTTCCTGAACTTCAATCAAATGCGATACTTCATCAACATAATATAGATATCAAACAAAACTTTACAAAACCACCAAATAGGTACTCGGAAGCTGGCCTTGTTAAGAAGCTAGAAGAACTTGGAATAGGAAGACCTTCGACATATGTATCAATTTTTACTAAATTAGAAGAAAGAAACTATATAATAATAAAAAATAAATCTTTAATACCCACCTCTAAAGGAAAAATATTATCAAAATTTTTTGATAGCTTCTTCAATCAATTTGTTGATTATCAGTTCACAGCTAACCTTGAGGAACAGCTTGATCTTGTTACTGAGTCCAAACTTAATTGGAAAGAAATATTAAATAATTTTTTAGAAATTTTAAATAAAACAGTAAATAATGTGGAAAATACCAGTATTTCAGAAGTTATTGAAAAAGTAAGCTCTTTATCCCCTGAAATTCTTAAAGAAAATAAATGCCCCAAATGTATAGATGGAAACCTTATAATAAAGTTTGCATTTACAGGACCATTTATTGGATGCACTAACTATAACAAAGATGGAAGTGGTTGTGGATATAGTCATGCAATAGGCTCTGATGAAGATAACAAAGAACTATCTGGTGACGGAAAAGAAATAGGAATACATCCTGAAACTAAAAACAAAGTTTTTCTTAAAGTTGGACGATATGGAAGATATTTGGAAACTGAAAATTCAGAAAATAAGAAAAAAAGAACCAGCATACCTAAAAATCTTAAAAATGAAGATATAGATTTGGATAAAGCATTAAAATTTTTAACATTACCCAGAATTGTGGGTATTCATCCTGAAACAAAAAAAGATATTATTGCTTCGGTGGGTCCTTACGGCCCTTATTTAAAACATGACAATAAATTTTTATCACTAAAAGAAGATGATGTGACTATTGTTGGAATAAATAGAGCAGTTGAATTAATTCAAAAAAAAACATCTGAACAAAAAGAAGTTATTGTTGGCCAACATCCTGAAACAAACTTAAAAATTTTTAAGAAAAAAGGGATTAAAGGAAGATCAGATTATTTATCTTACAATAAAAAAAACTACCCTATACCATCTGAATTAAGCGAAAAAAAACTTACCGTATCAGATGCTGTTAAAATAATTGATGAAAAGAAAAAAACAAAGAAAAAAAATTAAAGAAGTCACCCTGTCAGACATAGTTGAAAATGAAATTAAATTTAATGGTTTAAGGCAAGGATTTTCAAAAGCTCTTAATAAATTTTCTAAAAATTTAAAGTATAAAAACTCTATTCATCATTCTGATTTGACTAATATTCCCTTTGTTACAATTGATGGTGAGGATAGTAAAGATTTTGATGATGCCGTTTGGTCAGAATGTAATAAAAAAAAAACAAAGATAATGATAGCTATTGCTGATGTAAGTTTTTATGTTGAAAAAGGTGATTTAATTGATATTGAAGCAAAAAAAAGAGGGAATTCTTTTTACTTTCCAAATAAAGTAATACCAATGTTACCTGAAGAACTCTCAAATAACTTATGTTCTCTAGTTCCAAAAAAGAAAAGAAAAAGTGTGGTTTTAGAGATCGATCTTGATGATGGAAAAGTAAAAAAATTTAAATTCTATAGAGCGGTAATTAAATCTATAGCAAGATTAACCTACCAAGAAGCCGAAAATATTTTTTTAGAAAAGAACAAAAATAATAAGCTTTTTTCAATTGTCTTAAATCTCTTTAATACATTCAAGGTTCTTCGAGAAAATTCAAAAAAGAGAAATAAAATATCTTTTGATCCTGATGAATATATTATTCAGACAAATAATGAAAAAAATATAAATTTAATTAAAAAAAAAAAATTGGAATCATATAAGCTTATCGAAGAATTCATGGTTCTCGCTAATACAATAGTTGGTCATTATTTAAAAAGTAACAACATAAAATCTGTTTTTAGAAATCACGAAAAACCTCCTAGTGAAAAAACAAGAATACTTAAAGAAATAATATCACAATATAACCTCAATCACTCTGGTTTGTTTAATTCGCAGTGTGATTTTAATAAGATCATAGAAATTTTAAAAGAAAATAAAATAAGTTTTCTTAACGATATGTTGCTTCGATCACAGTCAAAAGCATTTTATGGTACTGAAAATAAAGGACACTTTGGTCTTTCGCTTGATTACTACGTTCATTTTACATCACCAATCAGGAGGTATTCAGATCTTGTAGTTCACCGAGACTTGATTGACTCTTATTTTTTTAAAAAAAAAAATTCTCGAATTGAATTTGTTGATCACCTTAACACCCAAGAAAAAAAAGCAGATTCTATTGAGAGAACAATATTTGATGTAGCGTCAAGTTATCATTTAAAAAAATTTAGGAATCATGAATTTAAAGGATTCATTGATTCGGTTGAAAATTTTGGAATTTTTATTAAAGCAATTAACTTTCCATTTTCCGGACTAGCTAGATATAATAAAACTTTTAGTCGGAAATACGAAGAAAAACATGAAAACCAATATAAACTTGGAGAAATAGTAAAATTTAAAATAAAAAAAATCAATAATCGAAATGGTAAGATTCTACTATTTAAGGTAAAAAAATTAGGTGATGATGCAAAAAAATAAATTAAAATTTTTGAGAAGAGGTTTTGCAAAAAAATGTCCTAATTGCGGTTTGTTTCCTATTTTTTCAAGATATGTAAAGACACATAAAAAGTGCTCTAAATGTGGAATAAATTTTTCTGAATATAAATCCGATGATGGTCCAGCTTATTGTACAATTTTTATAGTAGGACATATTTTGATCCCCCTTATATTATTAACCGAAAAAAACTTTAGTTTCCCCACAATGATTCAAATGATTATATGGCCAATTATTACATTAGTCCTTACCCTTTGGCTTCTGCCAAAAGTAAAAGGAGCATTTTTAGCCTTTCAGATTTTTGTAAAAGATAAGTGAAGATAATCTTGACAGAATATTATAAAATTATATAAAACCTTATGGCTAAGTCAAATACAATACAAGTAAAAATGGTGAGCACAGCTGATACTGGTTACTTTTATGTAAAGTTTAAAAATCCAAAATTAAAAACCGAAAAGTTAGAGCTTAAAAAGTATGACCCTAAAGTCAGAAAACACGTGATTTTCAAGGAACAAAAAATCAAATAATTATTTTTTTTTTTTTAATTCAAGACCCAATTCACGAAGTTGAGACTCATTCACTATATTTGGAGAACCCATCATCAAATCTTCAGCTTGCTGATTCATTGGAAAAGCTACAATTTCTCTAAGATTTTCTTCACCTGATATAAGCATAATAATCCTATCTATACCTGGAGCAGAACCTCCATGTGGTGGGGCACCAAACTTGAAAGCATTAAATAAAGAACCAAACCTTGAACTCAATTCTTTTTCAGAGTAACCAGCTATTTCAAAAGCCTTAACCATAATATCTCTCTTATGATTTCTTATAGCACCAGATGAAAGTTCAATACCGTTGCACACTATATCAAATTGCCAAGCCAGTATTTCAAGAGGATCTTTTTCTAAAAGAGATTGCATACCTCCTTGTGGCATGGAAAAAGGGTTATGACTAAAGTCTATTTTTTTTGTGATAGGGTCAAGCTCATACATCGGATAATCTACAATCCAACAAAATTTAAATGTATTCTTTTCTAAGAGCTGCAACTCATCACAAATCTTTGTTCTAACCAAAGCTGAAAATTTAATTGCACTTACTTTTTCATCACATACAAAAAAAACAGCATCATTGTTTTTAAGATCAATTTGTGTTTTTAAAGATTCAAGATTTTCCTCATTCATATTATTTGAAATAGGGCCTTTAAAATTATTATCTTCTAATATTACGTAACCTAACCCCTTCTGACCTTCATCTCTTGCCCATCCATTAAGTTTATCAAACCATGCTCTTGGTTTTGAGCTTGATTTAGGTGCTTTTATTGCTCTTACAACAAAACCTTTCTCTATATTAGATTCAAAAATTTTAAAACCAGAATTTTTAAAACATTGGGTAACATCTGATATTATTAGTGGATTTCTTAAATCAGGCTTATCAGTTCCATACATTTCCATTGAGTCTAAATATTTAATTCTTTTGAAAGGTGGGGTTGAAACTTCAAAGTTTGAATTTTCTTTAAAAACTTCGAATAACACTGGTTCAATTTCGTTAAATATATCCTCTTGTTCGGCAAAAGACATTTCAAAATCTAGTTGATAAAACTCTCCAGGAGACCTGTCTGCTCTTGCATCCTCATCTCTAAAACAAGGTGCAATCTGAAAGTATTTATCGAAAGTTGACACCATTAAAAGTTGTTTAAAAATTTGCGGAGCTTGAGGTAAGGCATAAAACTTTCCATTATGAAGTCTACTAGGAACTAAAAAGTCTCTCGCTCCCTCGGGTGAGGAAGATGTCAGAATAGGTGTTTGAATTTCTAAAAAACCTCTACTTATCATCTTAGATCTCAGACTGTTTATAATTTTGGAACGTAAAATTATATTTTTTTTATTTTTTTCTCTTCTCAGATCTATATATCTATATTTCAACCTTAGTTCTTCTGGTGAATCATCATCAATTGCTACTTGAAAAGGGATTTGTTCTGATTCATTTAAAATTTCTATTTTTTCAGATGAAATTTCAATCTCACCAGTCGGAAGGTTTTTATTAATAGTATCTAATGATCTTTTAACAACTTTCCCTGTAATTTTTATAATACTTTCAAGTTTAAGGGTTTCTAATTCTGAAAACATTTTGTTGTCAGAATTTACAACACATTGTGTGATTCCAAAGTGATCTCTTAAATCTATGAAAAGCACACCACCATGATCTCTTTTTTTGTTAATCCACCCTGAAACAGAAGCTTTTTTATCTATATCCTTTACAGATAATTCACCGCAGTTATGTGATCTAAAATAACTCATACTATTGAAGCAATATATTTTAAATGATAATTTTTATTAGTGTTAATACATACTAATGATCAATTAAAAAAATTCTATCTAAAATGTCAAAAACATGAAGTTGTAGCTGTAGATACAGAATTTTATAGAGTAAACACATACTATCCTAAATTCTGCCTTCTTCAAATGGCCAATAAAGACGAAACTATTCTTATAGATCCTATTAATAAAAAACTAGATTTATCTCTGATTAAAAAAATTTTATATTCCTCTAAGATTCTTAAGATTTTTCACGCTGCTCAACAAGATTTAGAAATATTTTTTAATCTTTATAAAAAATTACCTAAAAATATTATTGATACGCAAATTTGTATAAGTTTGCTAGGAATATCAAATTCACTTGGATATGCTGATTCAATAAGTTATTTTTTGAATCAAAAAATTGATAAAACTCACCAATTTATTGATTGGAGGAAAAGACCACTCTCTAAAAAAAAATTAAATTATGCCAGTAATGATGTTAGATACCTAATACAATTGTACTCAGTTATCTTAGAGAAATTAAAACAAAAAAAAATTTGTGGAAATATAAACAAATTTCATAGTAAGTTACTTGATAAAGATAACTACTTAAAAAAACCAGGACTAGCATGGCAAAAAATTAAAATTAATAACAAGGAAGATCATAAATTTAATCTTCTGAAAGAAATTTGTAGAAGGAGAGAACAAACAGCAAAAACTAAGAATATTCCTGCTAAAAGATTGATAAAAGATCAAGAAATAAAATATATATCAAAAAAAAAAACCAATTATTCTGATATATTAAAAACTATAAATTCTATTAAAAACAAACAATTTAAAGAGGAATTAAAAAAAATTGTTATAGAATATAATAATTAAATTTATAAAATTTTTTTTAAAAATCTAAAAGAAATATTTGAATGACTTTCCAAAGACTTACTGTCAATCTTTTTTGCTATTTTTATAGCAAATTGATATGACCTTTCAATTCTATTAGTAAGATAATCAATTTTTTTTTTATCAATTTTTATTTCTCTTTCTTCTAAATATTTTTTAATTATCTTTGCTAGAAGAAGATTGTCTGGCTCATGTACTTGAACAACTAGTGAGTCTAAAATACGTGACAATAAATCATTGATTTTTGTGGAAAGCTGTCTAGGTGGAACTTTTGATGTCATCAAAAAAAAGGAATTTTTTTTTTCTTTCATTATATTAATGAAATTCAGTAATTTTTCGTCATTTTTTTTTTTTAAAAAAAAATCAACATTATCTAATATCCAGTTATTATGTAAGTTAGAGTCTTTTTTATATGTGTTGTTAAAAAATTCTTCTATTTTTTTTTTATCAAGAAATATAGCCTTAGATTTTTTTTGCCAAATTTTACACATTGTTGTTTTTCCACATTTGGAAGGTCCATATAAAAAAAAAAACTGATTATTCCAATTAGGCCACTTTTGAATTAATTCAAAAGCAAGAGAGTTTTTTGAAGTTACATAAAAATCTTTTTTGTTTTCAAACCTGAAATTTAGAACATCCTGCTTCATTAATAACTTTCAACTTTATAGAGGTTACTTGAAGATTCGGATTTAATTAGTCTTAAACTTTTACTTTCTAACCTTAAGTTTATGTTTTTAATACTATAGTTTGTAGAAATTTCATAAATTGTTTTTTTTCCCCTTAACTCTCTAATATTAGCATTATTAATTCCAATTATTTCAAAAAGTGCTTCTTCAATAAAAAAGCTTTTTTTAATATCTTCTGAATCAATACTTATTAAAATTAAACTCTCGCTATTGCTTGCAAGTTCTTCTGAATCAATTCTACTTTTCCACCAGTTTTGAAGTTCATTAATTACAAATTTTGCAACTAAATCAATTTCTGAAGAGTTTTTACCTTCTATCAAAAAATCGTCATCACCAATTTTAATTTGTGTAAAAACTTTGTTTGAGAAAAGTTTTGCATCTAACTTAATGTCAAAATTATTTTTATTTATATCAAACTTTTGCTCTAAAAATATAATTATAGCTTTTTTTTTATTATAGAGTTCTAAAAAATTATCAATCTTACCTACGTTCATATTGATAATTTGTTCTGCTGAAATTTTTAATCTATTAATGTTACTTTTTTTTGGGAAGAAAAGCTTAAGAAGACTTTGTTGATCATATTCTTCCAGTAAAAAGTCGTACCACAAGTTTTCTTTGTCCCAAAGATAAAATGTATTAAATTTTTTAAAAACAGGAAAAATTAAATAGCTTTCTGATACAAAAATATTAAGGTCAATACTATTATCACTAAAAAATTTTCTTACTCTTTCTGGATTAAAATTGATTGATATTTCAGCGTAATAGTTTATTTCAGTAATCTTTTCAGATTCTATTTTATAGTCACTTACAAGTTCCGTTGGATTAAAGTCTGAAATCTGAGAAAATCTTAAAAAGTCCTCTGGTGTCAGGATATTTTTTGCTAGTATATTGAATCCATTTTTAAATGAAATATTTTTGGCATTTTCCCTTACCTCTAAGACATTTCCATTATTTTCTAAATAAACTTCGTTATTTTTAATGTTATAAATTTCTTCATTGGCAAAACAGCTTGCTATATGTATAAAAAAAAAGAATATGATAAGGCTTAGTATTTTTAACATTTTCAAGTATAAGTTATAAACTTATAGCATTAATTATTTGAAAACTAAACATTGAAGGAGTTTAAAATTTCTACATACAAATCATCTGGTGTCGATACAAAAAAATCTTCTAAGTTGGTAAAAAAACTTGAAACCATTTCAAAAAAAAACTTTAGAAAAGAGGTAATTTTAAACCCAGGAGGATTTTGTTCAATTTTTGATTTGAAAAAACTCAAATATAAGGACCCATTACTATTAAGTAGTACAGATGGAGTAGGTACAAAACTTAAATTGGCTTTACAGCAAAAAAATTTAAAATATTTAGGGTTTGACTTAGTTGCAATGTCAGTAAATGACATTTTAGCGAATGGCGGAGAACCACTTTTTTTTCTTGATTACATTTCATCATCAAAAATTAAGGATAACATCTTTTTTGATTTGATCAAGAGTATTAATGACGCCTGCAGTGAGGCCGGATGTTCGCTAGTAGGAGGAGAAACAGCTGAAATGCCTGGTATGTATAAGGGTGAGGAATTTGATATAGCTGGTTTTGCGGTAGGTGCAGTTGAAAGAGAGAACAAAGTTGGAAAAGAAAAAGTTAAAAAAAAATCTCTTATTCTAGGGTTAGAATCAAATGGTTTTCATTCAAATGGATTTTCACTTATTAGAAAAATTTTAAATGATAAAAAGATATCTCTTAATTGCAAGCCTCCATTTAAATCAAATTTTAAATTGTTAGGTGAGGATTTGATTCAACCAACAAAAATTTACGTAAAGCCCATTCTTCCTCTTATTAAAAAAAAGAAAATTTTTGCTATTTCTCATATTACTGGAGGAGGTATCTACGAAAATCTGGAAAGAATCATTCCGACTGGAATGTGTGCGATAATTGACTGTCCAAATTTTGTAATACCTGAAAGATTTATTTGGATAAAAAAATTAGCAAATATAAAAACAAAGGAAATGCTGAAAACTTTTAATTGTGGTATTGGGTTAATTGTGATCATTAATCATAAAAATAAAAAAGCTGTACTTAACATTTTAAGAAAAAATAAAATTAACTCGCATGTAATTGGAGAAGTAATAACAAAAAAAATTGTTGAAGAAAAAGTATCAATTAAGAATTTTGGTAAATGGGATTTAACTTAGCAATACTAATTTCAGGGAGAGGCTCAAACATGCTTAACATTATTGAAGCATGTAATAATAAAACCTTGTCATCAAAAGTAAAAATAGTAATTTCTAATAATAAAAATTCTTCCGTGTTAACTAAAGTTGAAAAAAAGGGTATTAAAACCAAAATTATTCTTGAAAATCAAATTAATAAATTTGAAAAAAAACTTTCGCAAACTCTACATGAAGAAAAAATCAATTTTGTATGTTTGGCAGGTTTTATGAGAATTCTCAGTAAAGGTTTTCTGTGTAATTGGGAAAAAAAAATTATCAATATTCACCCCTCTATTCTTCCTGCTTTCAAAGGATTAAATGCTGTAAAAAAAGCTTTAGAAAAAAAAGTTAAATATACAGGTTGTACTATACATTATGTAGACAAGGGTGTTGATACTGGGGAAATAATAGATCAAAGAATAGTGAAAGTTTTAAAAACAGATAATGAAGAAAGATTAGCGAAAAAGATATTGAAAGAGGAGCATATTTTATATATAAAAGTTATTGAATTATTAGAAAAGAAATATAATTATGGCAAAGATAGATAGTAAATTCCAAGAAAGCTTTTATTCTAAGTTTATCAAGTTCACCATAATATCTTGCGTCATTGTTACGGTACTTCTTTTTCTATTATGGTTTTTTTTAATTTTCTAACTACCCAAGTGATTAAATATTTCTCTTTTTGAAAAGAAAAAGCTGATTTCTATTTCTGAGTTCTCTTCACTATCTGAGCCGTGTACTGAATTTTCTTCTACAGATAAACCATACTTTTTTCTTATAGTACCATCATCAGCATTGGTTGGGTTAGTTGCTCCCATTAAGTTCCTATAATTGCTTACAACGTTTTTACCCATGAGAACTTGTACAACAATTGGACCAGATGTCATATATTCGCACAAATCGTTAAAAAAAGCTCTTTCTTTGTGAACAAAATAAAAACCTTTTGCATCAACTAATGAAAGATGTAACATTTTCTGTGCAACAATTCTCATTTTGTTTTTCTCTATTAATGTATTAATTTCTCCAGTAAGTCCTCTTTTGACAGCGTCTGGTTTAATAATTGATAAAGTTAGCTCCATAAAAAAGTCTCCTTAAATAATTTAGATTGTTTTCCATTTAAATTTATCAAACTCATAAAAGCACTTAATTTTTTTTATCTTATTTTTTAATTTGGTTGATATTGTTGAAATAATTTGTTCGTTTACTTCGTCATAGGAGAAAAAAAAGAATTTTTTTAAATTAGAAATTTTTTTTATTTTAACCCCGGGTGATACTAAAATAATATCAAAATTAAGTAAATTGTTTATTTTAAGATAATCACCATGAAATAAAACTAAATTATCCTTAATATTAAGTTTTTCAGTGAATGTTTTATGAGGTAAAAATTCATTTTTTTCTTTTGTCCAAAGGTATTTATCTAAGAAATTCATTTCTAATTCATTTGACAAATTAACTAAAACTTTTTTGTCTCTAAGTTTTTTAGCTAAAGAATTTACAATGTGACAGAAATCTGATTTTACATAATAAAAGTTAATTTCATAAAGTTTATCCATAATTTTTTCTTACAAACTCGTCAAGTAGTCTTACCCCGAAGCCCGTTCCCCCAGGTCTTGAAAATTTTGTCCCTTTTTTTGACCAAGTTACTCCGGCAATATCTAAGTGGGCCCAGCTAGTTTTACCAACAAATCTTTTTAAGAACTGAGCAGCCGTTATACTTCCCGCCCCTCTAGTTCCTGTAATATTTTTCATATCAGCCACAGGACAATTCAATAACTTATCAAATTCATCATCCATTGGCATTTGCCATACTAACTCCTTGGTAGTTTTTGAGGCATCAATGATTTTATTTACTAATAGATCATCGTTTGAGAATAGTCCAGCATATCTTTCACCTAGAGCAACTATTATTGCACCAGTTAAAGTCGCTAAATCAATCATAAATTTGGGCTTGTATTTTTGGTTAATATACCACAATACATCAGCTAAAACTAATCGTCCTTCAGCATCCGTATTCAAAACTTCAATTGTTTGTCCAGATAATGATTCGACAATGTCTCCTGGCCTTTGAGCATTACCATCAGGCATATTCTCAACCAAGCCAACAGCTCCAATGACATTAGCTTTGGCTTTTCTTAAGGCCAATGTATACATTAGACCTGCAACTACACCTGCTCCACCCATATCCCATTTCATATCTTCCATTCCCGATGAAGGCTTTATAGAGATGCCCCCCGTATCAAAGGTAACTCCCTTGCCAATAAAGGCTAAAGGTGAAGATTTCTTTTCTTTCGAACCATTCCATTTCATTATCATAACTCTTGCTGGACGAACTGAGCCCTGAGCAACGCCTAATAAAGCGTTCATCCCAAGAGTCTTAAGTTTTTTTTCGTCAAAAATTTGTGTCTCAATACCTACTTTTTTTAAGTCATTACAAAATTCCACAAATTTTTGAGGATACAAAACGTTTGCTGGCTCTGAAACTAAGTCTCTAGTAAGAAAAATTCCGTCTAGACATTTAATTTTATGTTTGATTTTTTTTTCTAATTCTGTTCTAGATTTACCGTTATATCCAAGAATACGAACTTCATCAATTTTGAAGTCTTTTTTAGAAATATTTTTGTATTTTTCAAATCTATAGTCTTTCAACTTAAATCCAATTAACAAATTTTCTATAATTTCTTTTTTTTTCTTTTCATCATTAAAGTTTTCATTGAATAAAATCATGACATTTTTAGCTTTTTTGTTTTCAAGGTAGGAAAGTAATTTACCAAAAAAAGAGTGTTGGGATGAAGTATCGTCAGAATGTTCAAACCTTACGTAAGTAAACTTGGAAACAAGTTCAGACTTTTTCCGTTGATTCTGAATATTTTTGTATAAAAAAGTTTCAATGATTTCCTTTTCTTTGTTTTTTTTTTCCAAATAACCGTTTAGTATATCTTCAGAACTGTTGTCTAGATGATTATTAGAATTTACTTTTTTACTATCAGGTGAGATAATAAGGAGGTGATAATTTTGTTCAGGAAGGTTTTCAAAATTAATTTTCATTTGTCTATATATTATAAGGTTTAATTATTATAAATAATGTATATTGTATTTTAAAAAAAATTCAATGAATTTAGTCGATAGATACATTTTTAAACAACTATTAAATAATTCATTACTTATATTATTATTTATTATTTCAGTATTTTGCCTAGCAAAAAGTGTTCAATTAATTGAGCTGATGATTAGTAGAAATCTTCCGTTTCTAATCTTCTTTCAACTCATAATGAATTCAATTCCACAAATAATTCCAATTTTATTTCCCGTAATAATTTCCTTATCAATTTTTTTTGTTTATTCAAGGATGAATAATGACAAGGAACTAATAGTACTTCAGTCCTCATGTTATTCAAATATTGATCTTATAAAACCAACACTTTTATATAGTTTAATAATAGCATTAATTTGTTCATTCTTTTCAATTCATCAAACACCAAAGTCAAATAAAAACTTTAAACTACTTTTATATACAATCAAAAATGATTACTCTTCAAGCCTTCTTCAAGAAGGTGTATTTAACACTATTGGAAAAGACTTTACAATTTTCATAAAAGAAACTACTAACGAGGGGCTAAAAAATATTTTTATTCACGATACAAGAGACAGTGAAAGACCCTCAACTCTTATAGCAAAAAAAGGTAAAATAATTAATGCCCCCAATGCCACAAAAATTTTTTTAGAGAATGGTTCTCAGCAATTTCAATCAAAAGAACAAAAACTTTCAATCCTTTATTTTGATGAATATTTATTGAGCATTAATCAAAATAAAACCGATAATTTCTTTAATAGATGGAAGTCACCTTCAGAAAGATCAATGTATGAACTAAGAAACCCAAACCCTGAATCTCTTGATGACCAATATAACCTCCAAGCATTTAAGGCTGAAATAACAGTAAGATATGCTATTCCTATCAACGTGGTAACATTTAGTACGTTAGTAGTATGTTTTTTACTCAGTTTTAAATTCGATAGAGTTGACAATATTTCAAAAATTTTAAAAATTTTCGGATTAATTATTTTTTTACAAGTAATATCAATTACATCATCCAATTTGTCGATCAAATTTGATGGAATGCATTATATTAATTTTATACCATCAATGTTCTGTCTAATTTGCTCATGCCTAATTATATTTAAATCTAAGAAGCTGATTAATGGTAACAAATAAATTAGTTCTTAGATATCTATTAAAAGAAAATCTTTTTTCGTTTCTGTTAGTTTTTTCATTTTCATGTATTCTTTTTATTTCTATTGATCTTATTGAGTTAATAAGGAGAAGCTCAACAAAAGAAATCCAAATAAGTATTTTGATAAAAATGGCATTTCTTCATATTCCAAGCCTATTCCCGATAATTTTACCTACAGTATTTCTATTAAGTTCAATGCATACATACATGAAGTTGAATAAAAACAATGAGTTAGTTGTTCTTAGAGCTTCAGGCTTTTCAATATGGTTTTTAATTTTACCCGCGGTTTTTAATGCACTTTTAATTAGTATTCTTTATGTTTTTGTTTTTAATCCAATCTTTGCGTATATGAATATAAAATTTAAAAATTACGAGAGTAATTTTTTCAAAGGAAGTTATGGACTATTTTCAATTTCAGAGACGGGATTGTGGTTGAGAGAGAAAACTGATGACTTTGAATATGTTATCAATGCTCAACATTACTCTTTCGAAAATAATACATTAAAAAATGTGAAAATTTTTAAATTTGGCCAAGAAAACAAATTTTTAGAGAGAATTGATGTTCAAAACGTTAAAATGCTTGATAACAAATTATGGGAACTAACAAAAGGAACTAAACTTGAAATAAATAAATCTCCAGTGTTGTTTGATGTTGAAAATATTACAATAAATCTTGATGCTGAAAAAATTGAAAAAAACTTCAGACCACCAGAAACAGTAGGTTTTTGGAGATTAAATGATTACATTAAAAATTTAGAATCATCTGGTTTTGCAATTAAAAAACATATAATTTATAAAAATTACCTTTTTTCATTTCCATTGATTCTCATCTCTATGGTTTTATTAGGTTGTTCATTGTCAATTAAAAGAGATAGAATTAAAAAAAATGTTCTAAAAATATTGTATGGACTAATTGTTGGATTGCTATTCCATTTTTCCTCTGATTTAATAAAAACCTTTGGACAAAGTTCAGATCTAAATATTTTTCTCAGTGTTTGGGCAGCCCCTTTAATTTTTAATTTTTTATTACTTAGTTCATTAATACATCTTGAAGATGGATAAAATACTATTTATTCTTTTTTTTCTCGTAAACTTGAACAGTCATTCAAATGAAAAGATTGAAATCAATGCTGATCAATTTACTTACGATAAAGAAAACACTAGAATCTATGCTACAGGAAATGTTGAAATAATTGATCAAGAATTTAAGCTTTATGCTGATAAAGTATTTGTAAACAATAAGTCTAAGGTTTTATCAGCTAGAGAAAATATAAAAATTTTTAATGCTGATGGAAGTATTTTAAAAGCTGATAAAATTGTAGCTGATAATACACTTGAAAATGCTTTAATCGAAAATAATCATATTTATATCCCTAGAATTTATAAAGATAAAAATATATTCTTACGATTGGCAGCAAAGAAAGTTGAAAGAAGAAACAAAGACTGGGAACAATTACAGTACGGAACATTTACTGCATGTGAATTATGCTACAATGAAAAAACAAAAAAATACGACCCACCTTTAATTCAACTTAAAGCAAAAAAGATTATTCATGATAAAAAAAAGCTTGACGTAAAATATTACAATGCATTTTTGGATGTACATGGCAAAAGTGTTTTTTATCTTCCATATTTTTCTCATCCCTCACCTTTGGTAAAAAGAAAAAAAGGATTTTTACCTCCAAGTATTTTTCAAACGCATTATTTTGGACTTGGGGCTAACTTACCCTATTATTATCCACTGAGTGACTTTAGTGACATAACTGTGACACCAAAGTTTTCCCAAAAAAAAAATCCAGCTCTTCTTATACAGCACAGAAAAAACTTTAAAAATGGTGAAATGAAAAACGAGTTTAGTGGGACTATTGAAAATCAAACAAACAATCAAATAAAAGAAGATAGAAAAAGAGGTCATATTAACTCTGAAGGTATTTTTTTTCTTAATCCCAAAAATTATGCTAGTTATAAATTACAAAGAACAACTGACAGAAATTATAAAAATACCTATAAATATAAATTTGATCACATTCTTGAATCAAATATTAAATTAGAATCACTAAGAGGATTTAACTCATACAGTTTGGAATCTTATCTTTTTCAAGATAACAGAAGAGAATTTGATAGAAAACAAACCCCCAGAATACTTCCAAGACTTTTAGTAAATTGGAGATCTAGCCCTCTTAATAATACATTAAATTATGATACCAATATTGAGTTTATAAGTTTTAATAGAACTGAGGGAACTGATAGTAAAAAGTTTTTTATAAATCAAAATTTCACTTTCCCTACTATTCTTAATGATGGTACGTTATTAAAACTAGGGGGGCATTTAAATGCAGGTTTATACAATATAAAAAAATATGAAAACCCAGTTTCTGGAAGATTCGAAAATAATAAATATAAAAAAAACTTTTTTCCTCAACTTTCTCTTGAAGTTTCAAAGCCCTACTTTAAAGTTACTAAAAAAATAATCAGTACTTTTACACCAAAAGTTCTATTTGTTAAAAGTACCCAAAACGCGTTTAACAGGAAAATCCCTGACGAAAGTAATATAAATAATTTTGATCTTGATTTTATTGATTTGTTTAACGTAAACAGAATCCACGGTAACGATAGGTTAGAACAATCTTCCAGAATAGATTACGGAGTATCTTATACTAGCACTGTAAAAGATTCTTTTAATGACCTGACAACAATTCAAATTGGACAAAGTCATCAATTTAATAGAAATAAATATTTAAATAAAAACACCGGCATTAATGAAAAGTTTTCAGATATTGTTGGAAATTTCACTCTTAAGCCTGCTGAAGCGATTAATCTAAATTCATACTTTGTAATCGATAAGGATAATTTCTCAATTAAAACAGCGTATTCAAATTTACTTATTAGGCAAAAGAACTCATACCTTTCAATTGGAAATAATAGATATGCTGCTGTAATTGATCAAAATGGTGAAAATTTAATTGATGGTAAAAATCAGTTCTCGATTAAGTACGACCAAAAATTTTATGACTTTTGGAACTTTACAGTACATTCAACATTTGATAAGAAAGGCAAATTAAAATTATATAATTACGGAACAAAAATAAAATATGAAGATGAATGCTTTGGAATGTCCTTCTCATGGACTAGACAATATACACACAACCCAGAAGACCCCACATCTAATAATTTTATTTTTTTATTTAGTCTCAAGGAAATTATGGAAAGTGATCTCTAATATTATTTTATTTTTGTTACTCAAAATAATTTTTTTTGAAAACATACTCTTTGCTCAGGAAAAGTTTGAAGGAATGATTGTGAGCATTGACAGAGAAATCATAACAACATATGACCTTTCACAAAGAATCAAATTAGCTCTCAAATCTTTAAATCTTGAAGATAGTATAAGTAATAGAGATTCAGTTAGAGAAAGAATGCTTGAACTTCTTATATTAGAAAAAATAAAAACGATAGAAGCAAAAAAGAATGATATAAGTCATACTGAGGAAGAACTAATCAATTTCACATCAAATATTTATAACTTTTCTAAAGACGACTTTAATGGTTTCAAATCATTTTTAGAAGAAGAAGGTTTTGACATTGATATTTTGCTAGATCAAATGTCTTCAGAATTGTTGTGGAAAAAATTTTTACAAAAAACAATTGCCTCGAAAATCAATATTAGTGAGCAAGAAATCCAGGATTCGTTTGACGAACGTACAAAAAATAAAGGTAAGTATGAATTTGACTTTAATGAAATTCTTTTTTTGAACGATTTACCTGGAAATTGGAAAAGATCCAAAAAAAAAATGGAGGAATTTTTGAAGCTATTAGATAAAGGAATTACCTTTGAAAACCTCTCGAAGAAATTTAATGAAGTATATACTATGGAAAGTCAGAGTTCTAGATGGGTACTTGAGGACAACATTGAAAACACAACTAAAGAATCACTTCAAAAGATGAAACCAGGTGAAATTTTAAGCTTTCAAGATACAGATGGATACAAGGTGATAAAACTAAATAAAAAAAGATTTTATGGAAGTAGTAACTTTAGATATTCTTTTTTGAAGTTATCCGCTTTCGATGAAGTAACACTAAAAAAAATTCAAAAAGATGATGTCAATTGTGGTATGGTCTCTGAAACTTTAGAAAATAATGTAGAATTAACAAAATTTGAAAAAATTTTGTTAGATGAAATGAGCAGAATTTTTAGAATTAATTTAGAAATATTGGATGAAGGAGAAATGACAAATGTTTTAAAAAATGAAGCTGAATTTATGAGACTTAAATTATGTAAAAAAGAAGTTGATAAAAAGAGAGCTATATCCAAGATTGATATAGAAAAAAAAATTTACACTCAAAAATTCAACCAAATGGCTAATACTTTAATTTCTAATCTTAGAAAAAACACAAACGTTAAGTTTTTTAATAAATAAAGAATAATGAAAAAAAAACCGATTGTTATTTCTATGGGTGAGCCATCAGGTATAAGCTCTGAAATTTTAATTAAAACCTGGATCAACCGTAAAAAAAAAAAACTTTTACCTTTTTTTGTTGTTGATGACAAATCAAAAATTGAATTTGTTATTGATCTATTTAAATTTGATGCGAAAATAAAACTAATTAAGAATCCCAGTGAAACTTTCGATATTTTTAATAGTTATTTACCAGTTTATGATTTAGGAAACAAAATCAAATTTAAGTTGGGTCAACCTGAAAAAAAGAATAGTAAATTTATAATAGACTCTTTAAACAAATCTTTCAATTTTGTAAAGAATAAAGAGGCATCAGCTTTAGTAACACTTCCTATATGTAAAAGAACAATGAAACAATTTGGATTTAATTACAATGGTCAAACAGAATATGTAGGTTTTTTGGCAAGAAAATTAATAAATCGCTCTTCAAACGAAATAATGATTTTGACAACCACAAAACCAATTGATTCTGGAAAAAACTTAGTTATTGGTCTTGCAACCACACATATACCTCTAAAAAAAACATTTGGTAAATTAAAGAAAGAATTCCTTAAGGAAAAAATAATGATTTTCAACGATTCATTAAAAACTATATGGAAAAAAAAAGAACCATATATTGGTGTTTTGGCATTAAACCCTCATGCTGGAGAAGATGGTTTTATTGGTGAAGAAGAGAATAGAGTTATACTACCGGTTATTAAAGACTTGCAGGCTAAAAATTTAAATTTACATGGTCCCTTAAGTGGGGACACCTGTTTTTTTAAAAATAACAGAAAAGATTATGACGGAATGTTTTGTATGTATCACGATCAAGGGTTATCGCCAGTCAAAACACTTGATTTTTTTAACTCTGTAAATATAACTGGTGGACTTCCGATTTTAAGAGTATCTCCAGATCATGGTCCTGCTTTTGATATTGCGCGCAAAAATTTAGCTAAAGCTGACAGTTTAGTTGCTTGTTTAAAATTTATAGAAAAATATTCATGAAAGTGGAGTTTAAACATAAAAAAAGTTTAGGACAAAACTTTTTAATTAATAAAAAAATTTTAAAAAAAATTAGCTCTTTGAAGGATTTTAAAAATCAAGAAGTTGTTGAGGTTGGTCCTGGAAAAGGTTACTTAACAGAATTTCTAATTAAAAAAAAACCTTCTAAACTCATTCTGATAGAAAAAGATCGAGAACTGGAAACTGTGCTTACAAATCTTATTAAAAATAAAAGTATTAAAATTAAACTGATAATTGAGGATGCTTTAAAAATATCAATTAACAAACTATCAAAAGATAAAATAGTTTTAATTGGAAACCTTCCTTATAATATAGCCACTACCCTCATTCTAAATTGGTTAAAATACATTCATTCTTTTAAGTCTATTGTGGTAATGGTTCAAAAGGAAGTTGCATCTAGACTTTCAGCTAAAGAAAAAACTAAGCATTATGGAAGAACATCAGTTTTGGTTCAGGTGGTAGCTGACGTGAAAATTAAATTTGACGTTGCACCAGAAAACTTTTTTCCAAAACCAAAGGTTTACTCATCGGTAATTGAAATTATTCCAAAAGAAAAGATTAAATTTGATTACAAAAAACTCGACAAATTATTAAAGCTATCTTTTATGCATAAAAGAAAAACCTTAAAAAACAATCTTTCAAAAATTAGCTCTAATATTGAAGAAAAGATATTCAATTGTGGTATAGACCCTTCTCTTAGACCTGAAGAAATTAGCCCAAATCAATTTATAAAACTTTCAGAAAAACTAATTTAAAAGCTTTTCAATAAAACTAAAAATAAACTTTTGTCTGTCTCTTTTTTTTCTCTCTGCTTTCAAAATTGCAACCACTTCATTAGTACATGTTACCAAATCCTCATTTATTAATACGTAATCGTATTCTATCCAATGACTAATTTCTGACTTTGCTTTACTCATTCTTTTGTTTACAATCTCTAGGGAATCTTCATTTCTTTTTTTTAATCTTTCTTTAAGAATCTTATTGCTTGGTGGTAAGATAAAGACTGAAACAATATCTGTTTTAGAAAAATTAGATAATTTCTGAGCACCCTGCCAATCAATATCAAAAAGTACATCAATTCCTTTAAGTAAGTTTTTTTCAACAAAATTTTTTGGAGTTCCGTACAAATGATCAAAAACTTTCGCATTTTCAATAAAAAAGTCTTTTGCCTGAAGTTCTTTAAATTTTTTTTCGGAGATAAAGAAATAATCCAATCCATCAACTTCGCTTTTTCTTTTTGGCCTAGTGGTATAAGAAATGGATAATTTTAGCTCTTTAATTTTTTTTAAAATCTCCTTACATATAGTGGTTTTTCCCGCTCCTGATGGAGATGATAGTACAAGCATAAGACCCTTTCTATTTTTTTTCATCTTTTGAAGCCTTAATATTTTTTAAATGCTGTTTGTAATTTGATGAAAAGTAATGCTCTCCACCCTCATTTTTTGCTACGAAATATAGTAAGTTACTTTTTTTGGGGAGTGAAGTTGAAAGAAGAGAATCCTTTCCAGGAAAGCCAATAATTGAAGGTGGCAAGCCTTTGTTAACATAAGTATTATGTGGTGATTTAAACTTTAGATCCTTTCTTGTTAGTTTTCTTTTCAATCTAGATTTTCCTTCAGTAAGTGAATATATAACTGTTGGATCTGACTGAAGTCTCATATTTTTTTTTAAACGATTATAAAAAACTCCTGAAATTAATGGTTTTTCATTCTTTATTGCAGTTTCTTTTTCCACTATTGATGCTAAAATAAACATTTCATTAATACTTTTAAGTGGGATTGTGGTATCTCTCTCTGACCAAATTTTATGAGAAAAGTCTTTTGATAACTTTTTAATATCATTTAAAATTCTCTCGGCAGAGTCTGTTACTTGGTAACTATATGTATCAGCTATTATCAAGTCACTCACATCACCGTATTTTAAGGATGATTGAGGATCAATTTCTTTGAGAATATTTAATAATTCATATTTGTAGGAACCCTCGATGATTGTAAGTTTGCGAAAAACTACATCGCCATTAATTAATTTTTCAGTTACATCATAAATTGAATTACTTTTTTCGAAAATAAATTCTCCAAACCTTAATTTTGTTTCAGAAAAACTTAATTTAACCCAAATTTTAAAAAGATTTGAGTTTTTAATTATTTTCTTAGAAAAAAGTTCTTCTGAAATTTCCTCTAAATTCATTCCTGGCTTTATAATTACACTAGATTTATCGTAACTTTTATGTTTATCAAAGATAAGTATGGAAAAAATATTTAGTAGAATAATAAAAAGAAAAAAAGCTGTAGCTTTAGACACAATTAATTTTTCTTAAATATCAATGAGACATTCGTACCCCCAAATCCAAATGAATTAGACAAAGAAAAAGCATTTCTATTATTAATACTCTCTTTGGGCACAAGGTTTATACTCTCACAATCTGAGGATGGATTAGATAGATTTAATGTAGGTGGGATAACTCCGTTTGTTAATGACAAGATTGAAAAAATTGATTCAATTGCTCCTGAAGCACCTAGTAAATGACCTGTTGAGGATTTAGTAGAAGACATATACAACTTTTTTTTATTATTTTCAAAAATTCTTTTTACTGCATTAAACTCTATCTCGTCTCCTAGTGGTGTCGATGTGCCATGAGCATTTATGTAATCAATTTGATCAGAAGAAATTTTTGCATCATTTAAAGCCATTTCCATGGCTCTAAAACCTCCACTACCGTCACTTGCTGGTGCTGTTGGATGATAGGCATCACCCGTTAATCCATAACCAACAATTTCAGCATAAATCTTAGCTGACCTTTTTTTTGCATGCTCTAATTCTTCTAGAACCAACATCCCCGACCCCTCAGATAAAACAAAACCATCTCTATCTTTATCCCACGGTCTTGATGCCATTTCAGGATTATCATTAAATTTGGTTGATAGTGCTCTCATAGCACAAAAACCAGAAATACCAAACCGAGTGCAAGCTGCTTCAGTCCCACCTGCTATCATCACATCAGCATCTCCATAAGAGATAATTCTAAATGAGTCCCCAATTGCATGTGCCCCAGATGCACAAGCTGTTACAACTGAATGATTAGGACCTTTAAGTTTATATTTTATAGAAATATGCCCAGATGCAAGATTTATTAGACAAGAAGGAATGAAAAACGGTGATATTTTTCTTGGACTTCTTCTTAAATTATCTGAACTCGTTCTTATCCCATCCAATCCTCCTATTCCAGAACCAACCATTACTCCAGCTCTTTGTGAATCTGTTTCTGATTCTGGCAGCCAACCAGAATCTTCTATTGCTTCTTTTGCAGAAATCATTGCAAATTCAATAAAAGGTTCAATTTTTCTTCTGTCTTTGGAATTTAAAACATTTTCTGGGTATAGGTTTGAATTTCCCTCTAACGGGACTTGTCCTCCTATTTTTGAAGTTAAATCATCAATTTCAAATCCATGAAGTTTCCGTATACCTGATTGAGAGCTAATCAGTTTTTTCCAATTTATATCAATGCCATATCCGAGTGGCGTGCACATTCCAATTCCTGTTACGACCACTCGTCTCATGTTTTAATTTTGTGATTTTTCTATATGTTCAATTGCATCTTTAATCGTTGTTATTTTTTCAGCAATCTCATCTGGAATCTCTATGTTAAATTCCTCCTCAAATGCCATAACCAATTCAACTGTATCTAGGCTATCTGCACCTAGATCGTCAACAAAACTTGCTGAATCAACAACCTTGTCAGCCTCTACACCCAAATGTTCAACAACAATCTTTTTTACTCTTTCTGAAATATCACTCATATTTTTCCCTTACTATTAAGTTAAAGTTATATTAATAAATATTTTTTTTTTTAAATCAAACATAATTATAACATTGCCATGCCACCATTTACATGAATCGTTTCACCAGTGATATATCTTGATTCTTCTGAAGCTAAGAATTCAACACAATTTGCAATATCAATTGGCGAACCAATCATTCCCAAAGGTATTTTATTTATTATAATTTTTTTCTGCTCCTCGTTAAGTCTTTCTGTCATATTTGTTTTTATAAAACCAGGAGATACACAGTTAACAGTTATATTCCATTTAGCCAATTCCATAGCAATAGATTTTGTCATTCCAGTTATACCAGATTTTGAGGCAACGTAATTAGCTTGACCCAGATTACCAGTGTGTCCTACAATTGAAGTGATATTAATAATTCTTCCCCATTTTTTTTTTATCATTAGCTTTGAAATAGAATTACTCAATAAAAAGTTTGAATCTAAATTTGTTCTTATAACATTTTGCCATTTTTCATAATTCATTCTTATAAATAAACTATCATCAGTGACACCAGCATTATTAACTAAAACATCAATATTTAAATTTGCCGAAACAACTTCCTCAATCATTTTTATGATTTGAACAGAGTCTTTTAAATCACATGTTATTCTTTTAATAATTGACTGATTATCTTTCATAAAGTTTTTTAGTTTTTCCTGATTTCTTGACACTACAACTAAATTGTAGTTTTTTGATAATTTATTACATATTGCCTCACCTATTCCGCCAGTTGCACCAGTTAATAAAACATTTTTTTTCATAGGTTTTCTCCGTGTGACTTAATAAAGTTTTCAATATCATTAAATGTTGTTATGTTTGAAAAGTCTTGTTTAATCTTCATTCTTCTGTTCAACCCCGTAAGTACTTTTCCTGAGCCTATTTCTATTATTTCGTCAATTTTAGATTTTGATACTTTAATTATACTTTCTCTCCATCTTACTCTATTGTAAACTTGTTCGATTAGGTTTTTTTTTATTTCATATGGTTCATCAATGAATTCTGCAGAAACATTGTTAATAAATTTTATCGTTGGCTTTTTAATGTTTACGTCTTCGAGTGCTTTGGACATGACTTCAGCGGCTGGCTTCATTAATGAACAATGAAAGGGAGCACTAACTTGCAAATCAATAATTGATCTTGCACCAGAGGAAGTTAGTACTTCAGAAAATTTATCAACACTCCTCTTTAATCCAGATAATATTATCTGACCAGGACAGTTATCATTAGCTACCTCACACAAAAAATCTTTTTCTGTTGAGAATTTATTTAATAATTCTTCAATTATTTCAAGTTTAAGTCCAATGACTGCAACCATTCTTGTTTCGATATTATTTACAGAATTTTGCATTGAATTTCCCCTAATTCTAAGTAATTTTGCTGCAGAGCTTATATCTATTGAATCTATGCTACAAAGACTGGTGTATTCCCCAAGTGAATGTCCTAAAACAATTTCTGTGAAATCAGTTAATTTTTTACCTAATTCGTTTTCAAGAACTCTAACCAAAGCAATGCTCATCACCATTAATGCTGGTTGTGCGTTAGATGTTAATTTTAATTGTTCTTCATCCCCATAAAAAATAGTTTTTGAAAGCTTTTGATTTAGAGATTCATCAACAGCATCAAAAACTTCTCTAGCTTTCATATGGTTTTTATAAAGTTCCAAGCCCATGCCAACCATTTGTGAACCCTGACCAGGAAAAATAAAGGCTATTTTTTTCATAACAACTTTGTAAAAAAATTGGTTACTTTTCAAATAAATTTGTTAATGTTATAAGCTTGAAATAGTAACCTTGCTAATAATATTAGCTAAACTTGATTTTTCAAGTTTAACCTTAAGGAATATATATATGTTATATGAAAGTGTATTTATACTAAGTGGTCAAATTTCACCAAATTCCGCTAAAAAAAAATTTGATTCCTTCACAGAAAAAATTAACAACTCTGGAGGAAAAATACTGAAAACTGAATCTTGGGGGCTCCGAACTCTGGCTTATAAAATTAAGAAGAACTCTAAAGGTTATTACTATTTAATAAACAGTGAGTGTGATACAAAGATTTTGAACGAATTTAATAGTCTAGTTAAACAAGATGACGACTTTCTAAGATTTTTTAATCTTAAAATCAAATCAGTAGATAAAAACCCATCTCAACTTGATGAGAGTAAAGTGGAGAACAAATAATTATGAAAAGCAAAGCATTCGACAACACTTCATCTAAATTATTGTACAAAAAATCATGTCCTTTATCTGGCAAAGATGCGCCAACTGTTGACTATAAAAATATTCATATTTTAAAAAAATACATTACTGAAAAGGGTAAAATCCTTCCCAGTAGAGTGACTCAGGTGTCAACAAAAAAGCAAAAAGAGCTTACTCTTGCCATAAAGAGAGCAAGATTCCTAGCACTGTTACCTTATGTTTCTAATTGATGTCTTTAGCAAAGAATAAAGAACTACTAGTTCTCTTTTATTCAACAGTTCTTATTTTTTCGTCTGAAGCGCTTATATTAAGAATATTTCCAAGTTTATTTCCAATACTATGTTCTATCCCATTGATTTTTACAGGTCAGATTGTTTCTAAAAAAAATTTTTTTTTTTCAATTATTTTCACAAATATCGGGTTCTTTCTTTTATCTATAAATGACGCTTACTTTTTTAATCTAAAGTTTACTTTAAGATTTTTTCTTAATTACGTCACCACCTCAACAATAATTTTTTTGCTTTTTACACTTTTAAATTTGTACAAAAAAAAATTAATAAATAGTGAAAAAGTAATGATCTTTTTTACCCTTTTTGTTTTGTCACTTTTACTAGTTTTTAATTTTTTCTATTATTATCAAATTGATCATCAAGAACTAAAAGACTTTATATCTCAGTTTTTTTCAAACGTTGTAAAAAACTCAAATATTCAAGAAAATATAATTAGTGAGGAAAGAATTGACTTTTTAATAAAAACAATACCTTCTTTAAATGCTTTTGTCTTAATGACCTTTCTAATTATAAATTTTTTTTTGACAAATATTATTTTAAAAAAAATAAATTTTCCTAGAAATTATTCCATTGAATTCAGTAAGTTTTTTTTACCTGTAAAATTTTTCTTAATTTTTAATACTTTGATTCTTTTTACAATATTACTTACAGGTGACCTGAAATTTTACTTTTTTAGTGCTGCAATAGTCTTAAGTTTTTTAATTTTTTATCAAGGCCTTATTTATTCACACCAGTTTTTAAATTCTTTAGACGTAAATTTTTTTTTAAAAATTTCAATAATATTTTTACTTTTTATTTTTTTAGGCTATGTTCTATTTTTATTAGTATTTTTAACCGGATATTATATAAGTTTAAAAAGAATAATTACGAAAAAGTTGGAATAATCAAAGTGGAAGTTATATTATTAGAAAGTCTGAACAAGTTGGGTGGCATTGGTGATCTTGTTAACGTAAAGGATGGATATGCCAGAAACTATCTCATTCCTCAAAAAAAAGCCTTACGAGCTAATGATGAAAATAAAGAATATTTCTCAAAGATAAAACAAGATTTGGTAGAAAAAAACAAAAAAATCATTGAGGATGCAAAGCTAACCGTACAAAAAATTTCAAAATTAGAGGTCAATTTCATCAGAAATGCTAGTGATAATGGACAATTATATGGCTCAGTTTCACCTAAGGATGTTTCTAATTACTTCTCTGAAAAAAAAATAAATATAAAGCCCTCAAATGTAAACTTTCATGATGCTATAAAAAAAATTGGTATTTACGACATTAACATTAGGTTACATCCAGAGGTTGGTTGTAACTTGAGGATTAATATCGCAACTTCAGAAGAAAATGCAAAGATTCAAAAAGATGAGTTTGAAAAACCAAAAAAGAAAATCGAGGACATAAAATCAGAAAAAATAACAGCTGAGCAAAATGAACCAGTTACCTCTTCTGAAAATATAGAAAAAAAAAGTAACACATCAACAATTAAAGATAAAACACAAGGTAATACTCCCAATAAAGAAGTAAAAAATTTAGATGTAAGAACTGATGAAAATACAGTAGAAAATAAAGTTGAAACTAAAGACAAGTCAGATCAAAAAAAACCGAATAAGTCAGAAAAAGATGACTTAACCAAAAAGAAAGAAAAAGAATAATTTTTTGTTCTTTCAAAATTTCTAAAACACTCAGCTTTCTTCCATGTTAATAATAAACGTTTTCACATTATTAATGGGACTATTTCTTGTCGTTAAAGGTGCAGACATTCTTATATCGAGTGCAGTAGCAATTGGAAAAAAGTATGGTGTTTCTGATTTTTTTATTGGTCTAATTGTAATTGGGTTTGGGACATCTCTTCCAGAACTTCTAGTTTCAATTGATGCAATAATTAAAAAATCGCCTGAAATTTCTATAGGAAATGTTATTGGCTCCAACATATCAAATATTCTTTTAGTTTTCGGAGCAGCACTTTTTATCTCAAAGATAGATTTAAGAAAAATATCTAGATTTGATAATTTTTTTCATTTAATAGTTCATATTTTTTTTCTACTTATAGTTTGGTTGTTAATTTTTGACTACAAAATCGGTATAGTTTTTTTATTACTTTTCTCTTATTATGTATATAAATCATTTAATAATTCATTATCAAAAAACGGAAATGAATTAGAAACAAATGATTTTTTTACAAAAATAGTTTTTAAAAAACCATTAATCATTGGACTACCCACTATAATTTTTTCAATCATTTTAACTTTTTTTGGAGCAGAATTCACAGTAGACTCTGTAATTGAAATCTCAAATTTCTTTGGGATTTCAGATTCTTTTCTTGCCTTAACCTTAGTTGCTCTAGGCACCTCTTTACCAGAAATCATAACATCAATCAGGGCAGCACAAAAAAAGATGTCTGAATTAATAATTGGAAATATTATTGGTTCCAACATTTATAATCTACTGCTAATTCTTGGCTTTGTTTCTTTATTTGACGCATTTAGCTTTCCAAAAGATATTTTATTCTTTGAGGTTATTTTTCTGTTTATTTGTACAGTCGGTTTCTCTTTACTTCTTTACGTAAAAAATGAGTTAAGTAAAAAATTCTCGTTAGTTTTTATAACTTTTTACTGTTTTTACTTATTAAAACTTTTTTTAACTCACTTCTGAAAGTTTTACACGTTTTCCACTTAATTCACAGACAGAAAATTAATGCTTATAAAAAGTTTTTTGATAATATAATCTAATGGTTAGTGAACGAAACACAAATTTAAAAAATATTCTTACTGAATCCAACGCAAATATTTCCAGAAGTATCCCAATTAATGTTGGTGCAGAACAATCACTATTGGGTGCTATTATTTCTAATAATTTAGCACTTGAAAAGGTTGAAGATTTTTTAGAATCAAAGCATTTTTCAAGTAAAATTAATTCTATTATTTTTGATACTCTTAAAAGATTTATTACGAATAACCAGATTGCTGACATAACTACAATTAAAGTTTTTTTAGAAAATAATGAAGACTTTATAGCTAACGGTGGTATGAAATATCTTCTAGAAATTGCTGAAAATTCTGTAAGTATTATTAATGCCAAGCAGTATGGTGAACTTATTTATGATCTTTATTTAAGAAGAGAATTAATTGATGTAGGCACTGAACTAGTCAATAAATCTTACTCAGACTTTCAAAGTGAAAATTCTAATTCAATTATAGAAAAAGTTGAATTAGATCTATTTAATTTGACTAATGATGGAGAAAAACAAAGAGGACCAAAAACTTTTACTGATGTGTTGTCAGATACCTTAGACTATGCTGAGAAAGCTTTTAAAAAGAGCTCAGATGTTGCTGTTCTTAAAACAGCACTTAGTGATTTAGATAAAAAAATTGGTGGTCTTCACAAATCTGATCTTATAATAATTGCAGGAAGACCATCAATGGGGAAAACAGCGTTTGCCACAAATATTGCATCAAATATTTGTATGGATAAATTAAATCTTAAAAAGAAAAATAATGTTTTATTTTTTTCATTAGAAATGTCTTCTGAACAACTTGCAACAAGACTTTTATCTGAAATGTCAAAAATTCCATCAGAGAAAATACGTACTGGCAATATTTCAAAGATGGATTTTGAAAACCTTCTTAAAAATAGTGAAAAAATTAAGAATCTTTCTCTATTTATTGATGATTCACCTGCGCTTACATTGTCAGCAATAAGATCAAGATCTAGAAGACTAAAAAGAAAAGATGGACTTGATCTGATTATAATAGATTACTTACAACTTATTAGCAGTGAGAGTAGAAACTTCAATGATAATCGTGTAAAGGAAATTTCTGACATTACAAGAGGTTTAAAAGCAATTGCAAAGGAATTCAATATCCCTGTTATTGCTCTTTCACAATTATCAAGAAAAGTAGAAGATAGAGAAGAAAAGCGACCACAACTTTCGGATTTAAGAGAATCTGGTTCAATTGAACAGGACGCAGATCTAGTAGTTTTCTTATATAGAGAAGAATATTATTTAGCAAGAACAGAACCACCCGAAGGTACCGAAAAACATATTATGTGGACTGATAAAATGGAGAAAATTCATAATATAGCAGAAGTAATAGTAGCGAAAAACAGACACGGTCCAATTTCGAGAGTAAAGTTACATTTCAATGCATCAAATACTAAGTTTTCTGATTTAGCTGAATAATCAATTGACTGGACTCAATAATGAAAAATATTACGATTAATGAAAATGGGTTGCTGAAAATAAACTTAGGATTTTTAGGTGATAACTATAAAAACTTAAAAAAAACTTTGAAAAAATCAAGAATTGGATGTGTTCTTAAATCTGATGCTTATGGTCTTGGGTTAGTTGAGGTAACAAAAAAACTTGTAAAAATTGGTTGCCGAGATTTTTTTTTGACAACTTTAGATGAAGCTCTTAAAGTTAGAAAAGAGTGCAGAAAATCAAATATCATTTTATTAAATGGTTTAATTAATCTCAAAAAAAGCGAAATAAAAAAAGTCTTTCAAAATGAAATTATTGCTACAATCAATTCTTTAGATGAATTAAAAAAATTTAATGAGTTATCAAAAAACCTCAGTACTAAGCCTAAAACTACACTTCACTTTGATACTGGAATCAACAGACTAGGAATCGATGAACAAGAAATAATCCCAGTAATTGAATATTGCAAAAAATTTCGAATAAAAGTATTTTGTGTAATGTCTCATCTTGCATCAGCAGATGAAAAGCTTAATAATTTTAATAACAAACAAAATCTAAAATTTAAAAAAGTTATAAAACACTTTCCTAATGCTATCCACAGTATTGCAAATTCCCATGCTATTATGAACTTGAATAAAATTGAGTATAATCTGATTCGAACGGGAGGATGTGTATTTGGAACAATTGAAACCAAACCGTTTAAAAGTGTAGTGGAGTTACATGCTAGGATATTACAAATTAAATTAATTGATAACTCAAAAAAAAGCTATGGGTATAACCAAACATTTCAGTCCAAACAAAAAAAAAAAATTGCAATAGTTGCTTTTGGTTATGCTGACGGCTACCCAAGAGTTTTAAGTAATATTTCTTACGTATATTTTAAAAAAAAACTTCCCATCATTGGAACAATTTCTATGGACTACATTATAGTAGATATTTCAGAATTAAATGAAAGTGAAATTAAAGTAGGTGATTTTGTTGAACTAATTGGTAATAATATTCAATTGAGTTTTATTGCAAAAAAATCCAAAACTATACCCTATGAAATTTTAAATAATATTGGTAAAAGAGCTAAAAAAATTTATATTGACAATGTATGAATTAATACTTTCTCAATTTTATGGATGTATTTTTTAAATTAGGCAGAATTTTTTTTGGAATTTTTTCATCCGTAGGGGAAATTGTTTTATTTTTCTTTGATTGCTTAAAATATTCAATTCTTGATAAATTTTACCCAAAAATATTTCTACAACACTTAATAAAGATAGGTTATAACTCTCTGCCAGTTGTTGGTTTAACCTCGATTTTTACAGGAATGGTTTTAGCTCTACAATCTTACACTGGATTTTCAAGATTCTCAGCAGAAAGTGCGATTCCCAATGTAGTTGTACTATCTATTACAAGAGAACTTGCTCCTGTCCTTGCGGGACTAATGGTTGCTGGACGATCCGGAGCAGCCATAGCAGCTGAAATTGGAACCATGAAAGTAACTGAACAAATAGATGCTTTAAAAACCTTATCTACAAACCCCTATAACTATCTTTTCATCCCAAGGATCTTAGCAGGTATAGTTTCATTACCTTTTTTGGTTTTTGTTGGAGATATCATTGGAGTTTTTGGTGGATATTTGATTTGTACGGAGGTTCTAAACTTTAACCCTGTTGTTTATTTACAAAATACTTACAATTTTGTTCAGTTTCTTGATATATTCTCTGGTTTAGTCAAAGCATGTGTCTTTGGTTTTATTATTTCATTAATGGGATGTTATCACGGATTCAATGCAAAAGGAGGTGCACAAGGTGTTGGTTTGTCAACTACCTATTCAGTTGTTTCTTCATCAATTTTAATTTTATTAACTAACTATATTTTAACTTCATTCTTTTTTGACTTATGAGAAAGTTAAAAATTAATATAAATAAAGTTTCTAAGAAATTTGGTGATAAAGTTGTATTAAATAAACTAGATCTTAAAGTGTTTGAATCCGAATCCTTAGCAATAATAGGAGAATCTGGTTCAGGTAAATCAGTCTTAACTAAATGCATTGATGGTTTGTTAAGCTTTGACACTGGAACAATTTCTTTTGATAAAATTGAAAATATTAAAAATCTATCATTTCTTCAAATGAATAAGTACATGTCAAAATTTGGAATATTATTTCAGAACGCTGCTCTGTTTGATAGTCTGACTATAAAAGAAAACTTAATGTTTGCTAACAAAAATAATGATTTATCAGAGATTTTAGATGAAGTTTCGCTTCCAAAATCAATTCTATATGAGTTTCCTTCCAACCTTTCAATTGGAGTCCAAAAAAGGATAGGGTTAGCAAGGGCAATTCTTCAAAACCCAGAAATACTTGTTCTAGACGAACCAACCACCGGTCTTGATCCAATAATAGGGAAACAAATAAACACACTAATAAAGGAACTTGTTAAAAAAAAAAAAATCACAACAATTACTGTAACCCATGATATGGAGAGTGTTTATGAGTTCTCTGATTATACCGCGTTCATTAAAAAAGGAAAAATTTCCTGGTACGGTAAATCAAAAGATATAAATAAAAAAGGAAATTTATCTTTAAATAATTTTGTTAAAGGAATTTATTAATAATGGAGTATATATTTGGAAAATTATTTAATATTTGATTTTTTTATACTTTTTTTCATACTTGTATCAGCTTTTTTTTCTTTTCTGAGAGGCTTTTCGCATGAATCTCTGTCTTTAATTAATTGGATTCTAGCATTGCTTGCGTCTTACAATTTTGGTGGAAAACTTACTAATTTTATAAATAAGTTTGTGAATAATTTATTCTTCTCGAATGGAATTTCATATCTACTAACTTTTTTAATGATATTTATTTTTTTTTCAATTTTAACAAAAAAAATCTCAGGTTTAATAAAAAAAAGTCAGATTGGTTTTTTAGATAGAACAGGTGGATTTTTTTTTGGTATATTGAGGGGATATTTGATTATTTGTTTATGTTTTTTTTCATTTCACTTTTTTTATAAAGGAGACAAGTTCGAATGGATTGAAAAATCAAAATTTAATTTTGTTACTCTTATAACCAACGAAAAAATCGTTAACTTTCTTGAAGAAGAAAGTGAATTCGCAGAAACCTTAAGAACTGAAATTGATGAAAAATCAGAGGTTCTATTTGAAAAGAGTATAGACTCACAAATCAAACTTAAAAAGTTGATTGATAAAGATAGTAAAATTTATAATGATGCAGATAAAAAAAGTCTAGAATACCTTATTGAGAACTCAGAATAAAATGAAACTTTTTTTTCATAATAAAAAGCCAAAAGATGAATGTGCAGTCTTCGGTGTTTTTAATCATAAAGATGCAGCTAGTTTAACGGTTCTAGGTTTACATGCTTTGCAACACAGGGGTCAGGATTCTACTGGAATTGTTACATCTGATGCCAAAAATTTTTTTGCTCATAGAGGAATGGGTCAAGTATCAGAAGTTTTCTCTGAATCAAATGTGATAAATGAACTTAAAGGAGAAATTTCTATAGGTCATAATAGATATGGAACAACAGGCGAGTCTGCACTTAAAAATGTACAACCACTATTCTCAGAACTCAACTTTGGTGGTGTGGCTATCGCTCATAATGGAAACCTCACAAATACACAAAAATTAAAAAAGCAACTAATAGATTCAGGTGCAATTTTTCAGTCAACATCTGATACAGAGGTTGTTCTTCATTTACTATCAACAGCAAAGGGCGATTTTTTAGATAGACTGATCTATTCACTTCAATCAATTAA
>CACAXP010000002.1 GCA_902536485.1 uncultured Alphaproteobacteria bacterium | reverse complement strand
GTTCCATTCCCCCGGTGAAGAGCATAACGTTAAAGTTGGGGAAAAATACGACGTTTACCTTGAGAAACTAGAAAACAAAGAAGGTGAAGCACTTCTTAGTCGTGACAGAGCAAGGAAAGAGGAGTCTTGGAACAACTTAGAAAAAATTCAAGATTCAAATCAACAAGTAATGGGGATAATTACTGAGAGAGTAAAAGGAGGCTTTGCTGTCGATATCGATGGAGCTTTAGCATTTCTTCCTGGAAGCCAAGTTGACTTAAAGCCGATAAAAGATATCTCACCACTTCTAAACAAACCACAACCAATGATTATTTTGAAGATGGATAAATTAAGAGGCAATATTGTTGTATCCAGAAGGGCGCTGTTAGAAGAATCAAGAAAAGCTGATAGAAGTAAACTTCTATCAGATATTTCTGAGGGGGATAAATTAAAAGGTCTTATAAAAAACATTACTGACTATGGCGTTTTTGTTGACCTAGGCGGAATGGATGGTTTGATTCATGTTACAGACTTGTCATGGGAGAGAGTTAACCACCCATCAGAAAAATTTAAAGTTGGTGATGATATAGAAGTTATAGTTACAAAATACGATAAAGAAAATAATAGAATAAGCCTAGGCTTAAAACAATTAACTGAAGATCCCTGGAAGAATGTAGATAATGAATACAAGGTTGGCTCAATCATAAAATCAAAAATTTCTAACGTAGCTGATTACGGTGCGTTTGTACAACTTGAAAGAGGAGTGGAAGGTTTAATTCATAATTCTGAATTAAGTTGGGTTAATAAGAGTGTTCATCCAAACAACATCGTTAACATTGGTGAAGAGCTTGAAGTTATGATTCTTGAAGTAGATCATAATAAAAGAAGAATAAGTCTTGGGAGAAAACAGTGTATTGAAAACCCTTGGAAACTTTTTGACGATAAAAATAAAAAAGGTGACGTTGTCGAAGGTAAAATAAAAAATTTAACAGATTTCGGAATCTTTGTCGAATTATCAAATGATCTAGACGGCTTAATTCATCTATCAGATATCTCTTGGGAAAAGTCAGGAGAAGAGGCCATTAAGGATTATAAAGTCGGTGATCTAATTAAATTTAAAATTCTAGAAATTGATTTAGACAAAGAAAGGGTTTCATTAGGTATAAAGCAATTGTCGCCAGATCCTTCAAAATCAGATGAGACCATCAACAAAGTGGTTACAGGTATTGTAAGTGAAATTGAGAAAGATAAGATATTTGTAAAATTTGATAACGACAAAAGCGGTTTTATCAGAAGAACCAACCTAGCAAAATCTAAAACTGAGCAAAACACTGAAAGATTTGCAGTTAAAGAAAAAATTGATGCAAAGGTTATTAAAAAATTAGCAAAGGATAATCTTTATGAATTATCTGTAAAGGACCTTGAAATACAAGAAGAAAAAAAAGCACTTAAAGAGTATGGATCAAGCTCCTCTGGAGCCAGTATTGGGGATATTATTGGTGCAGCCCTCGATGAGGATAATCAAAAAAATAAAAAAAAGTTAGATAATGAAAAAAAATGATTTCTTGATTCAGTACTTTGAAAAAAGAAAATCAAAGATAATTAAATTTTTTACTCTCCTCCTGCTAGCATTCCTCATTGTATTAGTAATCAACAACAACCTCACTCCTAAAAATTATATAGCAAAAGTTCACATTGAAGGAATAATTAATGACAAAGATGAACTAATAAAGAAACTTAATGACATTAATAAAAATAAAAACATAAAAGGTCTCCTAATAATTGTTAATAGTCCCGGGGGTACTTTTGTTAGTAGTAAAGAAATCCTTGATGCACTAGAAAAAATAAGCATAAAAATCCCAACCTCAGCTTATATGAGAGAAATGGCTACGTCTGGAGCATACTTAGCTTCTCTAGGAGCTAAAAAGATTTTTGCTAATCAAGGGACCATAACAGGTTCAATTGGTGTAATTCTTCAAACTGCTCAACTAACTTCTTTTATGGAAAAAATCGGAGTTAAACCAATTGTTATTAAAAGTGGTGAACTTAAAGCAACACCTAATCCACTCGAAAAATTAGATGAAGAAAAATTAAATTATTTAAAAAAAATCATTGGACAACTTCAAAGTGAATTTATTGACATAGTAGAAAAAAAAAGAAATTTAAATCAAACCACTATTTTAAAAATTTCAAGCGGGAGAATATTTACAAGTAAACAAGCATTAGACTTAAATTTAATTGATTTTGTAGGAAATGAAATAGATGCATTAGATTGGATAATTAAAGAAGGAAACCTAGATCAAAATATAGATGTTATTGAATTGGATGAAAAAAACTCTCTTTTTAATCTTATGAATACAAAGCTTTTTAAAAATTCTCTTAAACCTTTTAATTTAAATCTAAATAATGGTATATTAGCAATTTGGACCCCTGGATTATGAAAAAATCTGATTTATTAGCTGAATTAGAAAAAAAATTTGATTATTTGCCTAAGAGAGAAGTTGAAAGAACTTTAGAAAAAATTTTGCAATTTTTTTCCTCCAATCTGGCTAAAGGCAATAGAATAGAATTAAGGGATTTTGGGACTTTTATTCTAAAATTAAGGAAAGAAAGAATGGGCCGTAACCCAGCCACTGGTGAACAAATTAAGATAGAGAAAAAATACTTTGTTCACTTCAAACCTGGCAAAAAGCTAAAGGAGCTAATAAATGAAAAATAGTATCAAAAAATTTTTAGGCCTAATATTGTTTTTTTTTTTTTAGTTTTTTTTCTTTTTTTCTCTGTAACAAACAAATTTCTAATAAAAGTTAACTTTTTTCCAGTCCCTTTTATTATTGAAATACCTCTCTATATTTATACGATAATTGTTTTATTTATAGGTTTTATAATAAGTTTATTTTTTTTATTTTTAAGAAGGTTTTTTTAAATGAGCTTTAAAAATAACATTTTTTGTGCCTTAGACTTTAGTGAGCTTGAACAAACATTACGATTTACTAATAAAATTAAAAACCACATCGGAGGGATTAAAATTGGTCTAGAATTTTTTTGTAAAAATGGGCCAGCTGGAGTTGAAAGATTAAAAGAATTTGAACTTCCAATTTTTTTAGACCTTAAACTTCACGATATTCCGAATACCGTAACGAAAGCCTTTAGAAATTTAATTAGTTTATCTCCTGATTATTTAACTGTTCATTTAAATGGTGGAAAAAGAATGATTGAGGGGCTAATCGAATATAAAAAAAAAACTAAATTAATTGGAGTTTCAATGCTTACAAGTCTTGATCAAAATGATTTAAAAGAATCAGGCGTAATGTGTGATGAAATCTCATATGTCGAAAGACTTGTGAATATTGGAGTTTCTTCCGGAATTGATGGTGTTGTATCATCCCCTAAAGAAGTAAAGCTACTTCGTAAAAAATTTGAGAAATTAATAATTGTTACACCAGGTATTCGCCTTCCTGATGATGATAAAAATGATCAAAAAAGAACTGAAACGCCGGGAAAAGCAATTAAAAATGGTTCATCTTTGTTAATTATTGGACGAACAATAACAAAATCAATAAACCCAATTTCGTCAATTGAAAAAATTATTCAAAACATAGAAAATGCAATTTAATGTAGAAATAAAAATTTGCGGAATTAATTCATTTGAATCAGCAAAGGCCAGCATTGGTGCAGAATATATTGGGTTTGTTTTTTATCAGAAATCTCCAAGATTTTTAAATGCCTTCGATGCTAAAGAAATAGCTACATACCTTAACCCTAATCAAAAAAAAGTAGGTTTATTTGTAAATGCTGATATTAATGTAATTAAGCATATTTCAGAATTTGTAAATCTTGATATGATTCAGCTTCATGGAGATGAGACTATTAACGATATTAAAGCAATAAAAAATATGATAAAAAAACCTGTTATCAAAGCCCTGCCTGTGAGTACATATAAAGATATTGAAAATTCTAAAAAAATTGAGGAAGTTTGTGATATGTTGTTGTTTGATGCAAAAACTAGTGAAGGAATATCTGGAGGAACAGGAATCTCTTTTGACTGGAATATTTTAAAAAATGTAAAATTTAAAAAAAAATGGATGCTTGCTGGAGGCTTAAATATCAATAATGTTGAAGATGCACTGTCAATAACTAATGCACCAGTGATAGATATTTCAAGTGGTGTAGAAATAGAAAAAGGCATAAAGTGTGAAAAAAAAATTAAAACTTTTATAAGTCACATTAAAAATGAAATCTAAAAATAGAAAAATTAATTTTCATAAATTTCCTGATAAATTTGGAAGATTTGGAAAGTTTGGAGGAAGATTTGTTGCTGAGACTTTAATGCCTCTTTTATTAGAAGTTGAAAGAGAATATGAAAAAGCAAAAAAATCAAAAACTTTCATTAATCAGCTGAACTATTACTTTAAAAATTATATTGGAAGGCCTAGTCCTTTATATTTCGCTGAAAGATTGTCAAAAAAATTAAACAACTCAAAAATCTACTTTAAAAGAGATGAACTAAATCATACTGGAGCTCATAAAATTAATAACTGTATTGGCCAAATACTTCTAGCAAAAAGAATGGGAAAAAAAAGAATTGTTGCTGAGACTGGTGCTGGACAACACGGTTTAGCAACTGCAACAGTTTGCGCACTATTCAACTTAAAATGCATAGTTTACATGGGAGCAACAGATATTGAAAGGCAAGCACCTAATGTTTTTAAGATGAAACTTCTTGGTGCTGAAATTAAACCAGTTACATCTGGAACAGCTACCCTTAAGGATGCTATGAATGAGGCACTAAGAGATTGGGTTTCAAATGTAACAGACACCTTTTATGTTATTGGAACAGTAGCTGGTCCTCACCCCTATCCAATGATGGTCAGAGACTTTCAATCTGTTATTGGGAAAGAAACCAAACAACAAATTATTAAAGCTGAAAGTAGACTACCGGACCTATTACTTGCTTGTATTGGAGGAGGATCAAATGCTTTAGGACTTTTCTACCCTTTTCTTAATGAAACAAGCGTAAAAATAATTGGGGTTGAAGCTGCAGGTAAAGGTATAAATACCAATAAGCATGCAGCCTCACTATCAAAAGGCAAACCTGGGTTTCTTCACGGCAATTACACATATCTTCTACAAGATAATGACGGACAAATTATTGATGCACATTCAATATCAGCTGGATTAGATTATCCAGGTATTGGTCCTGAACATTCATGGTTAAAAGAAACAGGAAGGGTTCAATACTTTAGTTCAAAGGATAATGAGGCACTTAATGCATTCAAATTATGTTGTAACCTTGAGGGTATTATTCCAGCTCTAGAACCTGCTCACGCATTAGCTTTCTTACTAAAATACAAAAAAAACTTAACAAAAAATACAATTGTCGTCATGAATATGTGTGGTAGAGGTGACAAAGATATTTTTGCTATTTCAAAAAATCTTGGTGTAGACTTGTAAAAAAATGGAAAATAGGATCGACAGAAAATTTTTTGACTTAAAAAAGAAAAATAAAAAGGCTTTAGCATGTTTTGTAACATCTTGTGATCCAAGTTTAGAGTTATCAGAAAAAATTATTAATTCCTTACCTAACTATGGTGCAGATATAATAGAGGTTGGCATCCCCTTTTCTGACCCAATGGCTGACGGTCCGACAATTCAAAGATCAAGCCTTAGAGCAATTAATTCAAAATCAAGTATTTCAAAAACATTTAAGATTATTAAAAATTTTAGGAAAAAAGATAAAATAACACCTATAATTTTAATGGGATATTTTAACCCAATTTTTCAGTTTGGTCTAAATAAATTTTTTTCTCAAGGAAAATCTGTAGGTATTGATGGTATTATTATTGTCGACCTTCCACCTGAAGAAGATAATCTTATCAAGGAACAAACACAAGATAACAACATTTATAATATAAGATTAATAGCACCTACAACTAGTAAAGAACGAATTAAAAGAATATCAGACTCATCGAAAGGCTTTCTCTATTATGTATCAGTTATGGGGATAACTGGAACTAAAAAACCAAGTATCAATTCTGTTAAAAAATCAGTTATTTCAATAAAGAAACTATCTTCACTTCCGGTATTGGTTGGTTTTGGAATTGATAGTTATGAGCAAATAAAAAAACTTAACAATTTTTCTGATGGTTGCGTTGTCGGATCGGCAATAATAAAAATAATAGAAAATGCCGTACAAAAGAAATTAAATCATCAAAGAATTTTAGATAATATTAAAAATTTTTTAAAAAAATTAAAAAAAAATGATAATTTATAGTTATGAATTGGATAACAAATTTTGTAAGGCCTAAACTTCAAGCCTTTGTAGGAAAAAAAGAAGTTCCGGAAAATCTTTGGGAAACTTGTCCAAAATGCTCTCAAATGTTACTTAAAAGAGAGTTAGAAAGTAATCTTTTTGTATGTAAACACTGTGATCACCACTTTAGAATCAGTGCAAAAAAAAGGTTTGAGCTTTTGTTTGGTACTAATTACATTCTTATGGAGACACCAAAAGTAAAGCCGGACCCTCTTAAATTTAAAGATAATAAAAAATATGCTGATAGGCTAAAAGATGCTCAAAAAAAAAATAGTACCAATGACTCTGTAATGGTAGCGTCCGGAACACTAGGAACAGTTAAATTGACAGCAGCTATATTTGATTTTAATTTTCTTGGAGGATCAATGGGTATGGCTGCAGGAGAAGCCATCATAGCTGCTTGTGAACATTCATTAAAGAATAAGATTCCTCTTGTAATTTTTAGTTCATCCGGTGGCGCAAGAATGCAGGAAGGAATTCTATCTTTAATGCAAATGCCAAGAACAGTTATAGCTGTAAACTCACTTGCTAAAAGTAGTTTGCCTTTCATATCAGTTTTAACAGATCCTACAACAGGAGGAGTATCAGCATCATTTGCAATGCTAGGTGATATTATAATCGCTGAAAAAAATGCAACAATAGGGTTTGCTGGAAGTAGGGTTATAGAGGAAACAATTAAGGAAAAGCTTCCGCAAAATTTTCAAAAATCGGAGTACTTGATTGAAAAAGGAATGATCGATATCGTAGTTCACAGACGAGATCTTAATCAAAAAATTCTCAATATTTTAGAATTTATACTTTAATTTTAGTTCTAAAAGTGAATAAATCAAATGACATACTAAAAAGATTAGAACTTCTTCATCCAAAAAAAATTGATTTATCTTTAAACAGACTTAGAAAACTTCTAAGAAAATTAGGTAATCCTCATTTAAAACTACCCCCGGTTATTCATGTGGCGGGAACAAACGGCAAAGGCTCAGTTGTTTCATATTTACGATCAATATATGAAAAAAATGGCCTAAACGTTCATACTTATACATCTCCCCATCTAATAAAATTTAATGAAAGAATAAGAATTAACTCTAGTTTAGTAAACAATAAATACCTAAGTTCACTTCTTGAGGAGTGTGAAGATAAAAATAATGGGCAATCTATCACTTTTTTTGAGATTACTACAGCAGCAGCATTTTTGGCTTTTTCAAGAATTGATTCTGACCTTGTATTATTGGAGACTGGTTTGGGAGGAAAGTATGATGCTACTAACATAATACAAAGTTCTTTATGTTCAATAATTACTCCAATTTCAATGGACCATATGAATTTTTTAGGGACAAACTTACTAAAAATTGCCAGTGAAAAAATTGGTATTCTTAAGAAAAGATCTATCATTGTATTATCAAAACAAAAAAATTCTGTTCGGCAATTAATTAGAAATGAGGTTAAAAAAAAACAAGCCATACTTTTTGAAGAAGGAATTGACTGGAAGATAACTAAAGTACTTAAAAATAGTTTTATATTGAATTTTTGTGACAATAATTTTGAATTTGAGAAACCTAGTCTTCATGGTTACCATCAAATTGAAAATGTATCCACTGCCTTGGCAGGTATTCTAGCTATAAAAAAATTTAAACTAAAAATGAAAAATATTAATCTAGGTATAAAGGAAACCGTATGGCCAGGAAGAATGCAAAACTTAAATAACGGGAAGCTGAAAAAAATTATTGGAAAAAGTTTTGATCTTTGGCTTGACGGAGGACACAATATCCATGCAAGTGAAGTTTTATTTACAGAAATTGACAAATGGAAAAAATCAAAAATAATATTAATTTTGGGAATGGTTTCTGGAAAAGATCCAGTAAAGTTTTTAAAAAAAATTGTTAATAAAATATCACTCCTTATTTTACTTCCTATTGATGATCATCAATATATACATCCTTATAGAATTAAAGAAAGCCTAAATAAGAGTCTCAAAAACTTTAAAGAAATTGAAACATGTGTAAATATAAACGAAGCTCTAAAATTAATTTATACTAGATTTGAAAAAGGGAAAGTTTTAATCTGTGGTTCGTTATACCTTGCTGGACAAATTTTAAAAAATGATGGATTTAAAATAAACTAAAATTAAATCTTTGAACTTAACCACTCTACTAAATCACTTTTTGGCAAAAGGCCGACTTTTGTGTCAATTAACTCTCCTCCTTTAAATAACAACAATGTGGGAATACTTCTTATTGAGTATTTCATTGCTAAATCTTGATTTTCGTCAAGATTTACTTTTACTACTTGCAACTTATCTTTAAGGTCCACTGAAATTTCCTCAAGAATAGGACCTAGCATTTTACAAGGACCACACCATTCAGCCCAGAAATCAACAAGCACTGGTATATTACTACCTGAAATTTCATTATCAAAGTTATCAAGACTTAAATTTTTTATATCTGTCATAATTTTACTCCATAGAATTCATCCAAATAGTTTTTTTGATAGGTTTGAATCAAATCTTATTGGTTTTGGACTTTGTTGTTTATAATAATCATTTAGAAAATCTATGTAAATATTATATTGATTTAATTGCATAGATAAGGCTTTATTATCACTATTTTCCTCAATCTCCAAATTAATTGTATCAGCTTCTTCCATTGCCCCAGGAAGTGTTAAAAAACTTTTTTTTTCCAATGAGAAGATTCTCTCTGATACTTTTCTATGAAAATGTAAAAAAACTTTATTTGGGAGTGTTTCAGGAAAATTTCTGAAGATATGTTTGGCAGCAAAAAATCTAAGTCTAGGGTCTTTAAATTTTTCAGCAAAATTCCACTTTGTGTCCCAGGGCTGACCGTGAAATTCTTTCATCACTAATGAATCATTATAATTTAAATTTTGCGAGTATATTGTATTTTCTTCTAATTGAACTTCTTGACTTTGGTTATCTAAATACTCTAGAGATTCTTTATGAAGAATATTTTCTAAATTTCTCAAAAACATTTTATCATCAAGTAGTCTACATTTATAATCAATTTCATCATCAGATAAATTAGAGTAAGGTTTAAATTTTAGTGCGTATGATTTATCTAAAATACTAGGTTGTTTATTTAATTTAATTTTTCTAAAGAAGCTCTTTTTTTTGTATTCCTCTCTTAATTCTAACTCAGATAATTTAACTATTTCCTCAACATCGTATTTCATATCAAAACCGATAAACTGATTCTTATAAGACGGATGCTTAATTAATCTTTTGACAAGGTATATTTTGTGGTTGTTGAATAAATAATTATGTAATGTAAATAAATCATTTTGATTTATACTTTCTTCAACATTTCTCGAAGATGAATTATTAAAAAATATTCTAAATAAATCAGTTCTTTTTTTTTTGAGCAAAGACATTAGTTGCATAGTTACCTCAACATCTGCAATTGCCTCATGTGAATTTGAGGAGTCAAAATTATTTGCCTTTGCTAATTTTTCTAGCTTGAATGAAAGCTTTCCTTCTTCATTTCTTGGGACATTTAAACAATCTTTATCAAATGCATGAGCCATTGTAACAAAATTAAGTACATCTCCTCTTGTATTTCCTTTCGTGTTCGATATGTATGGGAAAAAAAAATGTTCCCATAGCAATTGTCTTAAAAATTCTTCGTCAAAGTTGATCGAATTGAAACCAATAAAAAAACAATTTTCATATTTTGATAAAAATTTCGCAATTGTCAGGGTCATCTCATACGTCGTAAAATCTTCTGATAAAACTTGAGACATAGTCAGTCTGTTAACCCTCAAAGCATGAATGGAGGGGATTATATCAGGGTTGAGTCTTGATTTAATATTCAGTCTGTCGATTTCTTCAAAATTATTATTATAAACAATAAATCCTGCCTGTAATATCTGATCAAATCGTGCTGACCTTCCAGTAGTTTCAAAATCAAAAACTATAAAATTCATATTTTTAGTTTATCATTTACGTTTTTTAAATCATCTGGTTCACTAATATGATACCACTCATTTTTATCACTAATTCCGTAAATATTTTTTTCAATATTTGAAAAAAATATTTCCCTCATGGAAAATTTTTTTTCATTTTTTTCCTGAAGTAATTTAGGTTTGACTATCTGAAGTCCTGAAAAAACAAAATCTTTTTGCCGCTCAAGTTTTAATCTTGAAATTTCCTTTTGAGGATCTTCTAAGTTAAAGTCACCTTTACCCTTATAACCAAAAAAATATCTTTTTTTAATCAAGCATAACAATAAATCCATTTTTTCTTCATTCCAACTTCTCAAAATATTTTTTATAGGAGAGTTTGCTGTTTTTTTCCATAAAACATCTCCATTAATTAAAACTTTAGGGCTTTTAATATTATAAAAATAATTTCTTTTTATTGCATTTAAAAAACCACCACCTGTATCTAAAATTTCTTCTTCAAAAACAATTTTTATGGTGTTTGAGTATGGTTTTAATTCATCATGAAACTTATCTGACAAATGGTGAGTGTTAATTACAATGTTTTTAAAATTCAAATTAATTAAATTTTCAATAATATAAAAAATTATTGGTTTACCATTCACTTTCAATAAAGGCTTTGGAACTTTTGTGGAAAGTGGATACATTCTTTTACCGAATCCAGCAGCAAAAATCATTGCTTCATTAATATCTGACATGATTCAACAAAGGCGATAAGAGTGAATTTAATTTTTCAAAATTTTCTTTTTTTAAGTTTTCACATAACATTTTCTTTACTCTTGGAAGATGTTTTAAATATTGATCTTTATTATCCCTTAAAGAAAGTCTGCAAAATATTCCCAATACTTTCATGTGACGTTGGATTGCCAATAAATTATAAGAAAGCATAAAATCCTCTCTTTTAATTTTTAAGTTTGCTTCCAAAAAATAATTAATTAATTCATATTCTAGCTGCTTTGGAACATCTATTCTTGCATCTTGGGTAAGAGAAACTAAATCGTACGTACAAGGACCAACAACTGCATCTTGATAATCAATCAATCCACACTTAATACTTTTAGATTTTGATATATAAAACAAATTATCTATATGAAAGTCTCTATGAACTAGAACCTGAGGTATATCTATAATGGAGAAAAAGGATTTAAATAATGAATTAAATTCTTTTTTGAATAAATGTATCTTAGTGCTTTTTAAATTTTTTAAGTACCAATCAAAGAAAAGATTACTCTCCGCAATAAACATATTTAATGAATATTTTGATAAATCTGAATTCCTAATTTTCTGAATATCAAAGATTGTATTAACTGCTAACATATAAATTTTTTTTCTATTTTTTTTTGTTATTATTTCTGAATATTTGGTAGGTCCAAAATTTTCTAAAACCAAAATACTTTGTTTGCTAAAATCATGAATTATTGATGGGACAACCACAAATTTTTTAAGTATCTTTGTAACCTTAATAAAATTTTTTAGGTTTTTATCATCATTGTCATACATTATCACATAATTTTTTTTTGATGAAAAATACTGAAAATATTTTCTGTTAGAAGCGTCACCAGCTAATAAAGATAATTTTTTAGCTTCTATTTTTTTCTTTTCCAAAATTTTTTTTATTTTTGATCTAATTTCTTCCATAACTTTTCTTTAATTTTTTGTGAAGTCCCAAATAATTTAATTATTACATCTCTTGAATTATTTTCATCATCTTGAAAAATAATTTCTATTCTATCTTTTGGGAAATAGTCTAAAAAAATATCCGGCCATTCAACAATCACACAATCACCAATAGCGGTATCAAAATCTAAATTAAAAAATTCTTTTTTTTTTTCTATTCTATATAAATCATAGTGCCATATGTTAACTGATTTAAGATCATAAATCTGAACTATAGGAAATGTTGGACTTAATACTTTAATTTTTTTTTTGGAAAATTGATTTATCAAAAACCTAGCAAATGTTGTTTTGCCTGAACCAATGTCACCACTTAAACAGATGAAGAAAGGAATTGAAAGAGATTCAGAGACTTTTTGAGCTAAAATTTTTGTTTCATTTAAATTTTTAATTCTAATATATAATTCAGATGTCATTTTTTTTTGGAAATAAATTATTATCTTAACTTATACTACTGTATTAAATATATTGAATTAAATGAAAAAAATTAATACTGATGTTTTAATAGTTGGTGCTGGTCCAGTGGGATTATTTTCTGTCTTTGAATTGGGACAACTTGGAATCAAATCCTGTATAGTAGACTGTCTTGATGAAATTGGTGGACAATGCTCAGCACTTTACCCTGAAAAACCAATTTATGATATACCCGCTTATCCAGTTATCAATGCTCAAGAATTAATCTTAAATTTAAATAAACAAATGAAACCATTTAACCCTAAGGTTCTCCTTAATCAACAGGTTGAGAAAATTATCGACCTTGATAACTCATTCAAAGTTTTCACTTCTAGTAATAATGAAATATCTACAAAATGTATATTCATTGCTGCAGGGAATGGGGCATTTGGGCCAAATAAACCTCCAATAAAAAATATTGAGAAATTTGAAAATAAATCTGTTTTTTATAGTGTTAAAAATAAGTCAATTTTTGATGACAAAACAATAGCTATTGCTGGGGGGGGTGATTCGGCAGTTGACTGGGCAATTGAATTATCAAAAAATGCGAGAAAAATTTTTTTCATTCATAGAAGAGAGAAACTTAGGGCGGCGCCGAAAAATGTCGAGATGCTCAAAAGTTTAGAAAAAAAAAATGTTGAATTTATAATCCCTTTTCAGTTGGATTCAATAAACGGAAAAGATGGTTTAATTAATGAGTTGATAGTAAAGGATTTAGACAATAATAAAAAAAAAATTAATACTGATTTTTTTCTTCCTTTTTTCGGACTCTCAAATGATTTAGGTCCAATTAAAAACTGGGAATTGGAGATAGAGAAAAATATTTTAAAAGTAGATCAATCTACTTGCAAAACTTCTAAAGATAGAATTTACGCAATTGGTGACGTTTGTACTTATAATGGAAAACTTAAACTTATTCTGACTGGTTTTTCTGAAGCTGCAATAGCAGCCCATGCTTGTTATAATACAGTGCATCCCGAAAAAGTTTTACATTTTGAGTATTCAACAACAAAAGGAATAAATAAAACTTAGAAAATTAGTACCTATACTCGTCCGCTTTAAAAGGTCCATTGACAGGAACATTTATATATTTACCTTGTTTTTCTGTAAGTTTAGTTAACATTGCACCAACCTTATCTAAATGGATCATTGCCACTTTTTCGTCAAGATGCTTTGGTAAAACATAAACCTTATTTTTATATTTAGAGAAGTTTTTCCAAAGTTCTATTTGCGCAAGAACTTGGTTACAAAAAGATGCTGACATAACAAAGCTTGGGTGACCAGTAGCGCATCCTAGATTAACAAGCCTGCCCTCTGCTAGTACTATAATTTTCTTTCCATCTGGAAACTCAATTTCATCTACTTGGGGCTTGATATTATTCCATTTAAAGTTTTTTAATGACTCAATTTGTATCTCTGAGTCAAAGTGCCCGATATTACAGACAATACTGCGGTCTTTCATATCCCTCATATGGTCAACTGTTATAACATCAACATTTCCGGTCGCAGTAACAAAAATATCCGCTTTTTTTGAAGCTTGATCCATCGTGATAACCTCATATCCATCCATAGCAGCCTGTAAGGCACAAATAGGATCAATCTCAGTTATTAAAACTCTGCAACCAGCATTTCTCAAACTTTCAGCTGAGCCTTTCCCTACATCACCATATCCTGCAACAACAGCAATTTTCCCTGCCATCATAACATCTGTTGCTCTTCTTATACCGTCAACCAAGCTCTCCCTGCATCCATATTTATTGTCAAATTTGGATTTGGTTACTGAGTCATTCACATTGATAGCTGGAACTTTAAGTGTTCCTTTTTTTTCCATTTCAACCAATCTAAGAACTCCGGTAGTTGTTTCTTCCGATAGGCCTTTGACATCGTCCAAAAGTTCTGGAAACTTATCATGAAGAAGTTTAGTAAGGTCACCCCCGTCGTCTAATATTAAATTAGGCTTCCATCCATCAGGACCTTTTATAGTCTGCTCAATACACCACCAAAACTCTTCCTCAGATTCACCTTTCCAAGCAAAAACAGGAATGTTCTTTTCTGCAACTGCCGCAGCAGCCTGATCTTGTGTAGAATAAATATTACATGAGCTCCACCTAACAGAAGCTCCTAATTCCATTAAAGTTTCAATTAAAACCGCAGTTTGAATGGTCATATGCAAACATCCAGCAATTCTTGCACCTTTGAGAGGTTTTTCAGACTTGTATTCCTCTCTTAGCTTCATCAACCCAGGCATTTCTGTCTCTGCTATTTGAATTTCTTTGCGTCCCCATTCGGCAAGTTTAATATCACTAACTTTATAATCTTTCATTATTAATCTCTTTCATTTAAGATTTGTTAAGTTTGTCGTATATTTTGTCATAATATACTTTTAATTTATGTTTAATCAGCAAATTATCATGTTCTCTAAATATTTCATTACAAATTTTAAAAACTTCTTTGGAGTCAATTTTTGTTATAAATTGTTTTACCTTTAAAATTCTTGAAATACTCATTGATAAGGTTTTGATACCCATTCCTAATAACAAGGAAGTAAACATTGTATCACCAGCCATTTCACCACAGACACTTACAGGTACCCCAACTTTTTTTGCAGAATCTGATGATAGTTTAATAAGTCTTAGTACAGACAAATGAGCAGGATCATAAATTTTAGCTACCTCTTCATCTCCTCTGTCTATTGCAAGAGTATACATTGTAAGATCGTTTGTACCAATTGCTAAAAAGTCACAGTTTTTAGCAAGCGACTCAGAAATTAAAGCTGCAGCTGGTGTTTCAATTAGAACACCAATTTTAATATTTCTTCTATTAAACTCTTTTTTTTTTAAGGAAAGATCTTTTGAAACATCATTTATCAACTTTTTTGCCTCTAATATTTCTGAAACATTTGAAACCATTGGTAACATTATTCTAATTTTACCAAACATACTTGCTCTTAAGATTGCAGAAATTTGTCTTTTAAAGATTTTGGGAAATGCAAGAGTGAGTCTAATAGCCCTTAATCCAAGTGCAGGGTTAGGAGATTTTGCCAAAAATTTTTCAATGAAAGGAACTTTTTTGTCATTTCCTATATCTAAAGTTCTTATTGTCAATGGTTTGCCTTTCAGATGATTAAGAGTTTTTTTTATGAAATAAAATTGCTCCTTTTCGGATGGCATTCTTTTTTTATCCATAAACATATATTCGCTTCTTAATAAACCAATACCATCAATACCAATTTTCATTGCCTCTTTTGCCTCGTCGGAATTATCAATATTTGCTTCAATACGAACTCTTATATTATCAGATGTTAAAGGAGTTTTTTTTCTTAGAAAATTTAACTTTTTATTTACATTTTTCTGATCCTCAATTTTTTTTTTATAATAGTTTATAGTAGAGATTTTTGGATTTTTTATAAGTATTCCTTTTTCCCCATCAAGCACTATTGGTTCGTTATCTTTTAAATCTTTTAAAAGATTTTTAACTCCCACTAAAGTTGGTATTGAAAGTGATCTGGCAACTATAGCAAAATGACCCTCTGGGCCTCCCATGACACTAACTAATCCTGATAACTTTGTTTTTGATAATGACAAAAGATCGGCAGCACTTAATTCATTTGATATTAATATTTCATTAGCTCTAATTAATTTTTGCTTTCTTTTCTTCTTTTGGAGATTTTCCAAAATTCTTCTGCATACATCTCTTACATCATCAAATCTATCTTTAAGATAATCGTCTTTTATTTTCTTGAAAATTTTAGAGTGCTTGTTTAATTCTTCAATGATAGCGAATTCAGCATTTATTAGGTCTGAATGTATTCTTTTTTTTGCATCAGAAACAAGGGAGGATGAAGAAATAATTGAAATATTTGCTTCAAGCATAAATTTCATTTCACCATAAATATCATTTTTATGGTCTTTAATTTTTTTAATAATTTTTCCTAAATCTGAAACTGAATTCTTTACAGCTTTATTTAATCTTTTTACTTCATTGGTTACCTCTGAAATAGGTATGTTATATTTTGAATAAGATAAATCACTACTTTTTTTTATCGCACAATTTCCTATTACGAATCCATGAGATACAGCAATACCTTTAAAAATTTTTTCCTTAATCAAATTCCCTGGTAGTGGTTTTTCTTCGCCAAAGTTATTTTTTATGAGGTTAATTAATTTTTGAAGATCCTCTTCTGCATTTTGTCCTACACATTGTATTTTAATTTCTGTACCTTTTGATGCCGCAAGTGTCATTAGACCCAACAATGATGAACCATTAACAACATTTCTACCTTTTTTAACTAAAAACTTTGACTTACATTTTGATGTAAAATCTACAAATTTTGCAGATGCTCTTGCATGAAGACCTAATTTGTTTGTAATTAAGATTTTTCTCTCTAATCTTTTTTCTTGCAATCTTTAGACTCTCCAAAAAAAGCTGAAGCTACGTTCATGTACTTCCTTCCAGACTCTTGAGAAATTTTAATTAATTCTTTTATTTCACATTCATTTCTCAGGGAGGAAATTTTTATGAGCATTGGCAAATTTACACCTGCGACCACCTCAACTTTTTCTTCTTCCATAATTGAAATAGCAAGATTAGAGGGAGTACCACCAAACATATCTGTCAGAATTACTACCCCTTTTCCTTTATTGACCTTTTTAACAGATTTAATTATCTCTTCTCTTTTTTTATTAATATCATCATTTGGAAAAATTGATATGGCTATTACGTTTTCCTGCTTACCAACAATATGTTCAAGAGCTATTAAGAACTCCTTAGAAATATTTGAATGACCTACAATTACTATTCCAATCATATTTTTAAATCCCTATGGTCGATAAAAGCATCAATCTCTTTTTTTTTTTGTAAAAAAGAGTGAAAATATTCTGCGCTTACAACAGACCTATGGACTCCCCCAGTGCAACCAAATGCAATTGTAATATAATCTTTTCCTTCTTCATGAAATCCATTCAAAATTTTATCAACAATTAATTGTATATTATCAAAAAAAATCATAAAAAGCCCTTGGTTTTTAACAAATGTAATAATCTTTAAATTCTTTCCGTCTAGTTTTTTTAACCTTTTTACATAAAATGGGTTTTTTAAAAAACGCATATCAAAAACAAAATCAGCCTCTCTTGGAAGACCATTTTTATATCCAAACGAGATTATTCTAACAGTTGGTTTTATTTTTATATTTTTATGAAAAAGCGCCTTGATTTTCTTTCTAAGTAAATTTAATGTTAAATCTGTTGTATCCAAATAATATTGGCTTAGTCTTTTCAAAGGTTCCAACCAGTTTCGTTCTCTTTCAATTACATCATTCATAGGTAAATCTAATTTTAGTGGATGAAGTCGTCTACTTTCGTCGTACCTATTAATTAATTTTTGATTGTCACAATCAAAAAATACAACTGATATATCAATATTTTTCTTTTTCTTGTTTATAAGTGATATAATTTTTTTTGCATCAAAGTCTCTACTTCTAATATCAATTCCTACAGCCAAATTTCTTTTAACTTTTGCTTCAATGATATTTTTAAGTAAGAAAAATGGAATATTATCAATTGCCTCAAAACCAAAATCTTCTAGGATTTTTAATGCGGAAGTTCTTCCTGCTCCAGACAATCCCGTAACAATTAAAATTCTATTGGACATAACTTCTTATTTGATTAAGCTTGATTTTAATTTTTGCAACTGCAGAAGAACTTTTACCGAAAATTTTAATTTTAGGAAATTTCATTCCTAATATATTACAACTCATAACTCTAGGAATTCTTTCAAATTTCTCTTCCACAAGCTCAACCACTAAAGTTAATTTTATATTCTCAACATATGGAACAGTCATAATTCCTATCTCCCTCACTTCAAGAAGCCCTTTAGTCTCAGAATGTGGATACAAGTATAAATAATCACCAATTTTTTTACAAATAGTTAAATCATCTGAAATAAGGGTTGCACCTGAATCTATAAGACGTAGGGCTAAATCCGACTTACCAATCCCAGACCTTCCTCTAATTAATACACCTAAATCTTCAATTACAACAGAAGTTGAATGAAATTGCTTAGCTATCATAATTTTTTAATTTAAAAAGTTGGCTTTAAGCTTTTTATCTAAAACTAAGATATTTGTTTCTAAAATAACTTTGTTTTTCAAATGAACTTTTAGAACAAATGACTCTTTTTCATTGAGCTTCTTTTTTAAACCAAAAAGCATCAGATGCCTTCCCCCTGGCTGTAAAAATAGTTCACTTTTTGGTTTAATTTTGACATTCTCAACCTTAAGCATTTTTACGACATCATCAGTAATTTTGATATCGTGCATTTCCACAGAATTAGCTATATCTGTACTAAAGGATTCTATTTCTGCTTCTTTTTGACTATTATTAAAAAAACTAAGATAAACGGCGGTAGCTTTTTGCTCCAGGCTTGTTTCAAAAGTATATCCTCCATGAAGTGCAATTTTTGCATGCTGATTTGCTTCAACTTTTATGGAAGAAAGTAATAAGAAAAATAAAAGATATTTGACATTCTTCAATATTGTAAACATCTATTAACTAGTGCATATTAATTTAAATTTGTAAACCTATGAAAATTAATTTTAAAGCAAGACAATTAATAAGATCAGCTATTAGGGGATATTTATCAACAGAGTTTGATTCAAAAAACTTCAAAAATATTAAAACTCAAATGAATATGCCGTTCTCTTATAGTACCTTTACTCTTGCCGCTTTTGACTATGATCTATCTCCAATACTACTGCTTTCAGATTTGTCAGAACATACAAAGAACGTTCAAGAGAAAAATTCTGTATCATTAATGCTCTGTGAAGAGAGAAAACTCTATAAGTTTTTTCCAAAATTTGATAATAAATTCTCATCTTACGAAGATCCCATGTCAAGACCAAGAGTAACACTTATTGGAAAGTTAAAAAAAACAAAAGACCTCAATCACAGAAAAAGATTTGTTTCTAGACACCCTGCATCAAATTTATATGCCAATTTTAAAGATATGAACTTTTACAAAATGGATGTAAAAAGCGCACATTTAATTGGCGGTTTCGCTCAAGTGAAATGGTTCACAAGTGAGGATATTCTTTGTCAAAATATATCCAATTTTAAGGATTCGGAAGAAAATATAATTAATCATATGAATTCTTGTCATAAAAAAAGCATTAAAATGTATGTAAATAATTTAATGCAAAATGAAATTTCCAGGGAACAAAGAAATGGGGACTGGAGTATCACTGGAATCGATCCGGATGGTTTTGATCTCAGAAAAAAACAAATCACTTCTCGTTTCTTTTTTGAAAAAGAAATTTTTAACGCCAAAAAATTAAGGGGAGTTTTTGTAAACCTTCATAAAAGGGCCTCCGAAATTAATTAGCCTCATCCCAGTTTATACCTAAACCCAAATCAACTTTTATTGGTACCTTCAAATCTAAAAAAATATTATGAGAATTAGTCATTATTGTTGGAATATTTTCCTTCATTATCTTAACCTCATTCTGCGGCACCTCAAAGATAAGTTCATCATGAACTTGAATTAGCATTTTAGACATAAGTTTTTCTTTTGTTAAGAACTTATAAATTTTTGGCATGGCTAATTTAATTAAATCAGCAGCTCCACCCTGAATTGGTGCATTAATAGCGGAGCGTTCTGCAAAATTTCTTCTATTAGCCACTTTGTCGTTAATAAAAGGTATAAATATCCTTCTTCCAAATGGAGTGACTACATAACCTTTGCTACGACAGTCTTTGACTGTTTTATCCATATATTCCTTTATTCCCGGATATTTTTTAAAATAGCTTTCAATGTACTGCTTTGCCTCGGAATTTGATATATCTAATTGTGCAGAAAGCCCATAAGGTGAAATTCCATAAATAATTCCAAAATTAATTGTCTTTGCTTTTCTTCTTAAATCTGAATTAAGTGATGCTTTATCAACCTGGAAAACATCCATTGCTGTAACGCTATGAATATCTTCATTTTTTTGAAATGCATTTAGAAGTGAATCTACATTGGCAACATGTGCTAATATTCTTAGTTCAACTTGTGAATAGTCTACTGAGAAAATTAAATGATTAGGTGAGGCTATAAAGGCTTTTCTAATTTTTCTTCCTTCCGCTGTTTTAATAGGAATATTTTGGAGATTTGGATCATTAGAAGAAAGCCTGCCTGTTAATGTACTTGCCATACCAAAAGAAGTATGAATCCTAGATGTTTTTTTACTTTTTCTTGATAGTAAACCTTCGCAATAAGTACTTTTAAGTTTAGAGAATTGACGCCACTCAAGAACATGTTCCGCAATCAAAAATTTTTCAGACTTTAGTTTTTCTAAGATTTTAACATCAGTTTGATAGTTACCACTTTTTCCTCTTTTTCCATAAGGTAACTTTAGTTTTGAAAAGAGAATCTCTCCAAGCTGTTTTGGAGAACCGACATTAAAATTTTCTTCGCTCATTTCAAAAACCTTTTTTTCTATAGTTTTTATTTTTTTTGAAAATTCAGATGTCAAAGAAATAAGATGTTCATTGTTTATTTTACATCCATTAATTTCCATTAAAGCTATAATCTCAATCAAAGGCTTTTCAAAATAAAAATAAAACTCATAGAGCTTACTCTTTAAAAGTTCTTTTTTTAAAATTTCCCATAATCTAAAAGTAACGTCTGAGTCCTCGGCTGCATATTCTTTAGCAACATCAATGTCAACTTCACTAAAACACACCTTTTTTTTATCTACAATAGTAACATCAGAAAACTTTTTTGTAGAATGAGAAAGGTAATCTGAGGATAATTCGTCTAAATTGTGTCCTCTATAACCAGTTCTAAGTACATACGACATCAACATGGTGTCATCCATATTTTTTGTCACGATTCCCATATTTCTAAGAATAATAAAATCGTATTTTATATTTTGTCCAATCTTTAGCACCGATTCATCTTCAAGAATTGGTCTAACTAAATTTATAAAACTTTGAATTTCAATCTGGTCACATTTTTCACTTTTGTGCCTGAGGGGAATATAACACGCCTTACTATTCTCTACTGACATTGAAAAACCTATAATTTCTGCATCAACTGCATTAAGAGAGTTGGTTTCACAGTCAATAGCGACAATTCCTTTTGATTCAACAAAATCACACCATCTCTTTAAAGACCTTTCGTCTTCTATAAGTTCATATTTTTTTTTATTAACAGGCTCTTCATCTATAGTTAAAAAGACTTTTTTTTCTAATTTTTCGTCATTATTTTTTGAATCTTTTTCTTTCAAACCAAATTTTGAAATCACGCTTGATTTAATTTTATTAAATTCCATTTCTTCAAGAAATGTTACTAACTTTTGTACATCCATTGGTTCGTAAGATAACTCATTAATTGATATAGGAAGCTCAACATCATCTTTTAGAGTAACCAGTCGTTTTGAGATTTTTATAATTTCTTTGTTTTCCTCTAGACTGGCTCTTCTCTTCTCTTGTTTAATTTTACTGGTATTTTTCAATAAATTTTCAATAGAATTATATTCGTTAATTAATAAGGAAGCTATTTTTGGACCAATACCAGGGGCTCCAGGAATATTGTCAGATGAATCTCCTGCTAAAGCTTGTACATCAATTACTTTATCCGGGAAAACTCCAAATTTTTCAAAAACTGTTTCTTTTGTAACTTCTTTTTTTTTTATTGGGTCTATTATTGAGACGTTATCGTTCAATAACTGCATTAAGTCTTTATCTGAAGAAATAATTGTAACGCTTTTACCAATTTTGGAAGCCGCTTTAGAATAAGATGCTATCAGATCATCCGCTTCAAAGCCCTGAGATTGAATTGATTTTAGGTTAAAAAAGTCAGGAACTTTCTTAATAATATCAAATTGAGGTATCAAATCTTCAGGAGGATCTGACCTATTTGCTTTATATTCAGAATAAATGACATTTCTAAAAGTTTCTCTTGCTGCATCAAAAATTACAGCAATTGAGACTTTCCCTCCTTTTTCAATTTGAATGTCATCAATCAGCTTTAGCAACATGTTACAAAAACCAAAAATTGCATTTACTGGTAGTCCATCTGATCTATGCATTGGAGGAAGAGCATAATATGCTCTAAAGATATACCCTGAACCATCCACTAAAACTAGCTCATTACTATTTGACATATTCATTTTTTTTTAAATTTTGCACCACAATACGGACAAACTACAACTCCGCCTGAACTTAAGTCTAGAAAAACTTTGGGATGAGAATCATGAGAATTAACACCTTGACAGCTAATAGTGTCTCCTTCAGTGTAGGTGATGTCGAGTTCAAAATTAAGTGCCATTGTAATTTAATAGTTAAGTGTATATTTTAATATAATTATAATTCAAGGAAATGAAAAATAAAATAATTGATGTTAAGGGTCTTACAAAAAAATACGGTAATAAAGGATCACTTGCATTAGATCACATAGATTTAAAAATAGAACAAGGTACAATTTTTGGTCTTCTAGGACCAAATGGAGCTGGGAAAAGTTCATTTATTAATATTTTATCTGGTCTATCTAATAAAACGTCTGGCAAAGTATTTGTTTGTGGTATTGATCTTGATAAGGACTCCAAGACCATTAAAGGAAACATTGGTGTTGTTCCCCAAGAAATAAATATTGATCCTTTTTTTACACCAATAGAAATAATGAATATTCAATCAGGTATGTATGGTGTAAAAAAAAAAAAGAATAAAAATCTAGAAATTCTTAAAAACTTAGATCTTCATGAAAAGTCTAATGCTTATTCTAGAAGCTTATCTGGAGGGATGAAAAGAAGGCTAATGGTAGCTAAGGCTTTAGTCCATTCACCTACTCTATTAATTTTAGATGAACCCACAGCAGGTGTAGATGTAGAGTTGAGAACTAAATTGTGGAATTATATAAGACTATTGAACAAACAAGGTGTAACTATAATTCTTACCACACATTACCTTAAAGAAGCAGAAATTCTTTGTGATGAGATTGCAGTAATCAATAAAGGAAAAGTTATTGCGCACGACACAAAAAATAATCTCCTGAAACTACTTAACGATAAGGAGTTGATTATAGAATTTTCTGAAAAAGTAAATTCTGTTCCCCAAAAAATTAAAAAATTTGTTATTTCAAAAGAAGAAAAAAAAGTTGTACTTAAATTCAAAAAAAGTCAAATAAGTACAGCTGAAGTAATTAAAGCATTTGTGGAAAAAAAATTTAAATTAAAAGAAATTACAACCAAAGAATCAGATTTAGAGGATATATTTATAAAATTATTAAAAGAATAGCATTTTTAAAAGTTTTTCTTCTTGTTCATGGATGTGTAACTGGAGTAAACGAGGAATCAATATACTCTGAAAAAATTGTAGAAAAAAAAACTTACTCCACATGGGGGAATATAAATACAAGCGAAATTATTATTTTGGCAATTCATGGTTACAATGATTACTCAAACTCATTCAAAATACCTGCAGAATATCTTTCAAAAAATAATATTTTTACTTTTTCCTTTGATTTGGATGGTTTTGGTAGAAATGATAATTCTAGCATTTGGTTTCCACTTAGTGTCCACAAACAAGTAATTAAAGAAGAATTATTAAAATTAAAAAAACAATATCCAAAAAAAAAAATCATTTTACTCGGTGAGAGTATGGGAGGTGCAATTATAACAAGTTTGATGACTAATGATAAAGAACTGCCAATTGATGGAGCGGTTCTTGTTGCACCTGCTATATGGAATTTTAGTGAGAAAAATTTTTTTAAGAGCTTGTTTATGTCCTTAGTATCAAAATCATTCCCAAATTTTAAAGTTAGCAGTAAAGGATGGGTTGAAGTTCAGGCAAGTGATAATCAAGAAGTACTCAAAGAACTGTCTAAAGACAAATATTTTATTCATTACCCTAATCTAAAAAGTCTTTATGGTATAATTGAACTAATGGATGAAAGTTACAAAGATGCTAAAAATTTTTTTTCACAACCAAGCTACAATGCTTTAGTCGTAATTCCAATTAAAGATGAAATAGTTCCTCGAAAACCATTGATTGAATTACTAGAGGCGACTAAAATTAAATCTTATGACTTTTCTTCTAACTTTCTTATCTTTGAATCAAGTTATCATATGATCTTGAGGGATATAAAAGGTGATAATGTTACAGAAGAAATTAAAAAATGGGTTTTGGGAAAGAAAACAAAAAAGCAAAAAAATTTTAATGAAGTAGTTAAAAAGTTAAAAAATGCTGATTATTATCATATATTAGATTAAAATGTTAAAATTAATTATTATATTTTTTTTGTTTTACACTTATAGTTACGATTCTTTTTCTGATGAAATAGTACAAGATAGAAACGGTAATTACTTTTTAATGAAAAGTGATGGTACATTTGAAAAGTTGCCCAAACCAAAACAAGGTAACAAGTACATTATTAAAAAAAAAAAAGTTACTAAGAAAAAAAAAAAAATTTTCACCCAACCAGAAAAAAAGGCTAGAACAAGAACCAATACTGGGTTTAGATAATGAATGAAGAAAATTCAAAGCTTGTTTGGAAAGTTATTCAAAAACATGGTGATTACTTAAAAGATAAACTTAAGCCTCATCCATTTCATCCCAAAGGAAGAAACCCTTATGCTCATATATGTCAATTAATAAAAAATAATTTTCAAGAATCTTACAAAGATATTTCAGATGAAAAATTAAATAAGCTGGTTAGTTTTATAAAAGATATTAAGAACTAATTGAACGGGAAGGTCACTTATCGTATAAGGGAGGAAATATTATGCTGTTCGACCTTCCCTAGTGTTCAATTTTTTGACATTTATCAAAAACATAGATTATAAAGCAAGTTTTATACCAATACTGATTAATTGGAGAATATAAATTTTTCACTGTTCAAAATTTTATTAAAATAAATTAATATAGCTACACTTCAAATGCACAATTTTCAATTAACATATGCCGCTTTCCTATTTCCAGCAATACCACTTATGATGATTTCTTTTGGCAATAGGTATACCTCTCTCAGCAAATTAATTCGTAAAATTCATGATGAATTCATCAATAAAAAAATTTCACCTAATGATAAATCTGCTTCAAGGTATTTCGCACAGATCCAAATACTCAATAAAAGACTAAGATATGTTAAACTTATGCAATTCTTTTCAGGAATTTCTTTTTTTTTAAATTTAATTACCATACTAGTTGGTATTTATTTTTTAGATATTTCATTAATACTATTTATAACAGCCCTTTTTTTCTTTGCGTTAGCAATTTGTGTTTTCCTAATTGAAATCAACATTAGTACCAAGGCATTAAAAACTCATTTAGAGGATCTTGAAGATTTAGATGAAAATTATTAGGGTATGTTTGTTTCGATAAGTAAAATTAATCAACATCCTAAGGGGTTAGTCGTCTTATTTTTTACAGAACTGTGGGAACGTTTTAGTTACTACGGAATGAGGGCAATACTTGTTCTTTATTTAATTTCAGATTTTAATGATAAAAATCCAGGATTAGGTTGGTCAAATAAAGAGGCAATAATACTTTACGGTTGGTATACCGCACTTGTTTATTTAGCATGTATCCCCGGAGGCATAATTGGGGATAGATATATAACTAATAAAAAATCAGTTTTATATGGAGGGTTTTTATTATGTGCAGGGCATTTCACATTAGCTTTCCAAAATGAATTATTTTTTTTTACAGGATTGACCTTAATCATACTTGGAGTTGGACTTTTAAAACCAAATATTTCAACTCTTGTTGGACATCTTTATAAAGTTAACGATCTAAGAAGAGATCAAGGCTTTACTATTTTTTATGTAGGAATAAATATTGGTGCTTTTTTAGCAAGTATTTTAGTAGGTTATGTGGGAGAGGTTTTTGGATGGCATTATGGTTTTTCTTTAGCTGGCTTCGGCATGCTTTTAGGACAAATTTATTTCATCATTGGCAAAAAAAATATTGTTGAAGTTTCTAAAGAAACTTCCCCAGAAAATACTTTCTCTTTAAAAGCTAAAAAATACAACTTCTCTTCAATTGAATTAGATAGAGTAAAACTTATTCTAATATCCTCTTTAATTTTAGTAATTTTCTGGGCTTCATTTGAACAGGCAGGAGGTTTGCTTAATATATTCGCCTATGAAAAAACAAATAGATATCTCCCCTTTTTGAATATGGAAATCCCGGCTAGTTGGTTTCAATCAATTAATCCGCTTCTGATTATACTTTTAGGCTATAGCGTTTCTGTATTTTGGATGTTTTTAAAAAAAAAGAACATGCTAGCGACATCTATTTTTAAAATTTCAACGGGAATAATTATAATGGGATTGGGGTTCATTTTTATGGTTTTTGCATCTGTTGAGTCAGAAATATACGGAAAATCTTCAATGTATTGGCTATTTTTTGCGTATTTTTTTTTTACAATTGGTGAGCTATGCGCCTCACCTGTAATTTTATCATATATTACTAAACTATCCCCTAAAAAACTGACAGCTAGTATCATGGGGATCTATTTTGCAACAATTGGTCTTGGAAATAAAATTGCTGGTATTATAGGGCAATATTCTCAAGCCTTAGGTGAAAAAGTAATATTTTTGGGTATTACTGTAATCTGTGTTTTTGTAGGAGGTTTTGTTATAATAATGCATAAAAGATTAATTAGGCTTTCTCATGGTGTTGATGATTAATTATTTTATTAAGCGCCCGTAGCTCAACTGGATAGAGCATTTGATTTCGGCTCAAAAGGTTAAGGGTTCGAATCCTTTCGGGCGCACCAGAATGCTACTAAAAATAAAAGTTGGGGTTAATCTTTGTATGTTATAGTTTTAATAATTAAAAAAATAAGTAGTTCTGTGAAGCTAGTTTTTAAAAGTAATAATTTAGTTGAAATAAGTTGGGTGAAATATATTTTGGACTCCAATGATATTGAGTTTTTTGTTTTAGATGAACTCATGTCAATCAATGAAGGAAATATCTCCGCTATACCGATTAGAATTCTTGTAAAAGATAATTTTGTTAATAAAGCAAAAAAACTTCTGAATGATGAGCTAAAAAAACTATGACTTTAAAACTTGATAACCTCTATCCCATTTTTTTTTAGCCAATTTTTATTTTCAATATACTCACTATCATATTGTTTTACCAATGACCAAAAGGACTTAGAATGATTTGGTTCAACAATATGACACAGCTCATGCACTATCACATAATCAATTACTTTTTTTGGAAGCATTACTAATTTCCAATTCAAACGAATTTCAGACCGACTATTACAACAACCCCACATCGTTCTATAACCTCTCAAATTTAGGCTTTTAAAATTTATTCTTATTTTTGAAGATACAAATTGGACTCTATTAACTAAATATTTTTTTGCCTCCAACTTTAACCACTCAACAAGATTTTTTTTTGCAAGTTTAAATTCTGTGCAGTGAATTACAAGACTATTATTTTTTAAAAATACTTTATTTTCTTCTGATGCCAACGTTAGAAGAGTAAACTTTCCTCCTAAAAAGGGAAAAATACTTTTGTTTTTTACTAGTATTTTCTCTCTATTATTTTCTACATTAATTTTCTTTTTAATCCATAATTGTTTTTTTTTTATTATTGATCTTATGTAACTGTCTTTAATATAGAACGGACAGTAAATTATAGGTATACCATTTTTTATTTGTAAAGAGATAGTCTTTAACCTTTTGGTTGATCTTATAATTTTTACATTATCTATTACTGTACTTTTGCACGATGAAACACGAAAAAATTTTTTAAGATCAATCTTCATTTAAGTTAAGTTCTTTAAATGTTTTAGGTAAATAATCACCAAAATAATTTTCAAGTACAGGAAAATTTTCAGCTAACATTTTAAAACTGTGTCCTTGAATCTTTAAAACTAGCGAATCTTTTTTTGCAGTAATGGTTCCTGTTCTTCTCCCTCCCTCTAATAAAACTCTTGAACCAAAATGAGATCCTTTTTTATAAATTTTTTTGAAGATTCTTCCTGTTTTTGTTTTTTTGTAAGTATTTTCAAATTCACCCTTTTTTACAACGTAAAAACCATCCGCTATCATTCCTTCCTCAAAAACAATATCTCCTTTTTTATACATTTTATAAGAAACAGGATTACTTTGAAAATTATGAGTTAGAACTGCATTTCTTGGTATAAAAAATTCTAGAATCCAACTCAACAAAACTCTTATTTTTGTTGGAAAAGAAGGTAAAAAAGACAAATAAAAAACCCTCCATATAGTCCATGCTAACAAACCTTTTACATTTAAAAAGTAAATTTTTCCTACTCCCTTTTTTGAACCTAAAGAAGCCAGTGAGCCCTTAGATTTATATTTAAATTCCCTAAGATTCTTTTTCATATTTTTTAAAATAATATTTTTAGCTAACAATTTTGCTTGTCTAACTGCAAACTGAGCAGTTGGAGGAGAATAAGGATAATCATTTAAATCTAACTTATTTGGTATAAGTGCTGAATCACCAATTGCCCAAACATTTTCAAGATTTGAAACTTGTAAAAACTCATTAGTAACAATTCTACCATTTTTTAAAGGTAACCCCGATTTCTTTATTATTTTTGAAACAGTCGAACCGATTGTAGAAATAATCGTATTAGTCTCAATTGATTTACCATTACTTAAAAAAACTTTGTAAATTGATACCTCTTTGAGTGCCGTTTTGAGATGAATTTTTATCTTCCTTTTTTGAAATACTGATAATGTATATTCGCTGATATTACCTGCTAATTCTGGCAAAAGTTTGTCAGAAGACTCTACAATGTGAAACTCTAATTCATTTTCAGATATATTCTTATAATACGGAAGTAATCTACCTGACATCTCCTTTAGCTCTCCTATTGTTTCTACACCTGAAAATCCTCCACCAACAACTACAATGTTTAAGAGTCTTTTTTTTAATTTTTTATCAAGGGTCACATCTGCTAGTTCAAGGCATCCTATTAAATGATTTCTTAGATTATACGCATCTTCAAGGGTTCTCATCATAAAAGAATGATGTTCTAGTCCCGGTACAATTGATTGATTGCTTTCCTGACCTAATGCAATCACTAAATGGTCATAATCAATATTATGAAGTCGCCTTCTGAAGCCTTGAGATAATTCAACATTTTTTTTTTTTAAATTGATGTCCATTATTTCAGCTTTTCTAAATTTTATATTTGGCAACATTTGCCTAATGGGAGTCACTGCATCACCCGCTGATATCGTTCCTGAAGCAACTTCTGGTAAAAGGGGCTGAAAAATAAAGTAATTATTGTTACTTATAAGTTCTACATCAAAAAATTCTTTATTAATCTTCTCTAATCTTCTTGCACAAAAAACACCTCCAAATCCTCCCCCGAGAATTAGGATCTTTTTCATAATTCAATTACTTTCCAACGTATTTTATATTAAACGAATTACCTTCGGATTCGACAAGGCTCAATGAACCATAGTCAATTTTTTCCCAATAATTTTTTAGCAGTTTATCAAAGGGTTGGCCAGTTAAAATTGACATCATCCCATTAATAGAACCTGCATGTGAAACAATCAAAACATCCTGGTCACATTTTTTTATTTCATCTAAAAATTTTTTAAGTCTTTTTAAAAAATCTTGGTTACTTTCACCATTGGGAATTTTAAATTTTATTAAATTGTCTTCCCATTCTTTAATCAATTTCCTTGAAATTTTATTTTTGGGTTTCATTTCCCAATCACCAAGATTAAGTTCTTTTAACTTATCATCAAAAAAAACATCTTTTGACAAGCCTTGGGCTAACTTAACACACCTTTTCAATGTGCTTGAGAAAATTTTTATTTTATCTAAATTTCTTATTTCATTTGTTAGCTTTATCTTTATATTTTTAAGCTCTTTATTAAAATTCTTTGAAACATCAACATCTGTTTGGCCGTAGAAAATATCTTTTTCGATATTAAGAGAGGTATGTCTTAAAAAAAAAAAATTCATAAATATTTAATTTCAAAATCTTTATATTCTAAAAAGGGTAATTTTTTTAGATCAATAGTTCTTACGTTTGAAAAGATAGGTCCTACGTAACATTCCTTTACAAAATTATCAATACTATTTTTTTTTCCTGATATAACAAATTCCACAGATTTATCACTACAATTCATCACCCAACCATTTAAATTATGCTTTTGTGCAGTTTTTTTTGTCCAAGCTCTAAACCCTACTCCTTGAACCCTTCCAAAAACTTTGCCAAACATATTGTAATTTTCATTTGTCATCTAAATCTCTGTAATCTGCCTCAATAATATTATCATCTTTATTTTTTCTTGCTCCGTTATCTTTATGAAAACCTTTTTTAAAAATGAAATTATTCCAAACATAGCCTCTTAAAGGTTTCAACAGCATAATAATTCCAAGTAAATCAGTCACAAAGCCAGGAATTATAAGTAAAAAACCAGCTATTTTTTGGAATAACCATTCATTAGGTTCGCTAACTAATTTTTCAATTTGTCTTAAGTCTAATTTTGATCTAATTAAAAATAACCCAATTAAACCAGTAAGAAAAATTAAGGAAACAACAACCCAAAAACCCAGAAAGTCCCCTAGTAGGATAAAACTTAGGATTTCGAAAACAGGTATAAGCAAAATAAATTTATAGTTCATCTCTAAATAATATTTGAAATATGTCCTCTATATTATTAGATTAATAAATCTTATGCCAGAATACTTATTAATTTTAATAAAATTCCTTATTCCATTTCTTTTAGGTGGTTTAATATTTTTTTCAGCGCTTGTAGCTCCTAATGTTTTCAGTAGCCTTGACGAAAAGAATGCAAGATTTTTTTTAAGAGGTATATTTCCAAAACTCTATTTATACTCAGGAATACTTAGTCTCTTTATTTCATTAATTCTTTTTTTTATCAATAGTTTTCTGTCGTTTATTTTTTTTATGATAACTCTTGGATACTTTTATTCGAGACAATTTTTAATGATAAAAATTAATGAGGCATCTGACCAGAAAAATCAAACGGAATTTAAGAAATTACACAGATTTAGTGTTTTAATTTTTGTCACACAAATTTTATTAATGATTATAATATTTATGATTCTTTAGTTTTGAGATATTTTATTGAGTAGTTCAAAAGATACATAATTATGATTATATGCTTCTCCTAAAATGGTGTCAAATGGCTTATCAGGCTCACCTAAGTCAGAGATAACTAACCTAGCCTCCTTAAAACTTTCACCAATAGTTAACTTTGAAGGCGTAACAATTGTCTTAATATTAGCATTATTAGATGATTCTAAACCTCTAGGTGAGTCCTCAATAGCTATACATGCCTCTGATGGGAGCTGAAGTTTTTGTAATGTCCATTCATATATTTCCGGTGAAGGTTTTTTGAGTTTTGTACAGTCACCATGAGCAACTAAATCGAACATTTCATACGGATCAATCTTAAACCCTTTGGTAAACAAGTTTAATAAATTCACCTCTGATGTTGAAGAAACTAGAGCAATGCTGATATTATTTTTTTTTAATTCTTCAATTAACCTAAAAACTCCGGGTCTAGCTGTTATTTGAGAATCGTTAATATAGTCCTCATAAATTTCATTTTTTATTTTATGAATTGAATCAATGTAATTAGATAAATTTTTATATTCCAACATTTCAGGCCAAGCCTTTTTTAAGTGAAACATAATTCTCTCTTTTCCTCCTCCAATATTTATTAATTCTTTATAAATAGCTTCATCCCAAAACCAATCTAAACTGAACTCTTTAAATGATTCATTGAATGATTTTCTATGATATTCTTCGGTTTCTGCAATCGTCCCGTCTACATCAAAAAAAACAGCACTAAGTTCCATTTTTTATTCTTTCTATAATTTTTGATGTTGATTTACCCTTGATACATTTAATCAAAACCACTTTTCCTCCCCATCTTTCAATTTCTTTTGCTCCTACCACTTGTGATATTTTATAATCATCCCCTTTAAAAAGAAATTGTGGTTTTATTTTTTTGATAATATTAAGTGGAGTTTTTTCGTTAAAAATTATAATTCTATCTATAAAATCATAATGTGCTAGAATTTCTGATCTTTCGTTTTGATCAACAATAGGACGAGAAGATCCTTTTATTTTTTTTACAGAAGAATCACTATTTAATGCTAATATAAAAAAGTCACATTTTTCACTCGATTTTTTTAAATAATCTATGTGCCCTTGATGAATAAGATCAAAACAACCATTAGTAAAACCAATTCTTTTATTTTTATAAACCTTTATTTGTTCAATCAATTCATTTAATTTGCAAATTTTTGAATTTTTATTGATTCGATTTTCTATCTCTTCTCTAAATACTCTTGTGGTTCCAAACCTTCCCACTGCTACCCCTGCAGCCTCATTAGCCTCTTTTACAGACTCAGTTAAACTTAATTTTCTGACAATTCCAGATGCTATATATGACACTACAGTGTCACCTGCTCCAGAAACGTCAAAAACTTCTTTAGCTCGCGATGGTAAATGTAATATTTTAGTATTTTTATTTACTACTGAAATACCATCTGAACTTCTGGTAGTAATTACAGTATCAAAACCATACTGTTTGATAATTTTTTTTGACAACCTCTCTACTGAATAATCACTTATATTTAAATCTGGTTCAGTGGCATCAAATAATTCTTTTTGATTTGGTGTTATTATATTCGCATTAGAATAAATACTGAAATCTTTATCTTTAGGGTCAACAATTACAATTTTTTTCTCAACTCTGCATGTGTCAATTATTTTCTTTAATAAACTTTTAGTAAGCATACCTTTTTTGTAATCAGAAATTATAACCACAGTCACATATTTTAATTTTTTTAAAAATCTTTCAAAAATTTTATCCTCTATCATATTTGAGATATTTTCTTTAGACTCACTATCTACTCTTAAAATTTGTTGATTCCCAGAGACAAATCTTTGTTTTACAGTGGTACATCTTGTTTTGTCTACAACTAGGTCAAAGGTAAGTTCTTCTGTTCTTTTACATAACTTTCTTAATATTTCGGCATTGTTATCATCACCTACTATAGAAATTAAATGACACTTATTTCTGGCTGCCGTAATATTTCTAGCTACATTCCCGCTTCCACCTAAATCCTTTTTTTTATCACTTTTAACTTTCAGAATTGGAATTGGTGCCTCTGGAGAAATCCTCTCAACTAATCCATCGCAATAAGTATCCAAAATTATATCTCCTAAACAAATTATTTCACAAGATTCAGGCATTCTAACTCTCTTCCTCTAATAATTTTTCAAAGTAATCTATAGTTTTTTTTAAGCCTTCTTCTCTTTTAAATTTAGGGTTCCATCCCAGTTTTTTCTTAGCTAATTCGATGTCTGGACATCTCTGCTTCGGGTCATCAACAGGTAGTTCTTTATTAATAACTTTTGATTTACTTCCAATCATTTCAGTGATTTCTTTGGCAAGTTGCATTATACTAATCTCGACAGGGTTTCCTAAATTAACCGGGCCAGGAAAATTTTTTTTTTCCATCGTTAGTAATATACCCTCAACTAAATCATCAACATAACAAAAAGATCGTGTTTGTTTTCCATCCCCATAAACAGTTATATTTTTATTAGTAAGTGCCTGTACAATAAAATTTGAAACCACTCTTCCATCATGTTTTTGCATCCTGGGTCCATATGTATTAAAAATTCTCACTACCTTAACATCGACATCATGTTGTCTTTTATAATCCCAAAATAAGGTTTCTGCACATCTTTTTCCCTCGTCATAGCAAGCTCTTGGACCATTTATACTTACGGCTCCTTTGTATTCTTCTGTTTGAGGATGAATTTCCGGATCACCATAAATTTCTGAAGTAGAAGCTTGTATAATTTTAGCTTTAGTTCTTTTTGCTAGACCTAACATGTTTATAGCACCGTGAACACACGTCTTAATTGTTTGAACTGGATCATTCTGATAATGAACTGGAGATGCAGGACAAGCAAAATTGAATATCTCATCAACTTCCAAATAAATTGGAAAGGTTATATCATGTTGAATTAATTCAAAATTTTTATTATTGAGTAAATTAACGAGGTTTTTTTTGTTTCCTGTATAAAAATTATCACAACAAATAACATAATTGCCTTTATTCACTAATTTTTCGCATAAATAAGAACCAATAAATCCAGCACCACCAGTAACCAATATTCTTTTGTTCATACAATCTTACCTTAAACTTATTTCAATTTTTATCATTTCTTCATTTTTCACAAAAAAAGAAGCCTCTTCAAATGAAGGTGGCCCAAAAAAAACCGGTGCGTTATTACTAAAACCGTATCTTTCTTGAGGAACTGCAAAAAAAGTATCAAATTTATTATTAGAGTTTTTATCATGATAAATGGCAATTGCGTAATATGACTCTTCAAGATCTTCAATTAAAACGCCCTGCTCAATTACTTCCTTAACATCTTTTTTAAAACCAATTTTTTTTCCTTCATTATCGGGAAAAAAGTCTGCGTCATCATATAATGCAAAGTGAATTGATCCAACTTTTTCCTCAATATTCTTAACAACTATAAAAATTTGTCCAGCATTTAATTTAGAGAAAAAGAAAAAAAACAAGGTAAGAATAATGATGTTTATTTTCATATTTTTAATTTTATGTTAATTATAATTTAAATATATTTAAATTAAACTATTTAATTTATGCTGCAAAATTTTAGATTCATTATTATTCTTTATACTTGTTTATTCCCTCTGACAGTTTTTGCTATTAATGAAAAAAAACTTACTGTAGTAAACTTGATTGAATCATCCGAAGATACTTTAAAAATATTACATCAAAACAGTGACATTAAAAATTTTCAAAAATATATGTCAAAATCTAGGGCTATTTTAATTTTTCCAGAGGTTTATGAAGGTGGTTTTATTTTTGGAGCCAAAGGTGGTAATGGAATCTTGTTAATTAAAAAAGGAGAGAAGTTTACAGGACCTTTTTTTTATTCATTAGGCGGTTTGAGCATAGGGCTTCAGGCTGGAGCTAAATCAGGAAGAGTTGTTATGACAGTTATGACAAATAGAGGTCTAAAATCAATTCTTAAAGAAAGAGTTAAGCTTGGGGTAGATGTAGACGCAGTAGTCGTAAAAGGCGGCGTTGGTTATTCTGCTGAGAGTACACCAAGGTTAGCAGATGTTTATTCATTCTCTAACAATGATGGCTTATTCATTGGAACCTCAATAGAAGGATCGTATCTTCAACCTCGTAACGATTTAAATGAGGTTGTTCATAAAAAAAAATTAAGTCCAGATGACATTATTAGATATCAAACCTTTAATAAAGAAATTGATGATTTAACAAAAATAATCTCACGAATTACTAAGGATGTTAAAGAGTAATAACGCAGCATTAGTTCTTTGCGGTCATGGGTCATCATTTGACTCTTTTAAGCAAGATTTTAAAAAAAGCCACAAGATGATTGAAAAAAAAATTCATACCAATTGTTATTTTTGTTTCATCGAAAAGAATCAACCCGATATAGAAAATTGTCTAAAAACTATTAAACAGAAGGGAATTGAAAAGGTTTTTTTTTTTCCATTTTTACTTTTTAGCGGAGGACATTTTGAAAAAGACATTAAAGCTAAGATAAAGGATTTATCGAAAAGCTTAAAACTTGAAATTAAGTTAATAGATAAAATTTCTTTGACTAAAGAAGTGATGCCAATACTAAAAAAGAAAATATCAAAAATGCTAAAAACAGATAAAACAAATATTTTAGTTACATTCTGTTCCAAAAGTAAGAACCCAAAAGTTAGTTCGGAACTTAAAATTTACACTGAAAAACTAGCTAAAAATTTAAATATTTCTAAAGCTTATTCATGTTTTGTAGGAGAGGAAACCGAGTTCATAAAGAAAATAAAAAATCTTAAAAATAAAAATTATTTTTTGATTGTTCAACCAATTTTTCTATTTAAAGGATATTTGCAGAAAAAAAACTTGAATTCTTTTAATAGACTAGATCCTAAGAACCATCAGGTATTAAACACTTTGATGGCAATTGGCGATATTCAAAACTTGATTGCTAAAAAACTAAAAAGTATTTTTCATATCAATAATTAATTTTTTTAAATAATTATTTCTTGAGTTCTCTGCATAATCAAACATTGTTTTTCCACTATAATCGGTTATTTCTGAATCTAAAACATCTCTATAGTCGATGCTTACAAGCAATTTAATAGCATCGATATTTATATTTTCAATTGCGTGCATCATTGGGGTCATTCCTATACTATCCTGAAAGTTAATATCAGCATTAGCCCTTAGAAGTCTTGCAAGTAATTTTGATTTTTTGCTTTTTATATAAAAAGTTAAGAGTGAAGTCTTTTGTAAAATTTGGTGATTTACATCAGCATCATTTTTCAAAAGAAGCTCAAACATCTTTTCATCATCATTTCTTAAGGCATAAGCAAGTGGTGACATATCATCACTATCATGAATATTTGTGGTAACCCCCCTCTCAAGCATTTCAATAACTTTTTCATAATTAGATTTTTTTACAGCAGTAAAAAGAACAGCTTCAACAAAAATATCACTGTCGTCGACGGCAAGTGAATTTTGAAATGAAAGAAAAGTAAATATAAAAACTAAAAATTTTTTAATATTTTTTTTTTTCATAAAAGTCTATTCTAAATTTGTATGATTGCACACTCTTCAAAGAAAATCTATATTATAGGATCAAATCCGAATAATTTTTTTGATTTAACTGTTGAAGCCATAGATATTTTATCAAGTTCTGATTTGATTATTTTTTCAAAGAAATTTCATTTCCAATATAAAAAAATTTTAATGCAAAGTAATAAGAAATTTTTTTTTGAAGAGGACTTAGCTGTCTCTAAAATGATGTTGTCAAAAGTTATTCATAAACTTTTTGAAAAATATAATTCTATTTCTCATTTGATAGTTGGAGATTCATTTTTATTTTTTGAAAATAATGAAGATCTATTCTTTAAAAAAAAAAAAATTCAGGTTGAAAAGGTTTTTGGAATTCCGGAAATAATACTTTGGATTAACAAAAGAAATTTATTTTTAACAAATAGGAATAAAAATTCGTCAGTAAGTTTTTTTTATCCTAAGACAAAAGTTGATTGCAAAAAAATTCTTAATATTAGAAATTTTGAAAAATTAATTATTAAAGTTTCAGTAAAGTCAGTTCTTGAAAATATACATGAAATTTTATTAAAAAAATTGGATAAGAATTTTAAATATAAAGTTTTTGCTAATGCAAAGGAAATTAAATTTAATCATAGCTTAAAACTAGACAAATCAGTAAGTGATGTTTATATAATTTTAGAAAATGCCAAATTATAAATCTCTTTTTAAAAAAAATTTATTGATGATGATTGTATTAGTTTTTTTCATACTAGTAGTCATTTTATTCATAAATTTTTTGTATAATAAAAAAGCTCCTAATATAACTTTAGGGGGAAGTTTTATTTTAACCGACCAGAATGGTAAGATCTTTGATTCTAGTAAAGTGAATCAAAAAAAATTGATATACTTTGGTTACACCTACTGTCCAGATGTTTGCCCTTTTGATCTATTGAAAATATCTAAAATTTTCGAGAACAATCCTAATCTAAAAAAAAAAATTAGACCTATCTTTATTACTGTAGACCCAGAAAGAGATACAATAAAAAAACTTAAAATCTTTATGGAAAATTTTGACCAATCATTCATTGCTCTAACCGGTACAAACGAAGATATAAAAAAGGTACTTAAAAAATTCAAAATTTATGTGAAAATTAACAAGAGTAATCCTTTAGATAAAGACTACTTGATAGATCACAGTTCACTAATCTTTTTGCTTGATAAAAATGATAGTTATATTAAATTTTTTAGACCTAATGAATTAAAAGGAAATATAGCTTTACACTAATCAAAAAAAATTATCCAAAATTCTTTCAAAAACACTCTTCTGTTCGTTTAATCTTTTACTTTTTGAAATAATTCTATTTATTTTGTCGTTATTTTTAAATTTTCTTATTTTATTTTCATTAGCATATTGTAAGGACTTAACTGGAACACCGCTATGCGCCTTTTGCATAAAATCACTCCACAAAATTGCTGGTGCTGTCCCTCCAGTAATTTCATTCATTGGAGAATCATTGTCATTACCAAACCAAACACCTACCACTAAATCAGAAGTGAAACCAATAAACCATGCATCTCTGAGGGATTGACTTGTTCCTGTTTTTCCAGCAGCTGGTCTGTCAATTTTCGCTTTTCGACCCGTTCCATTTGTAATTGTTTGTTCCATCATTTTGGTCATGGTGGAAACGACAAACGAATCAAGTATTTTTCCTGGCCCTGAACCCTCTCTCATAAACAACAATTTTCCTGATGTATTTTCTATGGATCTTATACCATGAACAAAAATTCCATTTCCATTATTAGCAAGAACATTATAAGCCGAAGTTAGTTCTAATAAATTGACTTCTGAAGTACCTAGAGCAATTGAAGGTGAATTTAGCAAAGGACTATTAACACCCAATGATTTTGCAGTTTGAATTACATTTTCTCTACCAATACTCTCGGATAATTTTACCGCAACGGTATTTATTGATTTAGCAAAGGCATCACTGATTGAGACTTCACCCATATATTCTTTTTTATAATTTTTAGGTGACCATCCATTAATATTTATTTCAGAGTCTAGCATTAAGTCATCTGGTGAATAACCGCTTTTTAAACCTGCCAAATAGACAAATAGTTTAAAAGCTGAACCAGGTTGTCTTTGTGCTTGGGTTACTCTGTTGAATTGTGAGTCGCCATAGTCTCTTCCGCCAATCATTGCCAAGACTTCTCCGTTTAAGTTTAACGCGACCAAAGCTGATTGATCAGCTGATTCATATTTTGAGGTAATTTGATTTACGGATTTTTCAGCGATTTCTTGCAGTTGAACATCCAAAGTTGTTCTAATTATCAAATCTTCATCAATTTCACCTAAATATGCCTTAACTCTTGGTAATAACCAATCTACGAAATATCTTGTACTTTTTGGTGCCGATGTAAATTTATCATATTTTTTGTTGTTTAATTTGGCTTCTTTAACATTTCTAAAAGTAATTAATTTATTTTTAGCCATATTTTCTAAAACTTTTGATGTCCTTATTCTTGAAAGTTTTTCATTTGAAATTGGGTTATATTTTGAGGGTGCCTTTAGTAAACTTGCAATTAATGCGCATTCATAAAGATTTAGTTCCTCTACTTTTTTGTTAAAATACTTTTCTGATGCCGCTTGCACCCCATATGTCCCAGAACCGAGATAGACTCTATTTAAGTAAATACTGAGTAATTGCTGCTTAGTAAATCTCATTTCTAGCCAAAAACTTAAAATTAATTCGTGAAGTTTACGAGTAAATGATCTTTCAGGTGTTAAAAAAAGATTTTTTGCCAACTGTTGTGTTATTGTACTACCACCTTGAACAATTTTTCCCGCTTTTAAATTTACATATGTAGCTCTAATTATCCCTTTTAAATCAACACCTATATGCGAAAAAAATCTTTTATCTTCGGTTACGATTACTGCATTTATTAAGTCTTTAGGTAAGTTTTTATACTGGATAGTTTGGCCATATATATCCCCATATGAAGCAATAATTCTCCCTTCTTTATCAAGAAAAGTTATACTAGGTTGCCTAGAAATTTGTATTGATTCAGTCTCAGGTAAATTTAGGAGTGACCAAGTTACAGCTAAACTCATAAAGAGTATTAACCAAATAAATATTAAAAAAAACCATTTAAAAACCCTCACAGGCCAATTTTTCCTATAGTTTTTGAATTAGATAATGATTTTTAGACATCGAGATTAGAAACTTTTCTTGCATTAGACTGAATAAAAATTTTTCTTTTTTCAACATCATCACCCATTAACTCCTCGAATATTTCATCTGCTCTTTGGGCATCATTCACATCAACTTTTAAAATTGATCTAAATTCAGGGTCTAAGGTCGTCTCCCATAACTGATCAGGATTCATTTCTCCCAAACCTTTGTACCTTTGAAATGTTAAACCTTTCTTTGACTGTTCAAGCCCAATAAATAACAAGTCTTTTGGGGCAAATATATCAAACTTGTCTCCATCTATCTGAAAAGATGAGGTATCTAAAAAATATTCTTGTAGACGATCGCTAAATCTCTTTAAATTTGAATAATTAAGATCATTGAAATCTTTTAAAAATATTTCGAATTGCTCTTTAACTTTATTCTCTGTCCTATAAAAAATTATGCTCTCGTTTTGTTTTACTTCAGCTGACCATATTTGACCATCATAGTTTAACCTTTTAAGAAGATAATCAATTGTTTGAGTTGATTTTTCTTGATTATCAAAATTATCAAGTATAAAAAAATTCGATATTGTTGATTGCTCCAAAAGAAAATACAGATTATCGTTTCCTGCAGATAATTGATTTAATAATTTATCAAAACTAATTAGTAAGTTGAAAAGATTTGCCAAATCAGTTCCTTTAACAGTAATACCATTTTTTTGAAGTAAAAAACCTTTTTCAACTACATCGTTTACAAGAAAATTATCTAATTCTTTGTCATCTTTGAGATACAACTCGGACTTACCTTTTTTAATTCTATAAAGCGGGGGTTGTGCTATGTAAACATAACCTCCTTTAATGAGATCAGGCATATGCCTATAAAAGAATGTTAGCAACAGTGTTCTTATGTGAGATCCATCAACATCAGCGTCAGTCATTATAATTATTTTATGGTACCTTAGCTCCTCCAGATTAAAATCTGGCTTAAATCCTGTGCCAAGTGCCTGAATCAAAGTTGCTATTTCTGCTGAACTTACTGCTTTATCTGGTCTAGCTTTTTCAGTATTTAAAATTTTACCTTTCAAAGGAAGAACTGCTTGATTTTTTCTATCCCTGGCCTGCTTAGCAGAACCTCCGGCTGAATCACCTTCCACAATAAATAATTCGCAGTTCTCAGCAGATTTGTCCTGACAGTCTGCAAGCTTTCCTGGTAATGAACTTACTTCAAAGGCTGAGTTTTTTCTAGAAACCTCTCTTGCTTTTCTTGCCGCTTCTCTTGCTGCGGCTGCTTCAAAAATTTTTGTAATTACTGCTTTAGAGTCTTTTGGGTTCTCTTCAAACCAATTAGTAAGATTTTCTGCCACAATTGATTCAACCACTGGTCTAACTTCTGATGACACTAACTTATCTTTGGTTTGTGATGAAAATTTAGGATCAGGGACTTGTACTGACAAAATACAAGTTAATCCTTCTCTAGCATCCTCACCGGTTAAAGCAATTTTATCTTTTTTTGAAAAACCTGAATTATTTATTGCTGCATTAACTGTCCTTGTCAATGCTGAACGAAATCCGGCTAAGTGAGTTCCACCATCTCTTTGAGGAATATTATTAGTAAAAACTAAACAATGCTCGTAGTAGGATTTATTCCATTGCAAAGCAAGTTCGAGATTAATATTTTCGACTGAACCTTTAAAAAAAACAACATCTTTAGTAATTGACTCTCTTGATTTATCTAAAAAAGACACATACGCTTTCAATCCCCCTCGGGAAGAAAGCTCTGAAATCTTTTCCTGGGTACCTCTTTCATCAACTAGCTTGATGTTTACTCCTGAGTTAAGATATGCGAGCTCCCTTAGGCGTGATTCAAGTTTAGTAAAGTCAAACTTTGTTAAACTAAAAGTTTTTTTTGAGGGTAAAAAGGTTATTTCTGTTCCACTTTCTTTAGTACTTCCAACTTCTTTGAGAGGGGACTCGGGATTTCCATGACAGAAGTTAATGTAATATTTTTTTCCTTCTCTACAAATTTTAAGATCAAGTTTTTCTGAAAGCGCGTTTACAACAGAAACACCAACTCCATGAAGACCACCGGAAACCTTATAAGAGTTCTGATCAAATTTTCCTCCAGCATGTAATTGAGTCATAATTACTTCTGCTGCTGAGACGCCTTCTTCCTTATGAATATTAGTTGGGATTCCTCTTCCATTATCTATTACTGTAACAGAGTCATTTTTATTTAGTTTCACTACAATTGAATCACAAAACCCGGCTAATGCTTCGTCTATAGAGTTGTCAACAACTTCATATACCATATGATGAAGACCTGAGCCATCATCAGTGTCACCAATATACATACCGGGTCTTTTACGAACAGCATCTAAACCCTTAAGGACTTTGATAGACTCTGCGTCATAATCTAAATTATTTTGATTAATGTTTTTTGCTTCCAAATTTGATACCCAATTTTAAGGCTATTATACCCTATTAATATTAAGTTTAAACCTTTATTCACCAATATTTATCTTATCAATAATCGGTTTAAAATTTTCTTTTTTCATTATCCAACCACCACTTACATCAGTCAGCCAAGTTTGGATTTTTAACTTATTAAGCTGATCCAAAACCTCAAAAACAAAATTTTTATCAAGAAATGAGAATACGTCATCAAGTAAAAATAGAATCTTTAAGTTTTTTTGATTCTTTAAAATTTTTATGAATGAAAAAATAATTAGAAAAATAATTACTTTTTGTTCTCCTGTTGAGTGGCTTTTTGCCTCTCTACGATAATTTTTATTTATTACAATTAAATCTGTTTTATTTGCACTAAAATTTGTTCTCCCTGTAAGAAAATCTTTTCTTCTATTTTCCTTTAGTTTTTTAAAAAAAAAATCTTCTACTACTATCGCTGGCTTTTTCAAAAGAAGTGAATCTAACTCGCCACTTAATTCTATTTCTAAAGGATGAAAAGGACGATCTGGGTCGCTAAGATAAAAATTTAATTGCTTAATAAATTTTCTTCGAGCATCACAAATAATTATTCCAGTTGCAGCTATTTTTTTTTCAATTAAAACAAGCCATTTTTCTGATTCCTCATTCCACTTTTTTAAAATTCTTATTCTTTCACTTTTATATCTGTCATAAAGCAAAAGAAATTTTTTGAAGGAAAAATCAATGGAGCAAATCATCTTATCAATAAAATTTCTCCTATCTTCTCTACTGTTTTGGAAAATGAATGTCATTTTAGGGGTTATCCAAAAAATACTGAAATATTCATCAATTTTTTTTGTTTTAGAGCCCTCTAAATTTATTATTTTTTTTAACCCATTAGCTGTTTTTTTAAGTCCCAAACCAATTTTCATTCTTTTTTTATTAATGCTACAAAGCAAACTAACTCCAAAAAGCTCAACAGGTCCTTTAAGATTACTATTAACAATTTCTGTTAAATTTGTTTTTTTTAATCCACTACTGGAAGTGAGTAATGATATTGATTCCAAAATATTGGTTTTGCCCGAACCATTTTTTCCACATATTAAAATAATATTTTTTGTGAGATCTAATTCAAGAAATTTATGATTTCTGTAATTACTTAATATTAATTTTTCAATTCTAACATTAGAAAACATGAAAGAAGTTATGCTCTCATTTGCATAATCAAAAAAACGTTATTTTTAAATGAATCACTTTCAATAATTGTAGGAGCAGTTTTTTGAGAAAAATGAAATTTAACCTTACCGCTTTTTATTATTCCCAAAACATCTAAAATATATCTTGCATTAAAATTAATTGAAATTTGAGACCCGTTAAAATCAACATTCAGTGTCTCTGTACCTATGGACTTATCGTTACCGAACGAACTAACTGTACAACTCCCATTTAAAATTTGAAACTTTACTGTCCTCAACTTATCATCAGAAATGGTTGAGACTCTATCTATTGTCTCACTAAAGCTTTTACAATCGACTGTCATAGTTTGATCATTATCTTTTGGTATTACGCTTTCATAGTCTGGAAAAGACGCATTAATTAGTTTTGAAACAAATTGCACATTACCAAAATTAAGTTTAATTCTGGTTTTTGAAAAATTTATTTTAATATTTTCATCATAATCCTCTAAAAGTTTTGAAATCTCAAAGACTGACTTTTTAGGGATAATTATCCCATCAAATTTTTTATCCAATTTTCCTGTAACTGAACATTTAGAAAGTCTATGTCCATCTGTTGCGACAGCTAAAATAAATTCTCCATTAGTATGAAGAAAAATACCATTCAAGTATTGCCTAGATTCGTCAAGTCCCATACAAAATTTAGAATTATTTATTAGCATTTTTAAATCATTTGCCTTTAAAGTAATTTCAGCATCTAAATTATCAGAATCCATAACTGGAAAATCTTCAACAGGTAATGTTGGAAGTGAAAATTTCGATTTTCCAAAAAAAACAATTACCGAACCACTTTTATCGTCTTGCTTTAGAGATATTTGAGATGAATCAGGTGCTTTTCTTATAATCTCAAAAAAGAGTTGTGACGGAATCGTTATACCACCTGTTGCTGTGACATTTGCTGTTAGACTTTCTGAGAGCTCTAAAGCCAAATCGGTAGCTGTTAGACTCAAGCCACCTTCTATAGCATTAATTTTTAAGTTGGAAAGGATTGGGATTGTGTTCCTTCTTTCAACTACACTTTGAAAGTGACTTAAACAATCGAGTAAACTTTTTTTTGTAATTGAAAATTCCATGATTAATTCAAATGTTATGATTCCAACATTCTTATAAGTAATTGAACATCCTCATCAAAAGATGCATCTTTATTTCTAAGTTCCTCCACTTTTTTAACTGCATGAATGACCGTTGTGTGATCACGGTTTCCAAACCTTCTTCCAATTTCAGGTAAAGATCTTGACGTAAGATTTTTTGATAAATACATTGCAACTTGTCTAGGCCTAGCCACTGTCCTAGACCTCCTAGCAGAACTCATGTCAGACATCTTAATATTAAAATGCTGGGAAACTTTTTTCTGGATTTCCTCAATGTTAACTTTTTTTTGCGAAGATTTTAGGAGATCCTTTAAAAGATCCTGAACCATATCTAAGTTAATTTCACTTCCAATCAAAGAGGAAAATGCAGACAATCTATTTAATGCTCCTTCAAGCTCTCTTACATTAGTTGTAATTTTATGGGCTAAAAACTCTAAAATATTTTCAGAAATTTTTGCTGTTAATTTTTCTGACTTAGCTTGAAGAATTCCAAGCCTCAATTCGTAATTTAAAGGATGAATATCCGCAACTAAACCCCATCCTAATCTTGATCTCATCCTCTCCTCAATACCCTCGAGATCTTGCGGTGATTTATCAGCAGAAATTATAAGTTGTTTATTTTGGTCAATTAATGCATTGAAGGTATGAAAAAACTCCTCTTGAGTAGAGTCCTTTCCTGAAATAAATTGAACATCATCAATCATCAAAACATCAACATTTCTGAATTGCTCTTTAAAGGCAACTGTATTTTTAAATCTTAAGGCTTTTATAAAGTGATACATAAACCTTTCAGCAGACATGTAAATTACCCTTCTTAAAGGGTTTCTTTTTTTTATTTCATGCGCTATTGCATGCATTAAATGAGTTTTACCTAATCCAACACCACCATATAAAAATAAAGGATTAAAAGGAACATCCTTAGCTTCAGAAACTCTTCTAGCCGCAGCGAATGCTAACTCGTTGGGTTTTCCAACAATGAAGTTTGAAAATGTAAACCTAGTGTCTAAATCTGAACTAATAGATTTAAAAACATCTTGATCATTGTTAAGACTTTTACTCTCATTTTTTTTTACATTATGCTCCAAGTTTTTCTTTAAATCCTTTCCTGATTTATTCTTGGATACAATTATTTGTATATCATTTATTTTTAAGTTTTCTACAAGCCAATAACTCTTAATAATGTCTAAATACTGTTCTATGATCCTTGTTCTGATAAAGTTACTTGAAACACTTAAAATAACTTTATGATCATCATAATCCTCAAAGGATAAAACTTTTATCCAACTTTTGAATTGTGCATCTCCTATTTTTTGTCTAATTCTTCCTCGAACTGTAACCCATTGAGCTTGTATTTCTACAAGGTTTTTATCTTGCGATTTTATGTTCATAATTGATTATCCTTGCTTCCATGGAAGATTATGAAATTTCCAACCATTTACCTTGCTTCTATGACCAAAGTTGTCATGAACTCCTTCAAACCCCTCAGAGCAATTGAAACAACTTTCATAGCCATGAGAAGTCAAAAATTCTGCTGCAGATCTTGAACGTGCCCCAGATCTACATAAAAAGATGATTTTTGAATTTTTTTTTAAATCGGTTTCACTTATTTCTTGGAGGAATCTTGGGTTTTTTTCCATTGTAGGGAAGATTTGCCATTCTATAAATATTACTTTTTTCTCTAAAGAATCTAAATCGGGGACTCCAATCAAAGACCATTCAGCTGAGGTCCGGCAGTCAACTAAGAAACAATCCGCATTTTCTTTGATTTTGCCCCAAGTTTCGCGTGGTGAAAGATCACCCGCATAATCTAAATTCATAATAATTTCCTACAAAAGAGTTAAGATTAGCTAATTACAATATCTGAATCAACTGAAACAAAAAATAATTTATTTTGGGCTTGATTTCAGCCTTTTAGACAATCTTGAAACAATTCTAGATGCTGTATTTTTTTTCAAAAAACCTTTTGTAGCAGCTCTAGAAATTTCTGCCTCTAGCTTTAGGAAATTTTCCTTTAAATTAACTTTTCTATTTCCGATAACTGACGATTCAAAGCTTTTTATCCCAGTCCTAATTCTAGAAAGCCTAAAATTTTTAATTTCTGCACGTTTTTGATTTTGCAAAATTCGTTTTTTTGCCGATTTAATATTAGCCATAATCAGGTTTTATACTGTCCTAATCATATTGGGTCAAGGGCATTTTAATTATTTTTTTGGCGAAATGGTAAAAACTACTTTAGTTTCCTCATCATCAATAAGATATTGAATTTCTAGAATTTCATCAGCTCTAACAAAGGAATTTTTTTCAAAAAATTTCCAACCTAGATTCGGTAAAACCTTCTTGTAATACTCTTGAATTTCTAAAATTTCATACTTACCCTTTATTTCAGAATAAAGATATCTGCCATCAACCTTGTCAAAAATAATATAAGAGTCCTCTATGCTGCTCATATCTTTAAAGATTGGAATATCTCCAAGTCCATAAACAAATTCTTCTGCAATAACTTGAAAAGATAAAAAAGTAAAAATTAAAACTTTCATCGATTTATACATTTTTATTTTTGACATTTTTCGCAAAAAAACGTTGACCTTCCATTTTGTCTAATTTTTTTAATAAGTATCCCTTTTAAACATCTTAAGCAATTTTTTTTATCTCTGGAATAAACCTTTAACTTATTTTTAAAGTAACCAATTTTTTCTTCTGAAACAATAAAGTTTTTAATAGTTGTTCCCCCAAAAGATATTGCCTTTTTCAAAATTTTTTTGGTAGATTTAACGATATTTCTTATTTCTAAATTATTTAAGGAATTAATCTTTCTTAAAGGACTAAGTCTTGCATCATAAAGAATCTCGGAGCAATAAATATTTCCTAGACCTGCTATAAAAGATTGGTTCATTAACAAACCTTTTAGATCAACAGCTCGTTTTCTAAAAGAATTAAAATAATTTAAGTTAAAATCTTTACTTAATGGTTCAACCCCCATATTTCTAAGATGTGAAGATAAAAAAATTTCGTTATTACAGTAAATTTTAATAAATCCAAATTTCCTTATATCATTAAAAATAAGTATTTTCTTTGTCAAAAAAAAAATTACATGATCATGCTTTTTTTCAACTAATTCATCACTTAAACGAAAGTATCCAGTCATACCTAAATGAATTAGTAAGCATAATTTAGAGTCCCTAAAGAAAAGTATTAAATATTTACCCCTTCTTAAAATTTTTGTTATTATCAAGTTTTTTAAACTTAAATTTAAATTTGAAGGGACTTTATATCTTAATTTTTCATTAACAGTTGAAACTTTTAGAATTTTTTTCCCAATAACGCGAGATTCCAAAAAAGATCTCACAACCTCTACCTCAGGTAACTCTGGCATGTTCGATAGTAACTCAAAAAAAATAAAAAACACTAAAAAAATTATGAAAAAAAAATTTGTAAACCGTGTTTTTTCTAGTGTTTCAATGAAGTATGACTTTATGAATGACTTAATGAGCATTGGTATGCATAGAATTTGGAAGGAGAAAGTCATTTCACTGTTAGAAATAAGTCAAGACTCTTTAGTTCTAGATCTTGCATCAGGTTCTGGAGATATTTCAATGAAAATACAAGAAAAATTTAACTGCAAATGTATAGCTCTTGACGCTAATATGGAAATGCTAGAGATTGCAAAAAAAAAGCTTTATTCAAGTCAACCTTTTTACATTTATGGAAATGCCGAAACCTTACCCTTTAAAAAAACTATTTTTGACTATGTTATTGTAAGTTTTGGTTTGAGAAATTTTAATGATATCCCAAAGTCTCTTGAGCAAATTAATAGAGTTTTAAAAAAAACAGGTACATTTATTTGTCTAGAATTCAGTGAGGTAAACAGCCCTTTTTTTAGAAAAATTTTAAAGACATATTTTAAAGCTATTCCAAAGCTTGGTTTATTATTCGCAAACAATAAATTTGCTTATGAGTACCTAGTTGAAAGTATACTAAATTTTCCAAATCAAATTCAACTTACAAAAAAATTAACACAAGCAGGATTCAAAAATGTTAAAGTAATTGATATTATTGATGGCGTAGCCGCAATTCATATTTCAAAAAAAAATGAACTTTCTTAAAGATAAAAAAATTCTTCTAATTGTAACTGGAGGAATTGCTTGTTACAAAGCATTAGATCTTATAAGAAGACTCCAAGATAAAAAAAGTAATGTTGAATGTGTGTTGACCTCTAACGCACAAGAATTCGTAAAAGTAATCACATTCGAAAGTTTGTTGGGAAAAAAGATTAGCTCGAATTTATTTTCCTTAGACCAAGAGAAAAATATGAACCATATAAAATTAGCTAATAATGCTGAAATTATTTTAGTAGCACCATGTACTGCAAACTTTATTTCAAAAATTTCCAATGGTGTAGCTGATGATCTTGCAACAAACGTTATGCTTGCCTCAAATAAACCCAAAATAGTTGCACCTGCGATGAATACAAATATGTGGGAAAATAAAGCTGTAAAGAACAATATAAATAACTTAAAAAAAATTGGTGTAACCGTATTATCTCCTCAATCAGGAAAGTTAGCATGTAGAACTAAAGGAAAAGGAAAGCTAATGGATGTAGATATGATTGTGGAAAATTTAAATCTTTTTTTCTCAGAAAAAAAGCTCCAAGGAAAAAATGCAATTGTGACAGCAGGACCATCAATTGAAAAGATTGATCCGATAAGGTTTATAGGAAACTTTTCTTCAGGATTACAAGGATATGAAATTGCAGAAGCATTATCCTTTTTTGGTGCAAAGACTACTTTGATTAGTGGCCCTACAAAGCTCATGCCACCTTCAAATGTTGAATTTATTTCTGTAGAATCTAGTGATGAATTTTTACAAAAATCAGTAGAAAAACTTCCAGCTGATATTTATATTTCAGTTGCAGCGATATCAGATTGGAAAGCCAGAAATATTTCAAAAAATAAGCTTAAAAAAAAATCAACATCTACTAGTTTTGATTTTAAGTTAAGCGAAGATGTTTTAAAATCAATAAGCACGCACAAAAAAAGGCCAAAACTAGTTGTTGGTTTTTCAGCAGAAACAGAAAATTTATTGAGTAATTCCAAAAAAAAATTTCAAAGTAAAAAATGCGATTGGATGATCGCTAATAAAATTACGAACGCCTATGGATTTAAATCAGAAAAAAATAAAGTTTTTTTTATTGAAAAAAATAATATAGAGGAGTGGAAGATTATGACAAAAAGAATTGTTGCTAGAAAACTAGTAAAAAAAATTGTTTCTTTTTTTAAAAACTATAAGTTATAAAATTATGAATGAAATCTTATTTAAGACTTTAGAAAATGGTAAAGGTCTCTACAAAATCCAAAAAGCCACATTAGGTAGCGCTGGATTTGATTTAGTAGCAGCAATCCTTGATAAAAAATCTTTAAAACCTAATGAAACAGAATTAATTCCTTGTGGTTTTTCATTAGAATTACCGATTAGCTTTGAAGCTCAAGTAAGACCAAGGTCAGGAATAGCTCTAAAAAATCAAGTAACTGTTTTGAATACTCCCGGGACAATCGACTCAGATTACAGAGGGGAGATAGGGGTTATATTGATAAATCATGGTAAAAATATTTTTAATATTGAAAGAGGTATGAGGATCGCTCAGATTGTCTTTCAAAAACTTCCTGAAATAGAAATTATTGAATCACAAACTCTTTCCAAAACAGATAGGGACAAAGGAGGTTTTGGTTCAACCGGCTTGGATTGAGTAGAGGTAATTTGTTCAAAATACAAAAAAGAATCATTTACGCAATCGAAGCTGTTTTAGACATAGCTCTGAATGCAGGAGTTAACCCAGTTCAAAACCTAGCTGTAGCTAAAAGACAGGGAATTCCCAAAAGATATTTAGAACAAACTCTTCAAATTTTAGTAAAAAATAATATTTTAGTTGCTTCTAGAGGTCCTCGAGGTGGATATCGTTTAGCGAAAGAAAGAAGGAAAATTAAAATTTTGGATATTATTAAATCTGTTACCACAGAAAAAGAAGTAAATGAATTATATAAATCAAATATTTCTAAAATAATTATTCAACCTTTGATAAATAAATTTCTTGAGGAATCTATGGTTTATCTAAATAAAATTTCAGTCGAGGATATCTATAATCAGTACAAACAAAAGAATAAAGATAATTCAAATAAGAAAGTAGATTTTGTTATTTAAAAATAAAAAAGTTTTTGACTCTATTGACCAAACTATTGGGAACACACCAATGGTGCGACTTCAAAATCTTAAAAAAAAGTTTAAATTTAATGGTGAAATAATTGCTAAACTTGAATTCTTCAATCCACTTGGTTCAGTAAAAGATAGAATTGGTTTAGCAATGATTAATCAAGCTGAGAAGGAAAAAAAAATAAACTCTGAGACAACAATAATTGAACCCACCTCGGGGAATACAGGTATTGCATTGGCATTTGTATGTGCAACTAAAGGCTATAAACTAATTCTAACAATGCCTTCAAGTATGTCTATAGAAAGAAAGAAAATGCTTAATTTTTTTGGGGCAAAAATTATTCTCACTCCAAAAGAAATGGGAATGTTTGGTGCAATTGACAAAGCAAAACAAATTAATAAAAATATATCAAACAGTATAATTCTTGATCAATTTTCTAATAAAGCTAACCCCTCTATACATTATAATACAACTGCAAAAGAAATATGGGATAGCGTTGAAGGTAAAATTGATAATTTGATATCAGGTGTAGGTACAGGAGGAACAATTTCTGGAATTGGTGCTTTTTTAAAAGAAAAAAATCAAAAAATCAAAATTATTGCTGTTGAGCCAGAGGACTCAGCTGTTATTAGTGGAAAAGAGGCTGGATCACATTCAATCCAGGGCATAGGTGCTGGCTTCGTTCCTAAAAATTTAGATATAAGTATTATTGATGAGACACTTTCAATCAGCAATAACTCGGCTTTTTTTTTTTCTAGAGAATTAGCTAAGTGCGAAGGAATTCCTGGTGGGATATCTACTGGTGCTGTTGTGGCTGCAGCTATTGAGATTCATGAAAGAAAAGAGATGCAAAATCATTGTAGCGTAATAATTGTTCCTTCATTTGCTGAAAGATATTTATCAACTGAACTTTTTAATGAATCTTGATGGCTAAACTTACAGACAAACAAATTGAAAAATATTCTCGTCAAATCATAATTGAAAAAATTGGCATAAGTGGTCAAAAAAAAATTTTAAAATCTTCCATTTGTATTGTTGGTTGTGGAGGTCTAGGCTCATCAGCTGCTCAGTACCTCTCAATGACTGGAGTTGGAAATATTATGCTTATTGATAATGACTTAATTAACCTTAGTAATTTAAATAGGCAAACACTATTCTTTGAAAAAGACATTGGTAAATATAAAGTTGACACTCTCAAAAAAAATCTACAAGAAATCAACCCTGAAGCAAAAATTGAAATCAGTAAAACAAAAATTAGCAAGAAAAATATAGACAATTACTTATCTGCATACAAAATAATTTTAGATTGTACAGACAATTTTCAATCAAGATATATGATAAATGAGTATTGTTTTAAAAAAAAAAAAATACTAGTAAGTGCAGCCCTTCAAAACTTTGATTTGCAAGCATCAGTTTTTTCATCATGGAAAAAAGGACCGTATCCATGCTACAACTGTATCTTTCCAAAAACTCGTAATAACGTTGGTCAAAGCTGTAACGAACAAGGAATTGTTTCACCAGTAGCTGGTTTTGGTGGGGTATTACAGGCTATGTTAACCATTAAATTATTAATTTCCTCGTCTCAAAAAGTTTTCCAAGAACTAATTTTATTTGATACCTTTGAGGGAAACTTCCAAAAAATTAGAACAAAAAAAAATCCTAGGTGTAAAATTTGTAACTAATTATTAATCTCTTTTTCTTACTACTAAATCAGGGAGAGCTTTACCTTTAGCAAAAAATTGAATATTTTTAAGTACTCTTTCACCCATCGCTTCACGACTTTGACTTGTTGCAGAACTAATGTGAGGAAGCAAAACAACATTTTCTGATTCAAAAAGTTTTTGAGTGATTTGGGGCTCATGTTCAAACACATCGAGTCCTGCCCCTCCCAATTTATTTCTAAAAAGAAGATCAGCTAAAGATTCCTCATCAATTATTTCCCCTCTGGATGTATTAATTACAACACAGTTTTTTTTAAGTAGCCTAAGTCTCCTTTTTGATAATAAATGAAAAGTTTCAGGAGTGTATGGACAATGAATGGAAAGCACATCTATATATGCAAGCATTTTATCTAAATCTTTCCAGTAATTTGCTCCATACATTTTTTCTATTTTGTGATTTAACTTTTTTCTATTATGGTAATTAATTTCCATACCTAAGATATTCAATCTTTTTGCCACAGCTAACCCAATTCTTCCCATACCTATAATACCAAGTTTTTTTCCCAAAATTCTCTCTCCCAAAGTTTCACTTGGCCCCCAACCATTCCATTCTCCTTTTATTATTCTTTCTCTTGCAACTAAAATTTTTCTGCAAATCATCAAAAGCATTGTTAAAACTACATCTGCTGTATCATCAGTGAGGACATCTGGTGTATTTGTTACTTTTATTTTTCTTTCATTTGCGGTAATTAAATCTAAATTATCTACTCCATTGCCAAAGTTAGATATAAGCTTAAGTTTTTTTCCTGCTTTTATTATTGAAGCGTCAATAGTATCTGATATGCAAGGAATAAGAATGTCTATGTTTTCAATTTTTTTTTTTAAATCTTTATAAGAATATTTTTTATCATTTTTATTTAAAACAACTGAAAAATTTTCTTCTAGCTTTTTTTCTATTTTTTCTGGTAATTTCCTAGTTATGAGAACTTTTATGTTTTTGAAATTGTCTGTCATTTCCTTTATTCTATTAAGTATAGCATTTAATAAGGTTGATGCTTCGAAAAAAAATAAATATTTAACTACTCGTTATAACGAAGTTAATGTGCGAAATGGTCCAGGACTTAACAACCTTGTTCTTTTTAAAATTCTAAAAAAAGGCTACCCACTACTTGTCATTGAAAAATTTGAAAACTGGTATAGAGTTGTTGATTTCAACGAAAATAAAGGCTGGGTGTCTAAAACTCAACTTTCAAACGATGCTTATGTAATTATGACAAAAAGCTCAGAGAAGATTTTAAAATTCCCAAATCATAACTCAAAGATATTGGCATTTGCGAAAATGGATTTTATTTTAAAACTAGAAAAATGTAGAAAAAGATGGTGTAAGGTAACAAGCGATAAAATTAAGGGTTGGGTCCCTAAAGACAGTTTATGGGGTATTGAATGATTAATTACATATTAAAATCTTTTTTTAATTCACTTTTAACCTCTGAAGATAATTCACTAAAGTGCTTGTAGTTTTTATGGCTAAATCCTAACAAGATCGTGCTTCCTTCTTTGACAAACTCCTTTATTAGATCTTCAGTAAAATCAAAATGTAAAAAATGAACTGAAGACGCTTTACCATCCTCGCTTGTTCTATCGGTGTCCTGTTCGGGCCTTGACATAATCTTATGTTCACCAATTTGGATGAAAGTTTCTTCTTCAATGCCCCCAACTGAGGTTAGAAATTCTTTTCTCTTAAATTCGTTATCTATTTCAAACATCAAAGTTGCAACGAGTTCTTTTCCTTTTGGAACAAGAGGGTTATATGCTTTTAATTCATCCTTCATCTGTTCAATACCACCTCTTTCTATATAGAGCATTTCTTGAACTTGATAAATCATTGTGTCATAACACTCAAAATAAAAAGTAGCGTATGGCCCTACAGGGATTCTTCTGAACTTTTTAATTTCAGAAATTTCTTTTTTTATCTTCGGTCTTTCGTTTATATACTTATCAATATTAATTACGTCGTCTTCTTTAATACTAAATTTTTTCATTATTTCTCCTTTAACATTATAGACATAGATTTTGCCAGAATCTCCAAGGGGTGTGACAATACTTTTACATTCTTAGAGTTGTCAATTTTGTTTACACCTTGTTGAATATGAGTTCCAGCTAGAGGGCATTCGGAAACAACATACTCATTTTCATATTGAATTACTTTACGTGCTACTGGCTTTCCGACTTTGATTGCCATTTCAAAATTATTTTTTTTTATACCCCATGAACCTCCATGACCAGAGCATCTTTCAATAACATCAAGCTTGAGTTGTGGTATAAGTCTTAATAATTCAGTTGCTTTTTGTCCTATATTTTGAGCCCGTGAATGACAAGATATATGTAGAGAAACATTATTTTCCTTATCAACTGGTTTAAGCAAATGTTTATTGTCATCGTTAATATTTTCAGCAAGAAACTCACAAATATCCTTCGTGTTTTTTGATAGCTTTTTTACATCACTGTTCTCTGGTAAAAGTAACGGCCATTCGAACTTTAGCATTAATGTACATGAAGGAACGATTGACAAAATTGTATAGCCTTCGTCAATAAAACTTTTAAGCTTAAAACTCATTTCTGATGCTTTTTGTGAAACTGACTTGATATCCCCTCCCTCAAGTTGAGGCATTCCGCAACAACCATTGTAAAAAAATTCATTATGAATTCCAAATTTATCTAATATTTTTTTTGCAAGAAAACCCAGGTCGGGGTTATTGTAATTAACAAAACATGTTGGGAAAATAATTACTTTTTGCTGATTTTTTTTTGCAATTATTTTCTTCTTATCAACTTGGTCAACTAATGTCTCTTTGTAGAATTTTGGGAGTTCAGCTTCCTTATCTATTTTTAGAAGCATTTCCATGATTGGTCTTGTTATGTTATTTGATGTTTTTGTTGACCAATTTGCAAGGTTAGAAAATTTAGAAAAGAATTTGCCGTTCCTATCAGTTTTTGTAAGTTGATCATCAATTAATTTATTTTTACCTTTTTTTCTTTCAGCAACTCTGTACCTCAACATGAGGTGAGGAAAATCAATGTTAAATTCATGAGGTGGAACATACGGACACTTTGTTAAAAAGCACATGTCACAAAGAGTGCAGGCATCTACAACATCTTTAAACTTATCGCTTGAAACAGTATCTAACTCTCCAGATTTAGAATCATCAATGTAATCGAATAGCTTCGGAAAACTTTCGCAAAGATTAAAGCATCTTCTGCATCCATGGCAAATATCAAATACACGTCTTAGTTCATCGTCTAAAAGTTTTTCGTCGACGAAATTTGGGTTATTCCAATCTATAGGATGCCTGACTGGTGCCCCTAAACTACCTTCTTTTGTTGACATAAATTAAAATATTAGGGGAGGTTAATCCCCTAATTACCTATTACATGTCGTCAAGTGTTCTTTGGAACTTTCCTGCGTGGGACTTTTCAGCTTTAGCAAGAGTTTCAAACCAATCAGCTATTTCATCAAAACCTTCATCTCTTGCTGTCTTAGCCATACCGGGATACATATCAGTGTATTCGTGTGTTTCCCCAGCTATAGCAGCTTTTAAGTTTTCCGATGTTGAACCAATAGGCTCACCAGTAGCAGGGTCGCCAACTTCTTCAAGAAATTCTAGATGACCATGTGCGTGTCCAGTTTCACCTTCAGCTGTGGATCTAAAAACAGCAGCAACGTCGTTATGACCCTCTACATCTGCTTTTTGAGCAAAGTAAAGGTATCTTCTATTCGCTTGAGATTCTCCAGCAAATGCTGCTTTTAAATTTTCTTCAGTTTTACTTCCTTTAAGTGACATAATTTATCTCCCATTAAGTATTAAAAATTAAATATAGTATAAGACAAAATTATTATCAAGATTAAATTAGAATTATTCTAATTTAAGATAATGAGAATCAATATCAATCAGTGATATTTACTACTACTTCTACAGATTCTAATTTTTTTCCCCTGGGAATTTTGGGTAAATTTGAAATTTTAACATCTGAGGATTTAATATCACTTAGTTTTTCTGTGCTTTTACAGAAAAAATGGTGATGTCTCTCTGTATTAGTGTCAAAATAAACCTTATCACCAGAGAGCCTAACTGATTTTAAAATCTCATGCTTAGTGAATTGGTTAAGACAGTTGTATATAGTTGCTAATGAAATTTTGTATCTGTATTTATTTACCTCTTTATAAACGTCTTCGGCGGTAAAGTGTTGATCTCCATTTTTAAATAAAATTTCAATTAATCTTGTTCTTTGAGTTGTTAATTTAAGTGGGGATTTCTTAAGAACATCCAATGCCTTATTAATATGTGGGTTATTTTTCATTGTCATATATTAAATGAAATTCTAGAAAATTACAATCCCTTCATAATTCTATCAATTAATTGATTTACTTTTGGAACAAACCCACCTTTATAAAACGGATCCATTGCAAATCTGTAGACAGAGTGACCAGCAAACATTAATTCGTTTTCGAGATTTGAAAGACCATGGCTAATTTTTTGCAGAGTCTTTTGTATACAAAAGGATCTTGGGTCAGCTTTTTTACCGGTGGTTCCTCCTTCCTCTTGTGACCAATTACTGAATAAGCATTGAGATAAACAACCCATACAGTCAATCTGATCTTTTACAATCTGACTTGCTTTTTTAATAGTCACCCATATTAATGTATTATTGGGAGTAGTCATAGGTTTTGAAAAACCCTTTTTGATCCATTCTACAATTCTAAGTTTATCACAATTTTTTACATAAAAAGCTCTTTTTCTTGGTCCAATTTCAATCTTTTCATTAAACTCGTTTGTCTGTTCCTTAAGGAAAGGAGTTTGTCTTTGTGACCTTTCTTCAAGTTCAAGCAAAAACTTATTCTTGACAGCTGAAGAGTAAAAACCAGTCGGACTGAATCTATGAAGACTCACTTCACCTTTTTTTATTGTCATGAGTTTTTTTTTCCACGCTTCTGGTATTGGACTTTCCTGTGTAAGCAATGGCCTTGTTCCAAATTGAAAGGCAATTTTTCCTATTTCATCGTTATCAATCCAGTCCTCCCATTCAGATAAATTCCAAACTCCTCCAGCCATTATAATTGGCGTGTTCTGGAGTTTGAACTCATTCATCAAGCTTCGTAAATCCCTTACTCGTTCATAGGGTGGTTGAGGCTTAAGTGGATCTTCATTATTAGACAAGCCGTTATGTCCTCCTGCTAACCAAGGATCTTCATAAACCACCCCTCCAAGAAATTCTGAAGTTTTTCTATAAGACCTTTTCCACAATGCGTTAAAAGCTCTAGCAGAGGAAATAATTGGATAATAGAAAATACCGTATCTGGCAGCTATATCTGATAACTTATATGGCATTCCTGCACCACACGTTACTCCGTCAATTATATCACTTGCTTCTTCCAGTGTTCTCGTCAATATTTCCTCAGCTGCTGCCATTTCCCATAAAATATTAATGTGAATTGGAGCTTTTTTTCCTGCTATTTCTCTTGCAATTCTTGCTTGCTCAATAGCTCCTGAAACTGAAAAATCAACTAGCTCTCTGTGTCTTCCGGACCTAGTTTTTTCTTTATAAATTTGAGGTATCAAGTTTCCATTTTCATCGTAAGAATCTGCGTTAACTCCGGAAAATGTTCCAACGCCTCCTGCTTTAGCCCATGCACCAGAACTCTCACCGCTACTTATCGCTATCCCCTTACCACCCTCTATTAAAGGGAGGCTTTCTTTTCCGGACAAAACAATAGAGTCTATTTTTTTCATATTAAACTTCTTTAATACTTAATTTTACCTTGCCCCTATCATCAACACCAATAACTTTTACCTTAACCATATCACCTTCATTTACAACATCTGTTGTTTTTTCAACTCTCTCTTCCTTAAGCTGACTAATATGAACCAAGCCATCTTTAGACCCTAGAAAATTAACGAAAGCCCCAAAGTCCGTTGTTTTTACAACTTTTCCCTCATAAATTTTACCAATTTCTGGTTCAGCTACAATATCATTTATCATTTCTCTTGCGACTTCGCCATCTTTAGATGTTGAAGCAAATATTGAGATAAGTCCATGATCATCAATTTCTACCTTTGCACCAGATTTTTCGCATATATCTTTTATAACTTTACCCCCAGAACCAATAACTTCTCTAATTTTAGACTTATCAATTTTAATGCTAATAATTTTGGGAGCACTTGGCTTAGTATCTTCACGTGCTTTATTTATGACTTTATTCATCTCTTTTAATATGTGCTTCCTTGCCACTAGAGCTTTTGATAACGCAACATTCATAATTTCTTGAGTTATGCCATCAACTTTAATATCCATCTGAAGAGCTGTTATCCCTTCGTTGGTGCCTGCAACCTTAAAGTCCATATCACCGAGGTGATCTTCGTCTCCTAGAATATCGGTTAAAACTACAAATTCTTCATTCTCTTTTATTAGTCCCATAGCTACACCAGCAACAGGTTTTTTTATGGGAACACCTGCATCCATTAGGGATAAAGATGTACCACATACAGTTGCCATGGAAGATGAACCATTAGATTCTGTTATTTCAGACACAACTCTTAGTGTGTAGGGAAAATCATCCATTTCTTTAAGCACTGGGTTAATTGAGCGCCATGCAAGCTTTCCATGTCCAACCTCTCTTCTACCTGTAGAACCGATTCTTCCAACTTCATTTACTGAGAAAGGAGGGAAGTTGTAATGAAGGAGAAATTTTTCTTTTAAATCACCATCTAGTGTATCAAGCATCTGTTCATCAGAACTAGTACCAAGTGTAGTTGTAACTATTGCCTGAGTTTCTCCTCTAGTAAATAAAGCACTTCCATGTACATTATTTAATATATCAACCTTCACATCTATATCTCTTACAGTGTCTAAGTCTCTTCCATCTATCCTTTTTCCTGTTTTAAGAATTGAGCCTCTTACAATCTCTTTTTCAATATTTTTAATAGAGTCACTAATTTCGTTTGCGTCACTTTCTTCTTGCGAAAATTTGCTCACTATTTGGCTTCTTGCATCATTCAAAGAATCATTTCTTTTTTTCTTTTCTTTGATTTTGTAAATTGGCTCAAAAGTCTTTTTAGCTAAAGTTTCAAGATCAGAGTGAAACGAGGGTTTATCTTTTGATTTTACTTCCCACGAATCTTTAGCTGATTTTTCTGCAAGTTCAATAATTTTATCTATTACGCACTGAGACTCCTTGTGGCCAAATTGGACAGCACCAAGCATTATTTCTTCAGATAATTCTTTTGCCTCCGACTCAACCATCAGAACACCACTTTTTGTTCCTGAAACAACTAAATCTAATTCACTTTCATTTAACTCTTCTTTAGTAGGGTTTAAAATAAACTCTCCGTCGGAGAAACCAACTCTTGCAGCTGCAATGGGTCCCAGAAAGGGTAAACCAGCAATAGTTGCTGCCGCCGATGCACCTATCAAAGAGCAAATTGCAGGATCGTTTTCTCCATCATAATTTAAAACTGTACATATTATTTGTGTCTCATTTTTAAAGTCTTTATGAAAAAGAGGTCTCATTGGTCTATCAATAAGTCGTGAATTCAAAATTTCTATTTCAGATGGTCTGCCCTCCCTCTTAAAAAAACCTCCAGGAATCTTACCTGCTGCATAAGCTTTTTCTATGTAATGAACAGATAAGGGAAAAAAATCAAGATTTGGATCAGATTCTTTTGAAGCATTAACTGTACACAAAACACTGGTGTTCCCCAATGTAGCTAAAACAGCTCCATCAGATTGTCTAGCAATCATCCCTGTTTCTAATTTTAAGTTAAGTCCTTGCCAATCTAGTTGGACACTTGATACATTAAACATCTTTTTATCTCCAGTAATTTAGCGTCTTAAGCCCAGAGATTTAATAAGCGACTCATAATTATCGTTACTTTTTCTTTTAACATAGCTCAAAAGTCTTTTTCGCTTCCCAACTAATTTCATTAAACCTCTTCTTGTGTTTTCATCTTTTTTGTTGAGCTTTAAATGCTCAGTTAGTTTTTTAATTCTGTCAGTGAATAGCGTGATCTGAAATTCACTACCACCAACATCTTTATTAATCTTTTCATCTTTCTTTGCCACAATCTCCAATCCTTTCAAACAAAAAAATTATTCAACAGATTTTTTGGATAAAAATTTCCATTCCTTAGGTACCCTACTGCAACTAACTTGTTTTTAAACTTTGCTAGTGTAAGTTGTCCATAAATATCATTAATTTTACTTTTAAATTTATTCATTTTAATTGACCTTCCATTTAATATAAGAGCAAACTCATTTATATCCAAATCAATCAGGTTAAATTCATTAAAAACCTTTTCAATTGGTTTTAAAATACTTAAAAGACACTCAATATGCACTAAACTCATCAAATAATCTAGTGAAATAAGTTTTTTATCCAAATTTCCGAACCCAACACGCCTTAATAACGAAACTACACCAAATGTATTTAACGATTTAGCCATATCCTCTGCTAAACTTCTTATGTATGTTCCTGAATCGCATTTAGTGTAAAACAAAGTTTTAGACTGTGAAACCTGATTAATAATTTTAAGATCTGTGATTTTTTTTTTTTCTTTTTTTAAATCAATATGGATTTTTTTTCGAGCAAATTCATAAGCCTTTTTTCCATTCAGTTTTTTGGACGAAAAGTTGTGCGGAGCTTGGTAGTATTCTCCAATAAAATTTCTTAAAGTGTTTCTTATTTGTTCTAAGGAGGGATAGTTGTTATCAATTTTTGTAATTTCACCTTCAAGGTCACCTGTAGATGAATGCATACCCCAGGTAACTTCAAAAATATATTCTTTGTCACAATCAGACAAGTACTTTATTGTTTTTGTTGACTTTCCCAAGGCGATTGGAAGAAACCCAGATGCAAGCGGATCCAGAGTACCAACATAGCCTGCTTTACAATAATGAAAAATTTTTCTTACTTTTTGTAAAGCTTTATTAGAGGAAACTCCTATTGGTTTATCTAAAAAGATCCATCCGTTAATACTATTTTTTTTCATACTATATCTTAAGTTTTTGATAGACCTTCAATAAGTTTATCAATTTCAAAAGATTGTTTCCTTAAATAGTCAAATCGAAATTTTAATTTGGGAGTATAGCGCAAAACGATTCTTTCTGAGAATTCTTTTTTGATCTTAATTAAGTTATCATCAATAAGTCTTAGAGATTCATTTTCACTTAAATTATTTTTTTTTGAAAAATTGGTTAAAAAAACTGTAGCAATTTTTCCGTCTTTTGACAGAACCACTTCATCAATAAATATTAGCAGGTTATTGCCATCGCTATCTCTAAAATCTTGATTCAAAAAAATCTCACCTAATATTTTTTTTATAAGCTGGGTTAATTTTTCGATTCTGGAGTTTTTTCTGGAAATTTTAAATATTTTAATGTCATTTTGCTTTATCATTACTAACTCTTAAGTAAAACTCTAATTTGTCATTTTCTTTAATATCATCGAATTTGTACAGTCCTATCCCACACTCTAATCCTGATAAAACTTCTTTAACCTGGTTCTTTTCTCTTCTCAAACTTTGTATATCAACTTCACTAATTAACTTTTCTTCTCTGAAGATTTTTACTGAAGATTTTGCTGTTACCTTCCCTTCATCAATTGAACATCCGGCGACTTTAGAGGAATCTGACATTTCAAAAACTTTCTTTATTGTCGCTTTGCCAATTAGTTCTTCTTTGAAATCCTCCTCAAACATTCCATCAATGATTTTTTGTGCCTCATCAAGTACTTCGTAGATAATGCTAAAATATTTAATGGAAATTTTTTCTCTTTTAGATAAATTTTTTGCCTGAACGTTTGCTTTAACATTAAAACCAAAAATTTTCGCATTAGATGCTATAGCCAATGTAACATCTGATTCATTAATCTCGCCAACACCTGAATGAACTATTTTTATTTCAACTTTTTCAGAACTCATCTTTTTTAAACTTTGTTCAATTGCTTCTTTGGATCCATGAACGTCTGTTTTTATAATTACTGAAATGAAAACCTTTTGTTCCCCTGAGTTATCTTGTAACATCTGATCAATAGACACTCTTTTTATAGTTGAATTCTCTTCTATTCTTTTCATTCTCGACCTATATTGGGTTACTTCTCTCGCTCTTGCTTCACTTTCAACCACAACTAATTTTTCACCAGATTCAGGTGCACCTGACAATCCCACCACTTCAACGGGAAAACTTGGGAAAGCCTTTTGTAATCGCTTTCCTTCGTCGTCATACAAAGCTCGAACTTTTCCCCATTCTTTTCCTACAACAACAACATCTCCTACATTTAAGGTTCCTTTTTCTATTAAAATAGAGACGACCGTGCCTTTTCCTATTTCAATTTTTGACTCGATTACTGACCCTTCAGCCGATCTATTAGGGTTTGATTTCAACTCCATAATTTCTGCTTGTAATTGTATTGTATCTAAAAGTTCATCTAGACCCTCTTTAGTCTTAGCAGATACATTCACAAAAACATTTTCTCCACCCATTTTTTCGCTTATGATTTCATGCTTCATCAAATCATTCTCAACTTTTTGTGGGTTAGATGTTTCAAGATCAATTTTATTAATTGCGACAATTATAGGACAATTTGACGCTTTTGCATGACTTATTGCCTCTATTGTTTGTTCATTAACACTATCGTCACCTGCAACTACCAATATAATTATATCAGTTATATTTGACCCTCTGGCACGCATTTGACTGAATGCTGCATGACCAGGTGTATCAATAAAAGTGATTTTTTTTTGCTTACTCTCCACCATATAAGATCCAATGTGTTGAGTAATTCCTCCTGCCTCTGTTGATGCGACTTTTTTTTGTCGAATTGCATCCAGTATTGATGTTTTACCGTGATCGACATGACCCATAATTGTAACTACAGGTGGTCTAGATACAAGATCTTTGTCTGTATCCTCTTTCCCACCAAGACCTAATTCTACGTCAGATTCACTCACTCGTTTTGGCATATGGCCCAACTCAATAACCAAAAGTTCTGCTGTATCACCATCAATTGTTTCATTAATTGTACTCATTACTCCTAATTTCATAAGCATTTTTATCAGAGTTGAAGACTTCTCTGCCATTCTTGATGCCAACTCACCTACACCTATTAGATCAGGAATAATGATTTCTTTTTTCTTTCTTTCCTTATTTTCTAAAACCTCTTTGTTTTCTAAATTACTAAGATTCCTTAATTTTGCTTTTTCTCTTGCTCGTCTTACAGCCGCCAGAGAACGTACTTTTTCATTCTCATCATTTAGAGCCTGAGAGATTGTTAGCTTTCCTTGCCTTCTATTTTCAAAACTTTTTGGAATTTTAGTGAATTTTTGAGACTTGAACTTTTCTTCTTTTTCATTTTGAGGGTTAGGGAAATTTGTTTTTTCATTTTGGTTGTTCGAGAATTTTTTTAAGTTTTTTTTATCGGATTGATCAAGCTTTTCTTTTTGTTTATCAACTTTAGGTTTTTGGGTTGAATCTTTTTCAAAATTATTGTCATTTTTTTTAAGATCTTTTTGATCATCTAGCTTTTCTTTATCAACAGTTTTTTCTAATCCGTCGTCTTCTTTAAAAACTTCTGTTGTTAAATCATTGTTCTCATTTAAGCTTCGCAGGACTCTTTTTTTTTTAACTTCAACCGAAACAGATCTGGTTCTTCCGTGAGAAAAACTTTGCTTGATTTGTCCAACATTAAATGTCTTTTTCAGTTGGAGTTTTCCTGAATTTTCTGTTTTTTTGTCTTTATTCTCTTCCATTTTAATCTTTAAACCAGTGTTCCCTTGATTCTAAAATTATTTGATCTGCTTTATTTTTTTCCAGATCAGTTAAAATATCAATTAATTCATCACTAGATAAATCAGCAAGCTGGTCCCTCGTAATAATTGCGTTCTCTTTTAACTTCAGAAGTTGAATCGTAGTCAGAACACTATGGTTTAATAAATATTCTTCAACTCCAGCTGATTTAAGTTTTTCTAAATTATCTTTTTTAATTTTTTCTATAAAATTTTTAGCTCTATTAATAAGTTCTTTAGCTAGTTCCTCGTCAAAACCCTCAATTGATGCAAGTTCATCTGTTGATACCATTGCCACCTCATCAATTGAAGAAAAACCTTCAGTGACTAAAAGATGTGCTATTACTTCATCAACATCTAAATTATCAATAAAACCCTTGGATAAACTCTTAAATTCCTCGCTTCTTTTTTCTGACTCTTGCGAGGTAGTAAGAATGTCAATACTCCACCCTGACAAAGAACTAGCTAAACGTACATTTTGACCTTTTCTTCCTATTGCAAGGCTAAGTTGTTCATCAGGAACAATAACATCAATTTTTTTTAAATCTTCTTCTATCACAACTTTTTCTACTTCGGCAGGTCCTAATGCATTGACGATAAATGTTGCAATATCTTCGGACCATAAAACTATATCGATTTTCTCACCTTGCAACTCATTAACAACGGCTTGGACTCTACTCCCCCTCATACCCACACAAGCTCCAACAGGGTCAATGCTTTTTTCTTTAGTAAAAACAGCTATTTTTGCTCTACTTCCTGGGTCACGAGCTACAGATTTCACTTCAATTATTCCATCATAAATCTCTGGAACTTCTTGCTCAAAAAGCTTAACGAGAAAGTTATTATGTGCCCTAGATAGAAAAATTTGAGGCCCCTTTAAATCAAATTTAACTTCATTTATATAGGCTCTAATTCTGTCAGACCTTCTGAAAATTTCTCTATTTAAAAGCTCGTCCTTTTTTAAAATTGCCTCACCCTTGCCTAAATCTATAATTAAATTTCCAAACTCAACTCGTTTGACAACCCCATTAACAATCTCACCTACCTTGTCTTTAAACTCATTAAACTGAACCACTCGCTCAGCCTCTTTTACCTTTTGAAAAATCACATGTTTCGCAGTTTGAACTGCAATACGACCAAAATCTAAAGGAGGTAATTCTTCAACAAGAAACTCTCCAATCTTCAATTTACTTTTCTCTTTTGGTAAATCGGTCAACAATACTTTATTAATATTTTCACTAGTATCTTCTTCAATTTCAGAGTCTTCTTCTAGGCTTTTGACGACCTCTCTATATCTATACAAACCAATGTAGCCTGATTCTTTATCTATTTGAGCCCTAATATCTAATTCATGACCATATTTTGTCCTTCCGGCTTTGGCAATAGCAACCTCCATTGCCTCTAAGACTTCTTCGGCGCTTATCCCTTTCTCTTTTGCAATTGTTTTGGCAACATCAAGAATTTCAAGGTTTTTGCCAATTAGTATTTCATTTTGTTCCAATTTTTCTTCCATAAATTAAATAATCTACACTATTTCAAATATTTTAGGTTAATTCATACCAATACTTTAAAGAAACTTAAATGATTTTAAAAAATTTTTTAAGATTTTTTTTTTTCGAAAAGTAGGAAGTATACTCTTTTATTACTTTTTTTTGCCTTCTTGTGATATTTAGTCAAGCTTATATCAAAACAAGTATAAACTTCATAACCAATTACTTCAGTTGAAAGTTCAAAAGATTTACTTTTATAAAACTCATAAAGTATCTGACTTAAATAGTCTTCATGGTCTGTTGCAACGATTATTTTCGTTTTTTCAAAAGTAATCAATTCTAGAAGACTAACAAAACTAGAGTTAATTAATCTTCTTTTTTTATGCCTTTTCTTAGGCCATGGATCAGGAAATAAAATTACTATTTTTGTAAAAATGGTATTCTTTAGAAATTCAAAAAGCTCTAAAAAACCTAAATTTGTAAAAAAAAGATTTTTTAAACTAAAAGTTTTTATATCTTTTTTTAGATTAAAAGAACCACTAAGATAAGGATCACAGCCGAGGAACAAATCTTTGTCATTTTTTGCCGACTGAGCAAAAATATTCTCTCCAAAACCAAAACCAATTTCTAAATTGAAAGTTTCAAATTTTTTTGTTTTAGTCTTGAATGTTTTTATTTTGCTTTTGTCTAGAAAAAATTTAAAGTCGTAAAGTTCTTTTAGTTGATCGTTTTTGATGTTCCTGGGATATTTTCTTCCATAGAAATTAAGCATTAAAAATTTGTTTTAAATAGGTCTACACTAGACAACGACTCCCAAGTAAAAGTACCCTTAGATTCATTATATTCTCTTCCAAAATGACCATATGAAGCAGTCTCAGCATAAATTGGCTTATCAAGTTTTAAAAAAGATTTAATGCCAAAAGGTGTTAAATCAAAGTAACTTTTTATGATATCAATTAATTTTTGTACTTTTGGAGTTACTTCCTTGTCAATTTGAACAAAAATTGAAATCGGTTCTGCAACACCTATAGCATATGAAAGTTGAATCAAACATTTTCTTGAAGCACCACTAGCTACAATGTTTTTTGCTAGATATCTTGCCATATATGCCGCTGACCTATCAACTTTTGTATAATCTTTACCTGAAAATGCTCCTCCACCATGAGGAGCAGCCCCTCCATAAGTATCAACTATAATTTTTCTTCCAGTAAGGCCAGCATCACCATCAGGACCACCTATAACAAATCTTCCAGTAGGGTTTATTAGAATTTTTTTCTCTGAAGGTAGTGCTATTTTAGGGATTGCCTCTTCAATTATTTCTAAAATTTTCTTCCTTATCTCATTGTTATTTGCTGAATCTAAATGCTGACTAGACACAATAATAGAACTTATATTTTGGGGCCTGTTATTCTTGTAAAGAACACTCACTTGACTTTTAGAATCAGGTCCAAAAAAAGAATCATTATTATGTCGATAATCAGAAAGTGTTTTTAATATTTTGTGGCTATAGTCTATAGGTGCAGGCATTAAACTCTTAGTCTCGTTGCATGCATAACCAAACATTATACCCTGATCGCCAGCACCATAGAGTTCATTCGATTCATCTTTGTCCACTCCTTGCGAAATATCTGTTGACTGGTTATGAAGTAGATTTTCTATTTTTAAATTTTTCCAATGAAAACCATCTTGCTCATAGCCAATTTCTTTAACTTTTTTTCTAACAACCTCATCAATCAAGCTTGCACCAATTTCTTTATTTTTATTCTTAAGGTTGATTTCTCCAGCAAGGACAATCCTGTTTGTAGTAGCTAAAGTTTCACACGCTACTCTTGAATTGCTATCTTTTTCCATAAAAAGATCCAGAATTGAATCAGATATTTGGTCGCAAACTTTATCAGGATGCCCTTCTGAGACAGACTCACTTGTAAATTCAAAATCTTCTTGGGTATTTTTCATTTATTTAGAAGTTAATTATTCCTTTTTAAAGAAATTAAAAATTCAATCAAGTAAAATAATAAACCAAGAAAAATAATAATCAAAAAAACTGAAATATTTCCATACTTTTCAAAAAAAGTTTCCTCCGACGAAAGCTGGGTGTTTATGTCAATATATCCGGCAGAATTGAGTTTAATTTTTTTTAAGATTTCACCTTTTTTATTTACAATAACTGAAATACCCGAATTAGCAGATCTTAGAAAAAACACAGACTTCTCTATTGACCTAAATATCTGTGATGCTAAGTGTTGTCTAGGGCCAATAGTTTTGCCAAACCATGCATCATTAGTTATATTAATTAATACTGAAGGATTATTTTTTGTAAAAGTTTGAAAAATTGCTTCATAGCAAATTGAGGGTTCAAACAGAATTTCTTCTTTTTCTAACTCAATTCTCATTTGATTTGTCTTAATTCCTTCACTGAAATCTGTGGTACCAGGTACTAACTTGAAAGATTTCAAGAAACCTCTTAAGGGAACAAACTCCCCAAATGGAACTAGCTTTTTTTTATCATAAAAATCCAAATTTTCATTATTAATCAAATATAATGAATTAAAAAGTTTAAAGCTTTCGTTGTTAAACTCTCTTCTTAATCCACCGGTTATAATTATAGTATTTTTGGGAATCTTTGTTTTTAAATATTCGACCACATCTGGTTCCTCAGTTAAAAAGTATGTTAAAGCCACCTCTGGCCAGATCACAATCTTCTCTGTATCTTCAATATTTTCTTCGGTTGTTAATTCCAATAATTTGTTGATATTTTTTTCAAAATACAATTTGTTCCATTTTTCAATTTGTGGAATGTTTGGTTGGATTACTCTAAAATTCACGTAACTCTTTCCAATTTCTGGTTCTTTAATATTTGAAAAAAGATTGAAACTAATTAAAAAAAAGGGAAAAAAAATGAAAGTTAAAAAACTATTTAAAAAATTTTTTTCAATTAAAAAAATTGATATGCAGCTTATCCAGAAAAGAGTAAAAAAACTCAAGCCCATTACTCCTACAAATTTAGAGATTTGAATAAATTCGTGATTAAATGCCCACAAATTTGCAGTTAAATTTAGCGGTAACCCACCGAATATATTTGATTTTATAATTTCAGCTATAAAAAAAAAGTTAGCTATGATAAAGCTTTTTGAAATCATAGAAATCTTATCAAAATAAATAAAGTTTTTTAGAATTGTTATTAAAATAGAAGGAAGGGAAAAGAACAATCCCATTAACAAGGGAAAAAGAATCGAGATAGGAGATAATAAAAAGTGCTTTTCATAGATTAAAAAAGGAGAGATTATCCAATGCATTGAGCCAATATAAAACCCGATTCCAAAATACCAGCCTCCAAAAAAAGAATCTTTAAGATTATCTTTTAAAAGTATTTTTTTAATAAATATGAAATATGAAAGTATTACAATTGGTGTAAGAAAAAAAAAGGATTGTGATACTCCAAGAAAAATTCCTAGAGTTATGAAAATCCATAATGGGCTTTTGTTCATTTTTTTAAGGTAACTAAAATCTTTTTTATTCTTCGAGTGTCAGCCTCTATAACAGTAAATTCTAGGATTTTCTTGTAATTGATAACTTCGCCTCTACCTGGGATCCTTCCGATAAGGAAAAAGATAAAACCACCTATCGTATCAATCTCATCTTTTTTTTCAATTTTGAGTTTTACTCCAATTTCTTTTTCAAATTCTTCCAACGATACTCTAGCTGGAAGCTCAAAAGTTTTTTTAGATATCTTTTTAATTTCTTCTACTTCCTCAGAGTCATGTTCGTCTTTAATTTCTCCTACTATTTCCTCCACTAAATCCTCAATTGTAACCAAGCCATTAGTACCTCCAAATTCGTCCACAACTATTGACATATGAATTTGCTCAGACCTCATTTTTAAAAGTAGATCCAAAATTTTCATTGTTGGGGAAGAAAATAAAATTTTTCTAACTATTGTCTTTGAGATTTTTAATTTCTTTTTCTGGATACTACTATTATGTATTTTCTCAAACAAATCTCTAATATGTATCATTCCTAAAATTTTATCTAAATTGCTGTCAAAAATTGGAATTCTTGAATGTTTTGTTTTGTCGATAAAAAGAACTAGTTCGTTGTAAGTAGTATCCACTGAAATGGCATCTATATCAGCTCGTGGTATCATTATATCCTCAATACATTTGTCACTTAGGTTAATGACATTCTTAAAAATACTGCGCGTACCAGCGTCAATATTGTTTGAACCGTTTACATCTTCTTCAATCAAATCCTCTAAAACTTCTTTAATATTTTCCTTTTCAGAAATCTTTAATAGGCCCTTAAATTTATAATAGAGGTTTTTAATCATTTATAACGTAAGGTGATGAAATTGATAATTTGGATAGAACATTTATTTCTTTTTTTTTCATTATCTTAAAATCTTTTAATTTTTCGTGATTAAAACCTAATAAATGTAAAAGGCTATGTATTACCATATGGGTAAAATGGTCAGAAAGCTGTTTTTTTTGCAACTCAGCTTCCTCTGTAACCTTTTCTAGGGATATCACTATATCACCAAGGATAATCTTAGACTTTTTTTTAGTTACAAATCTTTCATCGTTTTGTGGAAAAGACAACACATTTGTTGATTTGTTGATTTTTCTATACTTTTTATTAATTTTTCTAATACCATTGTTATTGGTCAATAAAACTGACAAGTAATATTTTTTTTTAAAGTCCATCTCTTTTAAACCCTGAGATATTGCCTTTTCCACAATAATTTTTATCTGATTCTCACTGAAAGAACCTAAGTATTCAAAATTAAACTCAATCATTCTTAAAGGCTATACATATTCTTTTCCAACACCTTCATCCTTCTCAAACTTTTCGTAGTATTTAACAATTTTTGAGACTAAAGAGTTTCTTACTACATCATTATCTGAAAACTCAAGAAAACCAATCTCCTTAACATTTTTTAGTATATTTATCGATTCTCTCAAACCAGATTTTGTTCCGGACGGAAGATCAACCTGAGACAGATCGCCATTAATGACCATTTTTGAGTTTTCACCTAACCTTGTAAGAAACATTTTCATCTGAACAGCTGTCGTATTTTGTGACTCGTCTAAAATGATAAATGCGTTAGATAGTGTTCTTCCTCTCATAAATGCCAGGGGAGCAATCTCTATAAATCCAGATTCTATTTTTTTTATTACTTCAGAAAATGAAAGCATGTCATTTAAAGCATCATAAATTGGTCTAAGGTAGGGATCAATCTTTTCTTTTATATCACCTGGAAGAAAACCTAATCTTTCACCAGCCTCAACTGCAGGTCTTGTTAGTATTATTTTTTCAATCTCTCCTGATTTTAACATAGAAACAGCATAAGCTACAGCTAAATACGTTTTTCCAGTCCCTGCTGGCCCACAACAGAAAACCATTTGCTTTTGTCTAACCAAATTAAAATATTCTAATTGTTTCTTTGACCTAGGTTTAATAATCCTTCTTCCCGCCACTATATTTGAAGAGTCAATCACTTCGTATTCCTTAATTGGTTTATCATAATTTTGGTTTTTAAAAATTTTAATGATAGTATCAACATCAGATAAACTTAAAAACTTGTTTTTTTTTACCCCTTCGTAAAGTTTATTTAAAACAACATCTGTGTGTTCAACATCGTCTCGTGAACCCTCAATCTTCAAGTAATTTCCCCTAGGAAATATGCTCACCCCAAAAGCATCTTCAATCTTTTTTAAATTTTCATCATTTCTTCCAAAAAAATCGGGAAGAATTAGGTTATCTTCAAAAGAGATAATTCTTGAAAATAATTCAATTTTTTTTAGTTTTTTTTTCAAATCTTTTACGAATCTAAAATTCTTCCATGAAATGAGAAAGAGGTCAATCTTTCAATTTTTATTTTTAAAATTTTTCCCACTAAATTGCTTGAAGAGAAAACATGAACCGGCTGCAAAAAAGGTGTTCGTCCAACGTATTGGTTATTTTTTTTTCCTAAATTTGTGAATAATACATCAACCTCTTTACCTAAAGAAGTCTCATTAAAATTTTTTTGCTGCTCATTCAATGTGCTTTGAATCTTATTTAATCTTTTATCTAAAATTGAATCATCAATTCTGTCTTTTATTAACGAAGCAGGTGTTCCAGGCCTTGGCGAATATTTAAATGAGTATGAGCTTGCAAATCCTATTTTATCAATCAGATCTAATGTCTCTTGAAAATCATCATCTGTTTCTCCAGGATAACCTACAATAAAATCTGATGAAAAAGCCATATTTGTAACTTCACATTTAATTTTTTTGATTAAGTCAATGTAATTTTCTTTAGAATGCTTTCTATTCATTTTTTTTAAAATTTTGTTTGAACCTGATTGAACAGGAAGATGAAGGAATGGCATTAATTTTTTATTGTTCTTATGCTCTAAAATTAATTCATCATTGATATCTGAAGGGTGGGAAGTAATGTATCTTATTCTTTTTAATTCTGGTAAGGATGATAGAATATTACAAAGCTTGGACAAATCTACTAGTTTTTTTTTTGATTTGTCAAAAATATATGATTTGTATGAACTTACGTTTTGGCCAAGAAGGTTAATTTCTAAAGCACCGTTTTTAACTAGATTTTTCGCTTCAGCGTAAATTTGCTCTACTGATCGTGAGTATTCGTTTCCTCTCGTATACGGAACTACACAAAAAGAACAAAATTTATCACACCCTTCTTGAATGGTTATTTGTCTTGAGGTTCCCTCAAGATAAGATTTTGGAAAAGAACTAAATTTTTGTTCACATAAAAAGTCTGTATGAATTGCCGCTTTCGATTTAATTTTCAATAATTTTGGAATGGTTTGAATATTCTGAGGTCCAACGACATAGTCCACTAATTTGTTTCTTTTTATAACCTCCTGACCTTCAGCCTGGGCAACACATCCCATAACCACAATCTGCATTTTTTCTCCCAGCTTTTCCTTATTTTTTTTAAAAATTGATAACCTGCCTAAGTCAGAGTAAAACTTTTCACTTGCTTTTTCCCTAATATGGCAAGTGTTTAATATTGCAACATCAGAAACCTCTAAGTTTTTAGCTTTTTTAAATCCGTTATGAACAAGTAACTCATCAATTTTTTCAGAGTCATATTGATTCATCTGACAACCATATGTTTTTACAAAAAAAGATTGATCCATAATTTAAATAATTAAAGAAATTTTAAGTTATTACAAGAGCATAAATTCATAAAGTCTGATTTTTTTTTCTACTTCCAAGTTTTGAAAGTCAGAACTAATTTGTGAAGAAATTTTATCATGACAATATTTAGCAGCATGCTTTCTATCTTTAAAGTGTGAAAATTTTTTTGGTTCATGGAGGTTTACATTAACTTCACTAAAGCCAAGTCCAAGAAATTTCCAAACATGAGAAATAAGGTCCATATTTCCAAACCAAGCAAAAAAAGGTCTGAATTTTATTTCTAACGGTATGCCATCAAGCTTACTGTATGATATAGAAAGTGGCTGGATATAAAATTCCTGTGGACCTTTATCTTCAATAACACCCAAAAGTGAACTTTTAAAAGGTAGAACTTTTGAACCATCACTGGAAGTTCCCTCTGGAAATAATATAACACTATATCCACTTTTTAATATATTTGTTATTCTATTCATTTGTCCTTTAACTCTAATAATATCATTTCTGTTTACAAAAATTGTTCTACCAAGTTTACAAAGCTTATTTATGATTGGCCAAGATTCAATTTCTGATTTTGCTACAAACACCGCATCAACACTTGAGCCTAAAACAAATATATCAAGGTAAGAAATATGATTTGACACAAATAAAACTTTTTTTTTAGATTTTCTTCCTTTGATGTTAACTTTAATACCAAAAATTTTTATAAGTCCCTTAAAGAAAATTTTGTAAAACAAAAAGAAATTTCTCCTTAACAAAAAATGATAAATGACTTGAAAAAAAGCAAGAATAACCGACCAAACTAAAAACGGAAAAATTCTTAAGCAAGAAAGAATTGGGGAATAAAGCATTATTTAAAAGATAAATTGGAATATTTTTTTATTATATTCTCAGACTTCAGGATAATTAATACATCTGTTGTATTAAACCTATTGTCAACAACAGCTCCTTTACCAACCCATGCACCTGCTCTTATGTAAGCCTTAACTAACGGTGGTAGCAACCTAAACTCTTCATCTTTATTAATCTTTTTAAGCGACAAAATATCTATATTTGCCTGAAGTTTTTCTTTAGGAAAAGTTGAGTATTTATGAGGTGGTTTGTGAAAATGGTTTAAATATGAAAGTTGTGAATTAAATTCAGAGTAATTTGATGATGGAAAACTTGCACAACCAAAAATCAAATCAACTTTCTTTTGTATAATATAAAAAGCGAGCCCTCTCCACAGCAATTTTATTATTTTTCCATCTCTGTAGTTTTTATCAACACAAGATCTTCCAGCCTCTAACATTGAAATATTTTTTTTAAAGAGATTTGAAATGTCAAACTCAGATTGACTGTAAAATTTTCTATATTTCTGATTTTTTTGTTTAAGAAGTAACCTGTATGTGCCTACTACAAAATCACTTGCAACTGATGTATCAATAACTACCAGATGATCACAAAATTCATCAAATTCGTCAGAATCTATTTTTTCTTTGGAGTCCTCAAAAAAAATTTTTTGCCGTAATTGTTTAGCTTTAATTAATAAAGGATCGGGGTGTTTAATTATTTTTATCTGATAATTTTTAAATGAAAAATCTAAGTGTTCTGAGTTAGTTGATTTTTTAAAATTGTTAGAAGTGTAATTTGTCTTTTTGGTTTTATCTTCTTCTGAATTTGAAGACCATTTTTTTACATAAATTACATTTTTTGCAACATATTTGACTTTGGATAAGATTGATTTGAATCCACCAATGTTTTTACTGATGGAATTTTTTGCAGACTTATTTTTTATCTTTAATTGGAACACCATACAATTCTAATCTATGATCAACTAATTCATACCCTAGTTCTTTAGCTACTCTTTTTTGAAGTTCCTCAATATCATCATTTTGAAACTCTATGACTTTTCCATTCCTTACATCTATAAGATGATCGTGATGTTCTTCAGGAACTTCTTCGTATCTAAATCTTCCATCTTTAAACTCATGTTTTTCAATAATATTATTTTCTTCAAAAAGTCTAATTGTTCTGTAAACTGTAGCTATCCCAATATTTTTATCTTTTTCAGATGCTCTTTTATAAACAAGCTCCACATCGGGGTGATCCTTTGAATCTGCTAACACCTGAACTATTACCTTTCTTTGTTCAGTCATTTTAAGACCTAGTTTGTTACATTTATCTAATAAAGAAGACATAATTTTAAAGTTTTTGTTAAATTTTTATTACAACGCTTATATTTTTTTTTCAATTGATAAATTATATAATCATTGTAACTAATATAACACAAGCCATTAAAAATATGAAAAAAAAAGTTTTAGATATTACCAGTTATGATTGTCCAATGACCTTTATCAAAGCTAAAGAGTTTATTAAGAATAACGCTGACGATCAAAAAATTATAATCTTAAGAGGTAAGACAAACCTTCAAAAACTAGAAAACTCTTTAAAAAAAAACTTTCGTATATCATCGAAAAAAATCGCAAAAGATATCTTTGAGCTCAAGCTTATGTAAAAATTTCTAATTCCATAAGCTGCGCATCACTTCTTCCTGATTCACTAAAGTAATAATCCTTTCTTACACCACAATTTTTAAATTTATTAAAAGTATAGAATTTTTTTGCAATATTATTTTCTACATTAACCTCCAACATAATTTTTTTAATTTTTTTTTCCTGGCAAAAAATTATGCATTCATCCAAAATTTTCTTTGCAATGCCGTTTCTTCTATAAGAAGGATGCACAAAAATTGAGTAAATCTCAAATATATCATAAACTTGGTTTCCTATACAAAAACCTACAATTGATTTTTTTTTTAAACATATTTTACCGAAATAACCGCGTTTACTAATCAGATTTTTAAGTTCATCTATCTTCCAAATATTATTTTCCAGTTCCTTAAATTTTTTTTGAAATAAATATAGAAGAGAACAATTATTTTTGTTTAGTGTTTTTAAAATAAACTCATTCATAGTAGGTGTTATGATAAAATATGTCTTGGTTATTAATCGAATAACCATTTAGAAAGCATTTAAGTAAATCTTTTGCATTTACAGGATAAAACTTAACACTGTTTTTAAAAATTATTTGTATGTCCTGATCATCAGTTACCAAGTAGATTTTATTATTATTTTTTTTTTTTTTTTCAAAAAAAGATTTGATGTTTTTAATGTCATTAACAAATAATTTTGATTTTTCTATTATTTTTCTTTTTTTAATCTCAAAATGTTTAAAGAAAAAATTTTTTCCAGAAGACTTGTATATTACAATTACTTCGCAATCGTTTTTTAATTCTTTAATCAAGTAAGGAAAGAATGTAGGCACAGAGTGTATCTTAGCATTATTGTATAATGTAAATGCTTGGCAAATCGATTTAATTGATCTTATGCCTGTAAAACTGCCAGGGCCATTAGCAAATAAAATATATTTAAGGTTGTTGAAGTCATTGAATTTTTGAAATTTAGTCAAAAGAGTAAATAAACCCTCAATTTTTCCATTTTTAATTTTTTTTTCATGGTAAAGCTGTAATTTTTTTCCCTCCGACAGAGCAACTGAAATTCTATAGCTTGAACAAAAAATTGATAATGCTAACATGATTTAATCTATAAAATGAATCAAAACTTTATAAAAGTAAATCAAAATCAACTAGATGTAGATATTGACCTTAGATACGCTTCTAAAAATAATTTTACGGGGAATAAAATTTACTTTTCTGAATCATGTTTTCTTCATAAAATAGCTTATGAACATCTTTGTAAAGCTGTTGATATAGCAAAAAAAATTGGATTTAAGATAAAAATTTTTGACGCCTATCGTCCTACATATGTTCAAAAAAAATTGTGGGAAACCCTACCAGATCCAAATTTTATTGCTCCTCCAAAAAAAGGGTCTCCTCATTCAAGAGGTGTAGCAATTGACTTGACCCTACTTAAAAACGGAAGGGAAGTTGATATGGGGACTGAATTTGACGAATTTAGTAAGCTGTCCTATCATGGAAGTTTAGATATTTCAAAGGCGGCCTACCATAACAGATTAATTCTACTTGGAATAATGACAGATTCCGGTTGGGACTTTTACAGGAATGAATGGTGGCATTATCAGCTTTTTAACTCCAAAAATTTTAAAATTGTTGATAATCTTGAACCATGAAAATTATTTTTTTTCTTTTTATTTTTCTCTTCTTAAATTCAGTTTTTGCTAACGAAAAATCAATAATAGTATTAATGTACCATAGATTTGAAGATAAAAGGTTCCCATCGACAAGTATTTCATCTAAAAATTTTCAGGATCATATTAAATATCTTAAAGAAAATAACTTTAACATTCTTCCAATCTCAGATTTGGTACTTTTTTTTAATAAAGAATATGATATTCCTGAGAAATCAATTTTTCTTACAGTTGATGATGGATATAAAAGTTTTTATGAACACGCTTATCCAATTTTAAGAAAATATAAACTTCCTTTTTCCCTTTTTCTATCTACAAAGTTTGTTTCAAGTGAAAAAAATAGTGACTTCATGAATTGGGAAATGATACAAGAACTTTCAAAAAACAAAGGAGAAATTCTTAATCATACGCATAGTCATCCAAAGCTTTTAGAACTAGAAATTAATGAAGTTGAAAAAGAATTTTATTTGGCTGAAAAAGAAATAATATCTAAGATTGGAAGGCTTCAAAGAGTCGTGTCCTATCCCTATGGAGAATCAAGTCCTCAAATTCAAGAATTAGTCAAAGAAATGGATTATGATATTGGTTTTTCTCAACATTCAAGCCCAATACATATTAATGAAAATAGACTTGCGCTCCCACGATTTGCAATAAATGACGAATTTGGAAATATGGAAAGATTTATTCAAATAGTCAACTCAAAAGCATTGATAGTATCAAACTTAAAAATTTTAAAAGATGATTCAAATTTAGCGACATTTGAAGTTTCATTTACTACCAATAAAATTGCGAATGCAATTAACTGTTACATTAATAATAATGCAGAACTTAAAAAAAAAGTAATAAACAATACGGACATTAATCTAAAAATTACAAATGTAAAAAAAAATAGAAGATATAGGCTAAACTGTACTTACTTTGATGAAAAAAGGACACTATTTTGGTACGGTAAAATGATAAAAACTACCCAAGAATCCATAATATTCTAATAACCAATAATTACCTGGTCAATTTAGCACATTACCCTTGTCGTATTTTTGAAAATTATTTGAGCTTATTATTTCTTTAACGTCTTTTATATAAGACTCTCTTCTTTCAGAATAATCTTTTAAAAAGTTTACAAGTTTAAAACCAGAAAGATTTTCACCACTCATTCTAAGTTTTTTTCTTTCCTCCCTAAAATCAGCATAAGCTAAATGAGTATTAATATTTTTTAAGTATGATCTCACTGACTCAGACAAGTTAGGAAATGTTTTGATGAAAAATTCATCATTCTCATTTCTATCCTTTGGTTTCAAACCTTTAGATTCATCAAAAGTATATTGCCCAAAAACTGCATTTCCTTCTCTTGAATAACGAGATGTTCCCCAACCACTCTCAATTGCTGATTGTGCTAAAGCCAAAGATATAGGTATTATATCGACACGCATCAAAAGATTTCCCAGATTAGAGTCACTTGAACCATACTTTTCGCTTAACTCAAATAACCATTGGGGCCAAAAATCTCTTGAAAAATTTTCTCCGTCTGATTCTCTCCACCAATCAAGTATTTTTTTTCTATCATTTAGAATCTGTAAATTCTCAGAGTAAATGATAGGAATAAGAGTATTTATAAATAATCTTTTTCTTTCTATAATAGGTTGAACATCCATAAAATCTGTAGGCAATGAAGAGAAAATAACTAAATTTGCTGATTGATTATTTAAAAGATTATCCACTGAGAATTGATATTTATTAAAAATCTCAATCATCTCACTAGATTCAGATATATAGTCAACCGTAACATCAGAAGAATTTGTTTCAAAAATTTTTGTATTTTTTATTGTATAATTAACAGATAAGCCTTTGGATTCTTTTTTTTTACTAAAGCTGTTATAAAAACCAACGGCTATATTAATTAAAAGCAAAGAGATTAAAAAAATCCCTAAGTTTTTGTAAGTAATGTTAGTTTCTTGCATTAACTTTGATTTACTGCTTCAACTGATACTATTTCTGGTATGTAATACTTAAGCATATTCTCAATACCAGATTTGAGAGTTATAGTTGAGCTCGGACAACCTGCACATGCACCGCGCAACTCCAAATATACTATTCCATTATCAAATTTTACAAAACTAATATCACCTCCGTCTTGAGCGACAGCAGGTTTTATTCTTTCCTCAAGGAGATCATTTATTTGCTTAACAATCTCTAGGTCTTTTTTATTATAATTTTCTTTGATTTTTTTTTTATTATTTTGACCTTCAACTTTTTTCCCTGATGACAAAAAATCATGAATTTTTGAGAGTATTGAGGGTTTCAATGATTCCCAATTAACTTGTTCAGATTTGGTAATAGTTATGAAATCTTTCCCAATAAAAACTCCATCCACATTTTCGTCCTCGAAGAGCATATTCGCCAAGCTATTAGATTTTGCATCTTTTTTTGATTTAAATTCTTGGGTACCATTTTCAAGTAAAACTTTTCCAGGAATAAATTTTAGTGTTGATGGGTTAGGAGTCTCTTCTGTTTGTATAAACATATATTACAAATAATTAATTCATGATAATTTGTCAATTTCTTCTTCTTTTAAGTTTGAAGGAATAATAGTCAATGGTACTTTTAGTTTTAATCTCTGCTTTCCAGTAAATGCGCTTATCAATGTATCTGATCCAGAGTTACTTGATGCTAAAACAAAGTTTGAAATGAACTTGTTATCTGATAAAAAATTTATTATGCACTCTACTCTGTCACCTTTCATCAAAAACTTTTTTGGCTTTTTATCTGTGAATTTAAGTATAAAATTTTCATACTCCTTTATTTTTGACTCTGCCTCTTCTCTTGACTCAGCCTCTGCTATATCTTCTACTGCTTTCCAGTGACTAAATTCTAAAGTATCAAAAGTATATAAAATTGCCACTCTACCGTTACTTCGTGCACTCCTTTGTGCTGCATATCTTAATGCATTGTACATCTCAGGGGTATCATCTAAAATTACTAAAAAAGTTAGTTCCTTACTCATAATTCTAATTTTTTTTAAAGATAAAGCCTGCTGTTATACCTAAAGCAATTGCGATGATAGCAGAAAAAATACCATATAGAAATGAGAATTTATGTGCAAACTCAAATACGAATGAACTAATTCCTGGTTTTTCTATAAAGACTTGAATTTTTTTTGTTTCAAATTTACTTCCTTGATCCATTAGGTTCATTGAGACTAAATATTTTCCAGCTGGTGAGTTTTTTGGAAGTTTTACTGGAATTTTAAAAAATACGGGAATTCCGTCACTTAGTAATTCGAATGATTCATTTTTAATTGAAAACAATTCAATTGACATTTTTTTGTCTATCAATTCTTTTTTTAAGTTGTCATCATCCTTTCCAATTAATTTGATATTATCGACCAAATCCTTTTTAACATGAAAATCAATCTCACTACTCTTAATATTTGTGTAATAATGAAATAAACTAGGATAACTAAATTCACCTGTTTTATTCCAGGTCCACATTCCAAAAACTTTTTTCTTTTTTTGTAAAACAACTTTTTGGTTCGGTCCTGTAATTTTTAAAACAAGGTTTTTAGGGGAATCTGAAAATCCATAAATTGTAAAATGTTCATCTTTAAAATCACTAGATACTGAAACTTTTTTTTGCGAAACATCAAAAATCAAAACATTTGAAATTCCTTCCAAAGGACACAGAAACAAAAAAATTGAAAAAATTATCTTTATAAAACTAAAACGCATCTTGTATAATTACCCTGGAATTCATTGGAGGTTCATTAATTAGTTCTAAACCCATCTTTACACAAACAATAATCACAATAACAGCTAAAAATACTCTAATTTGTTCACCTTTGAATTTTGAGGTATATTTTGATCCGTACTGTGCACCAATAACACCTCCAATTAGTAAAAAAACTGCAAGTATTAAATCTACTGATAAATTATATGTGGCTTGAAGAATTGAGACATTTAATGTCACAAAAACAATCTGAAACAAAGATGTTCCAATTGCAGAAACTGTGCCCATTCTAAATAAATAGATCATTGCTGGTACCATCACAAATCCGCCTCCGACTCCCATTAACGAAGCTAAAAATCCTGTAAAGGAACCTACAA
>CACAXP010000001.1 GCA_902536485.1 uncultured Alphaproteobacteria bacterium | reverse complement strand
TGATGGAAAATCAAATAAACCCTCAAAAATCTCAAAAAATATAATAGCTAGATTTAATTCTTTTGAGATAGTATAAATCTGATATGGACGAAGCAATTGAGAAAAAAATCTTGGAAGAATCTTCAAATGACTTTTCAATACTTTCACTTTTTTTTCAAGCAGATATTGTTGTAAAGATAGTAATTATTTTATTAATTTTCTCATCAATTTGGTCATGGGCAATAATTTTTTCAAAATATACACTTTTAAAAAATATATTAGTTGATACTGAGGATTTTGAAGAAAATTTTTATGGAAGTGAAACTCTTAGTAAGCTCTCAAAGAAATTAGGTTCTCAGCCTACTCACCCTATTGAATCTGTTTTCTTTTCAGCAATGGTATATTTTGAAAAAGTAAAGTCTGGATTTTCGAATAAAAATTTTGATTTCAAAAAAGCTTTCTGCGAAAATGTTAAAAAAGAAATGCTTATTGTAATTAATAAGGAATTAAGTACTTTGGAGAAGGGACTGAACTTTCTTGCCTCAGTAGGGTCAACAGCACCTTTTATTGGACTTTTTGGAACAGTATGGGGTATTATGAATAGTTTTACAGCAATTGGTATATCACAAAATACCAGCTTAGCTGTGGTAGCTCCTGGAATTGCTGAAGCCCTTTTTGCAACTGCCCTTGGTCTCGTAGCAGCAATCCCTTCGGTTCTTTTTTTTAATAAATTTAATAATATGTTAGAAAATATCTCAAACAAGCTAGAGGTCTTTTCGGAAGAAATAATTTTAATAATATCGAAGGAAATTTTTAGGTAAAAATTTGAAAAAAAACTATCATTCTAGAAAGTCAATTTCTGAAATAAATGTAACACCATTTGTTGATGTTATGCTTGTTTTACTTATAATTTTTATGGTTACAGCACCTCTTTTAACAGCTGGTATTAAAATAAATCTTCCAGAAAGCGCTTCAGTTTTAAAAAATGAAAAAAATGATCCAGTCACGGTTTCCATGAATTCAAAAGGTGAGATATATATACAAAAAAAAAAAATATCACCTGATGATCTTATTAAAAGGCTAAAAGCATTAAAGGGGCAGAATAAAGATTTAAAAATTTATATCAAAGGTGATAAAAATTTGAATTATGGTAAAATAATGGACTTAATGTCTTTTATTAATAAATCGGGTTTTAAAAAAGTTGCATTAGTTACAAAACTTAAATAGATAATTATGACCAGAGGTCTTTTTAAATCTGTAACACTTCACTTTGGAATTTTATTTGTTTTTTTGTACGGAGCAGAGATCTTCAAGCAAAATAAAAGATTTGAAATTTATGAAATTCCTTTAGAAATTGTTGACGTTTCAGATGAAACTGTGAGTAAAACAGACAAAGTTAAAAAACAAAATAAAAAGAGTCTTTCTAAAAACCAATTTTTTTTACCACCAAAACCAAAGTCGAAACCAACACCTCCAGAATTTGCATTAAAAGAAAAAAAAAAAAAAGAAAAAGTTAAAGAAACTGAAGAAATACCACAACAAAAAAAAGAAAACATAAATAGAATGGATAGTATTCTTAAGTCGATCGAAAAAATTAAAAAAGATAGTCAAAACCAAATAGACGAAAAAAAAGATGATGAAAAAATTGTAGATAAAGAGGAAACGAAAGAGTTAAGATTAGGTGAAAAATTAACAATTTCAGAAAAAGATGCTATTAGAAGACAATTTTACAGATGTTGGATAGTTCCTGCAGGAGCAAAAGATTTAAAAGATTTGATTGTTTCAATTAAAATTAAATTGAACGATGAGGGTGAGGTAATCAATACTAAATTATTAACAGATAGAAAGCTTAATAATCCTTTTTTTCGTGCAGCATCAGAAAGTGCTATGCGAGCCGTCAACCACCCTGAATGTAAAAAACTTCAAGTACCAAAAAAAAAATACGAGACATGGAAAGAAATTATCCTCGATTTCGACCCATCACAAAGTTTAAATTAATTTCTTTTGAAAATATTTTGTATAGTTATAGAATTGATTTTTATGAAGAATCTTATATTTCTATTTTTATCAATAGTTTTGCCTTTAAAAACTTTTGCAGAACTAAGGATTGATATCACAAGGGGAAATACTGAGCCAATACCCGTAGCCCTATTAAAGTTTAATGCCAATTCTAATGAAGAAGAAAAAATATCAACTAAAATTAACAATGTTGTCTCTAATAATCTTGAAAGATCCGGTTTATTTAAGGTTTTACCCGAAGATATATTTCTAGAAAAAAATATTAAATTTAATGATACTCCTTCGTTTTCAAACTGGAAATTAACTACCTCTCAGGGTCTAGTTCACGGTAGGTTATCATTTAAAAGAAATAAAAGTTTGGTACTTGAATTTAGACTTTGGGATGTTTTTTCTGAAAAACAAATGGTAGCACAACAATTGACAACTGAAATTAGTAATTGGAGAAGAATTGCCCATGTAATTTCTGATATAATATACAAAAGGATAACCGGTGAATCAGGTTATTTTGATAGTAGAATTGTTTACATTTCAGAATCAGGACCAAAAAGTAGTAGAAAAAAAAGGTTAGCGATTGTTGACCAGGATGGAGAAAATCATAAATTTTTAACAGACGGATCATATTTAGCTCTTACACCTAGATTTTCCCCTGCTGCACAAGAAGTAGCTTATTTGTCATATAACAATAAAATTCCTAGGATATTCATACTCGATTTAGCAACAGGTTTTCAAAAAATTTTAGGTGATTTCCCGGGAATGACTTTTAGTCCTAGATATTCTCCTGACGGAAAAAAATTGATAATGAGTTTAGCCAGATCCGGAAATACAGATATTTATGAGATGAATTTAAAAACCCAAAAACTTAACAGATTAACAAGATACGATGGTATAGATACAGCACCCTCTTATTCACCTGACGGAAATTTTGTTACATTTGAGTCAGATAGAAGTGGGAGTCAAAAAATATATGTTATGAACCTAAAAACAAAAAAAACAAAAAGAATTAGTTTTGGTAGTGGTAAGTATGCTACTCCTGTCTGGTCGCCTAGGGGAGATTTAATTGCTTTTACCAAATTTTTAAACGGTGAATTTTACATTGGTGTTATGTATACTAATGGAAAAGGAGAGAGAGTTGTTTACAGGTCATACTTAGTTGAAGGACCAACTTGGTCGCCGAATGGCAGAGTATTAAGTTTCTATAGTCAGGCAAAATTATCAGATGGAAAAATTACAGCACCAAAAATAAAACTGATTGATTTAACTGGTGTGAACTTGAGGGAGTTAATTACTCCATCTGACGCATCTGATCCAGCGTGGTCGAGTTTACTTCCTTAAAAAAAAAAAATCATAGCATTGACTTATCAACATATAAGCTGTAAATATATAAAAACATATAAAGGTAAGTTCATATGAAATTTAAATCTCTAGCGCTGTTAATTGGAATATTTAGTCTTTCCTCATGTGGAGCCTTCGACGATTTTACTTACAGTGGAATTTTCGATGATCAGGAAGCTATAGGAAGGGATGCTTTATTCTCAGATACCACATTTGAGTCCATACCAACACATGACCACATTGATTGTGCTGGTTCCTGTACAGTGAAAACATTTAACAAATAGTCTTTTTCGATTCCCCATAACGGCAAAACTATTAACAATAGTTTCAATGCAACGTTGACTTATGGTCCTACAGATTGTAAAAAGATAACTGTTATTATTTATTTTTACTTAAGGATATAAATTATGAAAAAAAATTACTTATCATTGCTGTTAGTAGGTTTCCTTTTCCTTTCTGGTTGTGAAACTATTGGTGGTGCATCTTCCTCGTCAGACTCTCCATCTTTTGATGGTGACTCAAAACAAGCTAATCTTCAAGCTTATCTTCAAAATGAAATAGGGGATAGAGTTTATTTTGAAACTGATAAACATAATATAAGCTCAGCTTCAGCTTTTGTATTAGAAAGTCAAGCGAATTGGCTAAAATCTACTCCCGGTTTTCAATTAATTGTAGAAGGTCACTGTGATGAAAGAGGTACTAGAGAATATAACCTAGCATTAGGTGAGAGAAGAGGTAATTCCGTTAAAGACTTTTTAGTTTCTCTGGGAGTTGATGCCGGCAGAATAACTGTTATAAGTTACGGTAAAGAAAGACCCGCTGCGGAAGGAAGCACCTCTGAATCTTGGTCAGAAAATAGAAGAGCGGTCACTGTAGTTGGAAGCAACTAATATTTATGTAATAATATCCTTTTTTAATAAGGGCTAGTAAGAAAACTAGCCCTTTTTTTTTATGAAAAATTTCTCAATTATATTTATTTTTCTAGTTGTGTTTTTTTCTTTTATAAAAACCGAATCACAAGAAATTGATATTGACAATGTTTTGGAACGATTGGAAAGAATTGAAAAAAATATTTCAGATCTTCAAAAAGGCAAAGTTGATGAATTTGAAAAAAACATTTCCTCTGGCTACATCTCGAGAAATGAATCAAGGTTTGATGAAATTGAAACAAAAAATAGATTAAATTTCGGGTTAATTGAAGAAATTCAAAATAAAATCAATGCCTTAGATGAAAAATTAAAATTAATAGATAGTGATTTTCAGGCTAGAATAAAAAAAATAGAGGAACAACTAAAAAAAGAATCAAATTATGAAAAGCAAGAAACAAATACAATTGATGATAAAAAAGCTATTAAGATGTTTAATCAAGAAGATGTGCCAGCTAATGTTAAGGCTCAAAGTTTGGGTTTACAGAAATCAACAAACGAAAAAACTCAACTTTCTGACATAGAAATTAAGAAAAAATATGAGAATGCAATTAAATTACTGTGGGCTAGCAAATTCAATGAAGCTGAGAGTGAATTACAAAATTTAAAAAAAATCGAACCTGAAGATTTAATGCCCAACATACAATATTGGCTTGGTGAAGTTTACTATGCTCAAAAAAACTTTGAAAAAGCTATTATTGCATTTGGAGAGGGCTTAGAAAAATATCCTGAATCAATAAAAGGACCAGATAACTTACTTAAGCTTGGTTTATCTTTTTCAAACTTAAAAAAAAAGGATGAAGCTTGTAATATCTTGTTTGAATTAGAAATTAAATATAAAGATGCACCAAAAAATGTACAAGAAAGAGCATCATCAGAAATTAAAAAACTGGAATGTCCTAAGGAATAGCGTGGACTATATTTCTAAAGATGAGTTTAATTCGGAAATTAATTCTAATTTTACGTTTGAAAAGAACCCTCATGTAGGATTGAGCATATCAGGTGGCCCAGATAGCATGGCATTATTACTGCTTATTAAGGAATGGATACGTAGAAAATCAGGAAAAATAACAGTTTTCCATTTTGATCATAAAATGAGAAAAAATTCATCCAAAGAAGCGAAATGGCTAAAAAAATGTGTTTCAAATTTAGGAATTAAATTTTATTTGTTAAAATGGGAAAGAGATGAAGAACTGGCATTGAATATGAAAAATGCAAGAGAGGCACGTTATGAAAAAATTTTAGAACTAAGTAAAAAACTGAAAGTTATTCATTTAATGACGGCTCACCACTCCAATGATAATTTGGAAACATATTACATGAGAAAAAAAAGAAACTCATCTACCTTAGGACTTTCATCAATTCCAAAAATACTAATAAAAGAAAATCTACAAATCATTAGACCACTTTTAAGTTTCAGTAAAAAAAGGTTAATAAATACGTGTAATTTTTTTAATGTTAAATGGATTGAGGACTCTAGCAACCTTGATATGCAATATGAACGACCGAGAGTTAGAAAAGAGTTAGGAGACAAAACACCAGGGCAGTTAACAAAAATAAAAAAAGAATTTAATAAAATTAAAAAATCTAACGAAATCATGGAGAAAAAAATCAGAAATTTCTTTTTGAATTATTTAATTTTTTTTGAATACGGAGTTTTCCAGATTGATAAAAATAAATTTCTAAAATGTAGTAAAGAAATACAAATTGAAATTTTAAAAAAAATTTTAACTACATCTTCTGGTAAAATATTTCCACCAAGAGAGTCATCTATTATCAATTTGATTAAATCAATACAATTTAATCATTATTTAAGATATACCTTGCATTCATGCTTACTGGAAATTAATTCAAACAAAATATCAGTATATAGAGAAATAGCGAATATAGGAGAAGTGAAAAAAATAATTCCAAAAGGAAAACCTTACTTATGGGATAACAGATTTTTTTTGCATTCAAAAAACTTTAGGATTGAATGTGAAAGAATTAATTCTGAAAACTGGGTTTTTTTAAAAAAATATTTTTCCTTTAAAAAAACTCACTTAAATTTCTTCATTTTAAGCTCTTTACCTCTTTTAAAGATAAAAAGAAAGTTATTTATTCCTTTTATTAGTCAATGTGATGTAGATTACGATTTCTACTTTAAACCTACTATACCGATATCAAGGAAAAATTATTTTTAAATATTAATTGAGATTTTTGAGTATATAATTATATAAAGTTTATGAATAATACTTTTTTAAAAAACCTTGCCGTTTGGTTGCTAATCGGTTTTTTGGTATTCCTTATTGTCGACTTCTACAATGCTAATAATACGCAGGTTAGCACAAAGAATATTTCTTATTCTAGTTTTCTAGATGACGTTAAAAATGGAAATATTTCTAGCGTTCAAATCAGAGGAAACAATATACTTGGTAAATATAATGATGGTAGCAGTTTCACAACATACTCACCAAATGATTTAGGACTTATTGACAAGTTAGAAAAAAATAACATTGAAATAATAGCCCAACCTTTAGAAAAAAGTTCACCTGGATTACTAGATGTCTTAATTTCCTGGTTTCCAATGCTCCTATTGATTGGTGTATGGATTTTCTTCATGAGGCAAATGCAATCTGGTACGGGGAGGGCTATGGGTTTTGGAAAATCTAGAGCTAAGATGCTTAATGAAAATAAAGATAAAGTCACCTTCAGAGACGTTGCCGGCATTGATGAAGCCAAAGCTGAACTTGAAGAAATAGTAGAGTTTTTGAAAGATCCGACTAAATTTCAAAGATTGGGGGGGAAAATACCAAAAGGTGCTCTCTTAGTTGGCCCTCCTGGAACTGGTAAAACTCTTCTTGCAAGAGCAATAGCTGGAGAAGCTAACGTACCTTTTTTTTCAATCTCCGGTTCAGATTTTGTTGAAATGTTTGTTGGTGTTGGTGCAAGTAGAGTGAGAGATATGTTTGAGCAAGGTAAAAAAAATGCGCCTTGTATAATTTTTATAGACGAGATAGATGCTGTTGGGAGGCACAGAGGTGCAGGTCTCGGAGGTGGGAACGACGAGAGAGAACAAACACTAAATCAACTTTTAGTTGAAATGGATGGATTCGATGCAACAGAAGGAGTCATTTTAATTGCAGCCACTAACCGTCCGGATGTTTTAGATCCAGCATTGTTAAGACCTGGAAGATTTGACAGACAGGTTGTAGTACCTAACCCTGATATAGAAGGAAGAAAAAAAATATTAGATGTTCATACAAAAAAAATAGCTTTGGCACCTGATGTTGAAATCTCTGTAATTGCAAGAGGAACACCTGGTTTTTCTGGGGCTGATTTAGCCAATTTATCGAATGAAGCAGCTTTATTAGCCGCTAGACGTAACAAAAGATTGGTCACAATGCTAGATTTCGAAGATGCAAAGGATAAAGTTTTGATGGGTGCTGAAAGGCGTTCAATGGTAATGACGCAAAAAGAAAAAGAATTAACCGCTTATCATGAAGCAGGTCATGCACTAGTCGGTATTTTTACACCAGGTAACGACCCCCTTCACAAAGTTACAATTATACCAAGAGGTAGAGCATTAGGTGTAACCATGAATTTACCTGAGAGAGATAAATACTCTGAAACTAAAACAGAGATGAACGCAAAATTAGCTATGATGTTTGGTGGGAGAGTAGCAGAAGAATTAATTTTTGGTAAAGATAACATAACTTCTGGTGCATCAAATGATATTTTGCAAGCAACACAAAAAGCTAGGGCAATGGTTGTTGAATGGGGAATGAGTGATTTATTAGGCCCATTAAGATATTCGGAAAACGAAGAAGACGTTTTCTTGGGTAGATCTGTTACCCAAAGAAAAAGTATGTCTGATGAAACTGCTAAATTAATTGATATGGAAATTAGAAATTTAATTGATCACGCAGAGAATCACGCCAGAAAAGTATTAAAGAAAAATATGAAACATCTTCACAGTTTAGCGAAAAGTCTCCTGGAGTTTGAAACATTATCTGGCGATGACGTTAATCAACTTATTAAAAAAGGGAAATTAAAAAACAAAGATGATAATAGTGATAATAAACCGGACGGTATCAAAACATCACTTCCAGTAGACGATATTGGAAGAAAAAATAAAAAGGTTGGGGGGTTAAATCCTAAACCTGCAATGTCTTAATTTTATAAATCTTTTTGCCTTCTTATAACACTAAATATTATCTAAGACCGTTTGGTTTCATACCCCAAAAAGATTTAGATTTACAAAATAATAAAGTTATTGAAGTTAGAGGAAATCACTATTCTAATATTGAGCTAATAAAAAAAGAAAAAAGAAGAGTTTCCAGAACTAATTATTTAATTGAGGATTTCTATAAACTAGCAGATAATAATAAGTTTTTACAAAAATATCTAAATTCACTAAAAAATAAAAAGATTATAAGTAATCATATATTAAAAAAAAAAAAATCACTGATATTTTCAATACTTAATGTGACACCTGATAGTTTTTCTGACGGTGGAGAAAATCTAAATTTTAAAAATAATATAACTAAAGCTGAGCAAATGATAAAAGATGGTGCAGATTTTATTGATATTGGAGGTGAATCTACTAGACCAGGTGCTAATAAAGTTAAGGCTAGTGATGAAATACTTAGAGTGCTTCCAACAATACAAGCCTTAAATCATAAAAAGATAAATCTATCGTTAGATACAAGAAATTCGTCTACTATGGAACTTGGAATTTTGGCTGGTGTTAAAATAATAAATGACGTAAGTGCTCTCAAAAATGACAAAACAAGTATTGATATTCTTACAAAATATAAAACACCTGTAATTCTTATGCATATGCCAGGTACACCAAAAACAATGATGAAAAATACAAATTATTTTGATGTTGTTCTTGATGTATATGATTTTTTAGAGGAGAGGATAAAATTTTGCGAATCAAAAGGTATTGATAGAAATAATATAATTATTGATCCAGGAATTGGCTTTGGCAAAAATTTAGATGATAATATTAAATTATTGAAGCAATTATCAATATTTCATACTTTAGATTGCCCTATTATGTTGGGAATTTCTAGAAAAAGATTTATTTCTGCAATTAATAAAAATTCTGAGCCTAAAGAACGCTTGGGAGGTACAATTTCCACAACAATTCATGCGATGATGCAAGGTATAAAGATTCATCGAGTACATGACGTTAAAGAAGCAAGGCAAGCGATTGATGTTTTTGAAAAAATAAATGAAAAATGAAAAAAAATATTTTGGTACCGATGGAATTAGGGGTAAAGTTGGAAGCTTCCCTATAACCCAGACTTTTTTTTTTAAATTAGCTGTTTCTCTTGCCAGTTCAAAAAAAAATATAAAAAAAATAATAATTGGAAAGGATACAAGACTGTCATGCTCTTTGTTAGAAAATGCTCTTCTTAATGGGTTTGACTCTATTAAAATTAAAAGCGACTTCATTGGTGTTGTTTCAACTCCAATTCTATCATTTTATACAAAATTATTAAAATATGATTACGGAATTATGATTTCTGCATCACACAACCCATATCATGATAATGGTATCAAAATTTTTAAAAAAAATGGAGAAAAACTTAGTGACAGTGAAGAAATTAAAATTGAAAAGATTCTAGACTCCCTTAACATTAAACCGAATTTAAGAAAAAAGAAAATAATTAATAAAGTTCTTAATTTTGAAAGTTATAAAAAAGCAATATTAAAAAAGTTCACGCAAAATAATTTGAAAATAAGAATAGCCTTAGATTGTGCTAACGGTTCTGTCTCTCAAATTGCACCTCAATTTTTTAAGGAGATTGGATGTGATGTGGTAGAATTTTCATCAAAGCCAAACGGAATTAATATAAATAAAAACTGTGGTGCAATGTATCCAAAAAAAATTGCTAGATTAACACGACAAAGTAAATCGGATATTGGACTTTCTTTTGATGGTGATGCTGATAGAGTAATCATTTCTGACGAAAAAGGGCAGTTATTAAATGGCGATACAATAATTGCAACTATTGTAAAATATTATAGATTAAAAAAAAAATTTAAAATTAATGCCATAGTAAGTACCTATATGTGTAATGTAGGTTTTAGAGAATTCTTAAAAAAATTGAAAATTGCGCTTCACCTTACAAAGGTTGGTGATAGATATGTTATACAAAAAATGAAGCAAACTAATGTAAAACTGGGTGGAGAACAATCAGGTCATATTATTTTCTCTGATAATGGATACTGTGGGGATGGTATTCTCACAGCTATCTTCATTATCAACGTAATGAGCATGCAAAAAGTAAAACTTTCTAAATTAACAGAAAACCTATTTTTTAAGAATTTTCAACAGCTTATAAATATGAAAACAAAAATTGATAGTGAAAAAATTATTAAACACTCAAAAATGAAAAAACTATTAGAAATTATCAAAGTTAAATACAAGAAGGTGGATTATCTTATCAGAAAGTCCGGTACAGAAAACTTATTAAGGATTATGGTCCAATCAAAAAATAAAAGTGAAGTAAGAGAAGTTTTAAAAGTCTTAACAAATCTAGTAAAAAAATTAGATGGTAAATAAACAAACTACAATTTTAACTATTGCTGGAAGTGATAATACCTCTGGTGCCGGAATACAGGCTGATATAAAAACGTCCTGCATCTTGGGTGTGTACTGTTTATCAGCTGTAACTACTGTAACTTCACAAAATTCTAAAAAAATTTCCAATTTATTTAATATTCCTAATCATATCTTAGAATCTCAACTTAGAGCTTCTTTTGATGAGTATGAAATTAATGGTGTGAAAGTAGGGCTAGTTAATAATATATCAACAGCAAAAGTAATTTATGATTTTTTAAATGATTTTAAAAAAAAAATTCCTATTGTTATCGACCCAATTTTTGAATCAACAAATAAAAGAAAATTTTGCGATTCTGAAGAGTATCAAAAAATTCACTTAATATTTTCGAAATTAAAACCAATATACACACCTAACCTTTACGAAGCAAAAGCTTTAATTGGTAGTAGAAATAAAAAGATTAATATTGAAAAAATATATCAACTATTAAAAAAAAAATATAATTGTGAATTTGTTATTACTGGTGGAGATTCTGTATCAGATTATTGTTTAGATTACTTAAAAGTAGATGGAAAAATTCAAGTTATAAAATCAAAAAAAAAAAATACCAACTCTACTCATGGTTCCGGTTGTATATTTTCATCAGCACTTACAATTTTTTTAGCAAAGGGTTACTCTTTAATCGAGTCACTAAAAAAATCTAAAAGATTTATAAATAAGCAAATAGATCGTTCACCTAAATTAAATGTAAAATATGGACCTTTAATTTAAAATTAGGTTTTAATGTAAATTTCACTTCCAGAGTCTTTGAATTTTTTGGACATTTCTTTCTTACCTTTTTCACTAGTTTCCCTGATTTCTTGTGAAATTTTCATTGAACAAAATTTGGGACCACACATCGAACAAAAGTGTGCAACTTTAGCACCTTCCGCAGGTAATGTTTGATCATGATATTTTTCTGCTGTTTCAGGATCTAACGAAAGATTAAATTGGTCCCTCCATCTAAATTCAAATCTTGCTTTAGATAATATATAATCTCGATAGTAGGCTCCTTTATTACCTTTTGCTAAATCAGCTGCATGAGCAGCAATTTTATATGTAATTACTCCAATTTTTACATCATCTTTATCCGGAAGTCCAAGGTGCTCTTTTGGAGTGACGTAGCAAAGCATTGATGTTCCATACCAGCCAATCATTGCGGCACCAATAGCACTAGTAATGTGATCATATCCTGGAGCAATATCAGTTGTTAGAGGACCTAGCGTATAAAACGGAGCATTTTTACAAACTGACTCCTGCTTTTCTACATTTTCTTTAATTTTCTGCATTGGAACATGACCTGGACCTTCTATCATGACTTGGATGTTATTTCTCCATGCAATGTCAGTTAATTCACCTAATGTTTCTAACTCAGAAAATTGAGATATATCATTAGCATCATGAATTGAGCCTGGACGAAGTCCATCACCTAAAGAAAAGCTAACATCATAAGATTTCATTATTTCACATATTTCTTCAAAATTAGTATATAAGAAGTTTTCTTCATGATGAGCTAAACACCATTTGGCTATTATAGATCCTCCACGAGAAACAATTCCTGTAAGTCTCTCAGCCGTAAGTGGAATATAATGAAGTCTAACACCTGCATGTATTGTGAAATAATCTACACCTTGTTCAGCTTGTTCAATTAAAGTTTCTTTAAAAACATCCCAACTGAGATCTTCGGCGATTCCATTTACTTTTTCAAGAGCTTGATAAATTGGTACAGTTCCTATTGGTACTGGAGAATTTCTAATTATCCATTCTCTTATTTCATGAATATTTTCTCCTGTTGAAAGATCCATTACTGTATCACTACCCCATCTTATAGCCCACAACAGCTTCTCAACCTCATCATAAACACTTGAAATAACGGAAGAATTACCAATGTTTGCGTTTATTTTTACAAGAAAATTTTTTCCTATAATCATTGGCTCTAGCTCAGTATGATTTATATTCGAGGGTATGATTGCTCTTCCAGATGCAATTTCATTTCTAACAAACTCAGCTGAAATTAAGTCTTCTTTTTTAAATCGTTTTCCAATTAGTTTTTCTCGCCCCTCATTTTCCCTAATTGCACAATATTCCATTTCTTCGGTAATAATATTATTTCTTGCGAAAAAGAGCTGAGTAATTTCATTACTGAGTTTTTTTTTAAAGATATTTTTTTTTATAGATGGAAATTTTTCTACTACTTTAGACTCTTTAAGAAAATTTAACTTAGTTTTAACACTTGTAGTTATGCCCTCCCTTTTTTTTATCCATGATCTTCTTATTTCTTTAAGGCCATTGTTGTAATTATGTGTATATTTGGGGCAAGTGTACAGACCTGATGTATCGTAGGTAACAATAGATTTAATTTCGTTGTCATCTAGAGAAATTTCCCTCATGCCAACATTTACGGATGAAAAAATTTTACCTTTTGTATAAATTTTTTTCGACCTTGGAAAACCTTTGTTAAGGTTCTCGTCTTTTATTTTCTTTTTATGGTGCGATTGTTTTACTTTATCTAACATTTAAACATTATAATAAATTCTATTCATTATAATGTTTAAATTTTTAAAAAAATAGATATATTTAAATTTCCTTAAATTATGTTTTTGTTAAACGATAATCAGTTCATTTTCTTTAGTTTGTTAATAGTTTTTTTTAGCATGTTTTTCTATGCTATTGAAAGATTTTCAATGGTCTTCAAATCAATTGTTATTTTGACATTTCTTCTGATTTTTTTTTCAATTTTTCCCTACAAAAATCAAGATGGTATAAACTTATTAAACCCTCAGACTATTTTAAGTGGGTTTAGTAATACATCGCTTATAACAGTTATTTCTTTGTTAATTTTAGGTCAAGGTGTTGTTCAGACTAGAGTGCTAAATGGGTTTATAACTAATTTTCTAGGTTTTTTCTCAAATAATACAAAAATAATAATTTTTGTGACCCTTTTTATCGTTTTATTTTTGAGTGCTTTTATTAATAACACTCCTGTTGTAATTATTTTTATTCCCATTATCCAGGGGATTGTTAAAAATTTAGATTATTCAATGAGTAAATTTTTAATGCCATTAAGTTTTGCAGCTATCTTAGGTGGAATGATAACGATTGTAGGCTCAAGTACAAATCTATTAGTCTCTAACTCATTATATAACTATGCAAAAATTGAAATAAGTTTTTTTGAGTTCGCATTACCAGGATCAGTGATTGCGATCGTAGGCTTATTTTATTTAATTTTTTTTTCGAAAATTTTACTAAAAGATAGAGCTCCGATATCTAACCAATTGGTCGATGATAGTAAAAATAGTTTTATAACAAAAATTGTTTTAAACCAAGGTTCATCTTTGATTGGGAAAGCTATTAAAGACTCAAATTTAAAAGAATTAGGACAAGCTAAAATTTTAATGATTCAAAGGGGGGAACATGCAGAACACGGTCCTTTTTATGGTTTTATACTTGAAGAAGGAGATATTTTGGTTGTCTCAATATCTAGAGAGCAATTGACAAATATATTGTCTCAAAAAATTGGTTCTATTGAAACCTTTGAAAAAGATGATCAGAGTGATAATCAAAAAAATCAAATAATTACCGAGGTTATGGTTACACCATCTTCAAGCTTAGTTGGAAACACAATCGAAAATGTAAGCTTTAGATACAGATATAACTGCTTTGTAATAGGCCTACAAAGAAAATCTAAAATAATTACAAGTCATATGAGTGAACTTGCTTTAGAACCAGGTGATACACTTTTAATACAAGGTGAAAAAGATTCAATTAAAGCTCTAAGAACACAAAGTGATTTGTTACCGATGGAATGGGCAACATCTGAAATATCTTCAAAAGATATTTCTAAAAAGTCAATTTACATATTTTTGTCAGTGATATTTCTTGGTGCCTTTGAAGTACTTCCTCTTGTAGTTGCTGCACTGATGGGTGTTGTTTTCATGATTATGTTTCAAGTACTTTCCATTAGACAAGTCATAAGAAGCGTGGATAATAATTTACTTCTTCTAATTGTAACATCTTTAGCACTAGGTAGTGTAATACAAATTACCGGGACAGCAAACTTTTTATCTCAATCCTTAGTAGATTTTTTAGGTGATTCATCTCCTTTAGTCTTATTACTTTGTTTTTACATGCTTGTTTCAATAACTACTAATTTTATTTCAAACAACGCCTGTGCAGTTTTGTTTACTCCAATTGCAATTGATATTGCAGAAAAAATCAATGTTGATCCTAAAATTTTTGCTATAGCGTTAATTTTTGCTGTCAATACTTCATTTGTCACACCTTTAGCATATCAAACAAATCTTTTAGTAATGGGGCCTGGTCATTATAAATTTATTGATTATGTAAAATTTGGATTACCATTAACTATTTTATGTTGGGTAGTATTTTTTATTACTTTTCCATTATTTTATCAATTATGATTTTACCAAAGCTTAAAAAACCAAAATCTCCTAATTTTTCGTCTGGTCCAACAAAAAAACCAGACGAATGGTCAGTAAATGACTTGAATACTAGCTTTTTTGGTAGATACCATAGATCTAATGATGTTAAAAAATTTATAAATGACGTATTAAATAAATTAAAAAACATTTTAAATATACCAAAGGACTATAAAGTTTTGTTATTTCCTGGTTCATGTTCTGGAGCGATGGAAGCTGTTATCTGGTCTTTTCTTGGAAATAAGACCGTAACAGCAGTAATCTTTGATTACTGGGGGGTAAGTTGGTATGAAGATTTATTGAAGTTAAATTTAAAAGTAGATTTAAGAAAAAATTTAGAGGGTGATTTACCAGATTTGAATAATATTCCAAAAAATAATGATATAATTTTTGTTTGGACTGGGACTTCAACTGGCATGTCCATAAATAATATAGATTTTATTAAAAGTTCTCATGATGGATTGGTTATTTCAGACGTAACCTCAGCTGCTTTTATAGAAGATTTACCGTGGGAGAAAATTGATGTTTCAGTGTTTTCATGGCAAAAAGCTCTTGGTTCAGAATCTCAACATGGGATTATTGTAATGAGTCCTAAAGCAATGGAGCGTTTAAAAAAAAGAAATAAATTGCCGAAGGTTTTGTCAATTTATGATCATGACTTTTTAGTAAATACACCTTCTTTATTATCAATTTCTGATTTTGATCTCTGTTTGGAAATTTTTAAGAAAAAAGGTGGTTTAAAGTTTAGTAAAAAAACTTGTATTAAAAATAGAACTATTTTAGAGGAATGGGCAAATGAAAATAAATTTATACGTTTTTTTTGCAAAAAAAAAAAATACAGAGCCTTCACACCATGTTTTTTTGTCTTTAAGAAAGATTTAAAACACAGACAAATGTTTTCTTTTTTAGGTAAAAAAAAGATTGCTTTTGATATTGCTAATTATAGGAAAGCTAAATCAGGAATTAGAATTTGGAACGGATCAAATATAAAAAAAAATGATTTGATTGCTCTTACAAATTGGCTAGATTGGTCTTTTAATTATTTTAGGTTATAGAGTGAAAAATCAGCTTTTACCAGAGGGGTTTCGAGATAGTCTTCCTGAACTGGCAACTAAAGAAAATAGAGTTAATTCAATTTTTATTAAATTAATGCAAATTAATGGATTCTTACTAGTGAAACCTCCGTTATTAGAATTTGAAAGTTCACTTTTTTTTCTTTTAGATGATAATGAAGACGCAAATTCCTTTAGAGTTCTTGATCCAATTTCTCAGAAAATGATGGGAATCAGATCTGATATTACAGTTCAGATTGCAAGAATTTCCTGCGGTTCATTAATTGAATTACCTCGACCATTGAAGTTATGTTATTCAGGAGAGGTTTTAAGGGTTAATAATAATAGCCTTAATCTTTCAAGACAATCAACTCAAATAGGGTCAGAAATTATTGGTATCGAACAAAATGATTGTGAAAATGAAATTATTTCTCTTATGATAGAGTCATTAAACAGTTTAAAAATTAAAAATTTTTTTATTAACTTCACAATGCCTACCTTAATTTCAGCTATTGATAAGGATTTTAAGCTTTCAAAACCTGACTTAGAATTTGTTAGAGAAAGATTTAATAACAAAAATTCAGACGGTTTAGAAAAAGTATCCAAACGGTTAAAAACCATTTCGGATGCCCTAATTGAAAGTGTTGGTGACGCTAAAATAAACCTTAAGAAACTTAAAAAGATTAATTTTACAAAAAACATTAAGCTTGAAATTCAAAGTTTTATTAAAATTATCGGTAGAATAATAGAAGACTTTCCTGATTTAAAAATACTTATTGATCCTTCAGAGATTGATGAGTCAAATTATCATACTGGAATTGCTTTTAAGGTTTTTTCAGAAAATCTTAAAGAACTATTTTCTGGAGGAAATTATAAAGTTTTGAATGAAAATTGTATTGGTTTTTCTGGTTTCACTGAATCATTATTATTGGAAACATTTATGAAAAAAAAATTAATCAAAAAAATTTTAATTCCTAAATATTCCGATCCTGAATTGAAGAAAAATCTTCAAAAGAAGGGATTTTTCACCTTTCAATCAATAAAAAAATTAAATAAACAACAAACTAAAACAGAAGCAAATAAACAAGAGTGTAATTATTATTTTTTTGATAATGATATTTTTAAGGTGAAGTAAAATGGGAAACGTCACAGTTGTAGGTGCTCAGTGGGGTGATGAAGGAAAGGGAAAAATAGTAGATTGGTTATCAAATCAAGCGGACATAGTTTTTAGATTTCAAGGTGGAAACAATGCTGGTCACACTATTGTTATAGAAAAGAGAAAGATTGCATTAAGCTTAATTCCATCTGGAATTATCAGGAAAGGAACCCTATCAATTATCGGTAATGGTGTTGTTGTGAATCCTCTAGCACTTTTAGATGAAATTAAAAATTTAAAAAAACACGGTGTGAATATTACTTCAAAAAACTTGATATTGTCTGACTGTGCTTCAATTATTTTTAGTTTTCATAAAAATATTGATAAAATAAGAGAGGAAAGAAAGGGTGTTAATAAAATTGGAACAACTGGAAGAGGTATTGGTCCAGCTTACGAGGATAAAATTGGGAGAAGGGCAATACGTTTTGGTGATTTGAGTGACGAGAAAATTCTAAACGACAAAATTAAAAATATTTTAGATTATCATAATATAATTTTAGCTGGATTAAATTCTCAGCCCCTAAAATTTGAAGCTATTAAAAAAGAAATTAATTTCTTTAGAAAGCCCATTCTTAAGTTTGTAAAAAGAACATCGCCTGTAATAGAAAACGCAAGATTGAAAGGCAAACGAATTTTATTTGAGGGAGCGCAAGGAGTACTTTTAGACGTTGACCATGGGACTTATCCATATGTAACTTCTTCAAATACTGTTCCTAGTAGCGCTTCAGTAGGAACTGGAATTTCTATTAAACAAATTGGTTTTATATTAGGTATAGTAAAAGCCTACACAACTCGCGTTGGAGGAGGACCTTTTCCAAGTGAATTAGATTGTGACATTGGAAAAAAACTTGGAGAGATAGGAAATGAGTTTGGTACTGTGACTGGGAGACAAAGAAGATGCGGATGGTTCGATGCAATTTTACTCAGACATTCTATTAATGTTTCAGGCATTGACGGAATAGCGCTTACAAAGTTAGATGTTTTAGATAGCTTTAAAGAAGTTAAAATTTGTATAGGTTATAAATTAAATGGAAAAAAGATTAATTACTTTCCACAATCAGAAGCTGATCAAAATAAAATAGTTCCTATTTATGAAACACATAAAGGGTGGCTGGAAAAAACAAAAGGGGCAAAATCTTGGACCGAGCTGCCGGCATTAGCAATTAAATATGTTAGAAGAATTGAGGAATTGCTTGGGGTTCAGGTTTCTTTATTGTCAACTAGTCCAAAACGCGAAGATACTATACTGGTAAAAAACCCATTTATTAGTTAAAGTTTTTACTTCTGTAGTCAACATTTTTGACGAACTTTTTAAGCTTTTCAAAGGCCTTGGCTTCAACTTGTCTGACCCTTTCTCTCGAAATACCGAAGGATTTGCTGAGTTGGTCAAGAGTAAGTGGGTCATCAACCAATCTGCGATGTGTTATTATATATCTTTCTCTATCGTCTAGGTCTTTAAGAGCGCTTTCAAGCATTTCTTTACGTCTGAAAAGTTCTTGTTTGTAAATAAACTTACTTTCGTGACTTTCCTTATCATCTACTAAACTGTTAATCCATTCGTCTTCATTATCGGCTGAAAATGGGTTGTTTAAAGATTGGTCATGACCTGTCATCCTTCTATTCATATCAATGACATCATTCTCAGATACATCTAATCTATCAGCAATCTCTGTCACAAGTTCAGGTGGTAAATCACCGTCCTCTAGAGCTTTTAATTTGCCTTTTAATGAGCGAAGATTAAAAAAAAGTTTTTTTTGTGCTGCGGTTGTCCCAATTTTAACTAAAGACCATGAGTGAAGAATAAATTCTTGGATAGAAGCCCTTATCCACCACATTGCATATGTTGAAAGTCGAAATCCTCTTTTTGGATCAAATCTATTAAGGGACTGTATTAAACCAATGTTTCCTTCAGAAATTAATTCACCTAGAGGCAAACCGTATCCCCTAAACTTCATTGAAATCTTTACAACTAGACGTAAGTGAGCATTAACAAGCTTGTGTGCAGCCTTTAAGCATTTATTTTTAATCCAGTCATCCGCAAGACTATATTCCTCTTCATGTGATAGTAAAGGAAACTTATTAATCTCTTTCAAATAAGAGGAAATATCATTTTGATTAAGATTTCTAATAATATTTGATTCTAATTTAACAGCCATGAAGTTATAATAATGTCACAAAAATAAATTTCAAGCGAAAAATGAATATGAGATGAATATTTTGTTATTTTTATTATTTTTCTTTAATTAATGATATTAGATCCCTGAATTCCTTGGGTTCTTCAGATTCAAAAAACATATCCTTTTTTTCGTATGGATGAAAAAAACCAATTGATTTAGCGTGTAAAGCCTGTCTTTTTGGGATAATAAAATTATTTTCAACGTTTTCCTTTATTTTAATTGGAAGATAATCCTTGTTAATATTTTTTTTATAAACAAAATCCCCAATAATAGGTACTCCAATGTGACTTAGATGAACTCTTATTTGGTGTGTTCTTCCGGTATGAAGTTTACATTCGTACAAAGAAATTGTTATTTTTTTAAAATCAAATGTTTTTAAAGATTGATACTCAGTTATAGCAACTCTACCCAAATTTTCTTCACAAACTACCATTTTTTTTCTATTAACCTTCGACCTAGTTATATTTTTTCTAATTAAACCCTTTTTAAGATTTGTGGAATTCCATGTTAGGCAAATATATTTCCTAATAATTTTTCTATTCTTAAATTGTTCTGATAATTCGTTATGAGTCTTATCATTTTTAGCAATAACTAAAAGTCCACTTGTCATTTTATCAATTCTGTGAACAATTCCAGGCCTCATGACACCACCTATGCCGGATAAAGATTCTTTACAATGATACAAAAGGCCATTTACTAAAGTGTCTTGATAATTTCCTGCACCAGGATGTACAACCATTCCCGCTCTTTTGTTTAAAACTAGCAAATGTTCATCTTCATAGAATATATCTAGGTTAATTTTTTTGGGAATTAAATTTGAACTTCTAGGTTTAGGTAACTTTATTAATAAGGTACCTTCCTTCTTTATTAAAAATGATTGGTCTTTAATAATTATATTTTCTAAAGTTATGTTTCCGTTAGTAATAAGAGCTTGGACTTTATTACGTGAAAAACCATCAATTTTTTCGGATAAAACTTTGTCAATTCTTTTTCCCAAATCATTGATAGATACGAATATTTTTATATAATTCTTATTCAATGAATAAATACCTAAAATTTATAGTTAGTTTTTTAGCAGTTTTAATTTTAACTCTCTTTTCAATAACAATTATTGTAATTATCAAAAAATATAATCAAGTTGAAGACAAATATATTGAAAATGCAGAAATTTTTCCTAAATTAAACGAAAATCAATCCGTTCAATCTTTTAATATTAATGGTAATAAATTATACCTCTACGTAAAAAATAAATCTAATAACAAAACATCTATTATTATATATAATCTTAAAAACAGTAAAAAAGCTGGTAGCATAACAATTAAAGACAAATGATAACTAAAGCACTTTTAACATTTCTTACAACCTGGATTATTTCTAACACCGAGTTTAATCAAGAAGTAGAGCCTCCACCATTTTTTCAGTTATCAAAGAAAGAAATGTCAGATAAAGCATGTTATTCATCAGAGAATTGCAGAGTTAAAGCTTATTACGTAAAAAATGAAGGAATTTTTTATAGAGACAACCTTTTGCCTGACGATAATATTTGTGATTTATCAATAATTCTTCATGAAATGGTTCATCATTATCAGAAAAACTCTAATAGGACCATTGATCTAGATGAGAGAACATTATGGACTCTACAAGAAAGACAAGCTTTGTATTATCAAAATTTATTTCTAATTTCACAAAAAAGACTTAATAATAACAAAGGTCCAGAAAATATCCTTCAGTGTGAAGGTGGTTCATATCTTGATCTACAGTATAAATACCAAGAAACTAATCAATAATCTTATTAAATGTATGTCTTCTTACAGACTCAACTGAAATAGGATTTTGCTCGCCAGCAAAGTATATTAATTTTTTCTGATTATCAAAAATAGGTATAATTCTGAGTCTGTTCCAAAACTTTTCACCATTCTTTTTGTAATTCAAAATGTCAATTGTGATTCTCTTTTTAAGCTTTAAATATAGTTTGATTTGCTGAATATCATTTTCATCTGTTTCTGGGCCTTGGAGAAATCTACAATTTTTCCCTAAAGATTCCTCAATACTATAGCCGGTATGTTTTGAAAATTCTTTACTGATATAGACCATTGGACAATCTTTTTGTGAAGGGTCACTAATTACAATACTTCTATCTATTTTTTCTAAGTTAAGAAGTTTTAGTACTATCTTTTCAGAGAGATATTTCATAGTTTATATAATTATAAATTCTTATGAAAATTAAAAAACAAAATATTTTTGAAAAATTTCATTTTGTTGATGAATTTGACTCAAATAAATTAAAAACCTCAGTCTTTAAAGGAAAAATCTTAATACCTCATGGTTTTTCAAGTTTACTCTCCTTAATAATTGAAGTGGAAAAGTATTTTTTTAATTTTTTTAATGTTTCCATTAACGAGTTTGTAAAAGATAATTCAATAATTCTAGAAGAAAAAGAGATTATTCGGTTTCAAAAATCAATAAAACAATCAAAACTCCTATATAAAAAGTTTATAATATTTTTAAAAGATTTAAATTTTGATATTTATGATACTTATTGTGACCAAATTACAATCAGGTTTAGTCCATCAATAAAAGAAAGGGGTAGGGGTCTTTTAAAGCCAGTAAAACCTCATAGAGATACATGGGCGTCTAACTTTCAGCATCAAATAAATTGGTGGATTCCTTTGCATGATTTATCAAACACAAATTCTATTTTTTTCATTCCAAAATATTTTACCAAAAAAGTTAAAAATAATTCAAAAGAATGGAATTTTGAATTATTTAAAAGGGGATACATAAACACTTCAACGCCAATCTCCGTTCAAAATTTCAATCTCGTTGATTATAAAACAAAAAAAATTAATTATGGAAGTGCTTTTTGTTTTTCAGGAAACCATATTCATGGAAGTAATTTAGGAAATTTTAGAAGGTTAAATATTGAAACTAGAACATTATGTAAAAAAGATGAAATGAAATTCGATTTGCCAAAGAATGTTGATAATAATAATTTAGTTGAACAAGGCAAATGGTTTAAATCCCTTATAGATTCAAAATTTTATAAGAGTGATTAATCATTTTTTAGAAAATTAATTAAAAAAACATGAGATATCGTCAAAGAGGATAGGGCAACTATAATATGATTCAAATTCAGTATATTAGTTTGACTTACAGTCGATATTAAAAAAATAATAAATAAACAACTCAAAATTGTCATTGGTAGTGTCTTTATAAATAATTTTTTAAATGAAAGGTTAAGTTTATGCTTTTCATACAGAAGATGTCTCATGGAGTGTAAAAAACAAAAATATATAAAAAAAGATACTAGTGGTTTGAAATATACAAAACAAAACAAAAGTAATGTGATCTCTATAATAAGATTTACAGATATTTTTTTAAGCATAACGTTAACTAGAAAAAATAAGAATATAAAAATTATTAAATATAAAAAAAATTCACTCCAGATAAACAACAAAGAAATTAAATTTTCACTTACAAAGAAGAACGTAAAAATTTCTTTTATTTCATCAATATAAAATTTAATAGGTAAAAAAATAATAATAAGTGCTCTAAGTAAGACCTCTAATTTTTTTTGTATAAAAAGTTTACTTTCTCTATCGCTAATTCCAAAATGTAGACCAGATAATATTAAAAATAATACGAAGAATACATCAGGAAATTTCAACCAAAAAAAGAAAAAAGAAATTGGTATACAGATATAAATTGTAATAAAGAAAAAAAATGTTTTTTTTGATTTTATCAAATTAAACCTTCTGGCAGTTAAAATATCTAAACTTCCATGAGCTAATCCAGGCCATATTAAAGGTATGGAGAATATGATTAGTTGATTGTATAAGTTGAGATATATAAGGTTCTCAAATAAATTAACGATTATAAAAAAAAAAAAAACTGAAAATACGAATATTTTTAATTCAAGTGCTTTCATTATATAAAACTCTTTTTTTTATAACATCAAAAGCTGAAATAAATATTTTCTTTTTTGGCAATGTTAGTATAATTCTCAGTAGATCAAAAAAATTGATATTACCATTAAGAAATCTTACTATTGACATTAAATTGTTTTTTTTAAAAAAATATAAAAAAAATATTTTTAAATCTTTTGAACTTTTCATAATCAAATTACAAAAAACTTCATCTAAAAAAATAAGTAAAAAATTATTTTTGATTTTTATTTTTTTGTTATCAATAATATTTTTTGTAATTAACTTTGAATATAAGAAGCAGTTTTGAAAACTATAACCTGTGGAAGACTTTAACCAATTTCCAGGAATCCCAATAGGGAAATAATTAAACTGTTGTTTAACGTTGTGATTAAACATAGGAAGAGTACCTTCTTCCTTAAAATTAATCTTGTATCTTACATTAGGAAAATTATCATTTAAATACTTGGTAATATTATTTTTATATTTTAATCTTGAAAATGTCCTTTTTGAAAAATATGTTGATTCAAATAAAGCTTTTTTTGAAGAAAATGGTAAGATATACATAAAATTAATTCCATCAGAAAAACTTTGAAAATCCATAAAAGTAACCTGCTTATTGTTAAGTATATTTTTATAAAATGTTACCTCATATCCTACAAAATGCTGAAATAGACCGTTCGTTTTTTTAATAAGACCAGGTCTGCTATCAAAAAGAAATTTACACTCATATTCAAATTTTCCAATTATTACCTCATTTTTCTCTGGATATTTTTTAATTTTCTTTATTTCTTTTCCTTTTAAGATTTTTATTTTTTTTTTTTTTTCTAGCCTTTCAGCCATGTATTTATAAAAGGTAGATGATTTTAAATGAAGGTACTTAATATTATTTTCTTTAAAAATTATCTCTTCTTTATCAATTTTTACCTTTATTGATTCCCAAGATGTATCATATTTATTTGTAAAGATATTTTGTGGTTTATTCCAAAAACACCAATTCTTTTCGTAGCCAATTTTTTTTTTTTTTTCAATTACCAGAATGCTTTTTTTTGTTTTCTTTGAAATTTCGTCAGCAAGTATTAATCCAGAAAGTCCAGCTCCTATAATGATAATATCAAATTTTTCTTTAATTAAATTTAACATTTAATTTTTTCAGCATAAGTATTAAATTTTTTTCAACATCACTTTTATGGAATAAGTTTTTAGAAAAATATAATTTAAAAATTACTATTATAGAAAAAAAAACTTTTTCAATAAAATTTACATATATTCTATTTACCCATATGTTTCCATTTTTTTGTATTATTTTTTTACCAATTTTTCTATAAAGCTCTGCTGCTATTGATATTGGTATACCATATTTTTTTTTTAATTTAAGAATAGAAATCCAAGAATTTTCATAAAAAAATTCTGCTTTTTTTAACAGTACTAACAAGTCTTTTGATAGTTGTTTTTTTATGCTCTTGTTACGAAATATCCTTTCTTTATCATTACTTTTAAAATTTCTCATTGATTTTGGTAAATAGATCCTATTCATTTTTAAATCTTCAGCAACATCTCTGCTTATGTTAGTAAGTTGCATTGCAATTCCTAATTGAATTCCACCTAAAATTAATTTTTTCTCTTCAACTCCTATTATTTTACAAAACATATAACCAACTGTTCCTGCGACTTGATAACAATATTTAACTAATTCTTCAAAGGTTTTAACGTTAACTTTTCCTTTAAGATCATACTCAATTCCTTTGATTAATTCGATGGGAACGTTTTTATTAATTCTATGTTTAATCATTAATTCTATAAACTTTTGTACAACTGGAAAGGTTGATTTTTTTTTTTTAATTTGCTGTTTAACTTTTTGTAACTTTTTAGATGATTCAATTTTACTTAAATTTTGATCATCACCTAAATCATCTAGCAGTCTGCAAAAAGTATAAAGATTTTCTATATCTTTCTTAATTTTTGTTGGGAGAAATAGTGAAGCAAAATAAAAAGTTTTTGCGCGATATTTTAGTGTTAATTTTTTTTCATTTATTTTCATTGAGAATTAAATTTTCAATAATTTTCGCAGAACTTACAACTCCAGGAACTCCCGCTCCAGGATGACTGCCGGCCCCTGTAAAATAAAGATTTCTAAAGTCTTCTGATTTATTATGAAATCTAAACCATGCAGATTGTTTAAAAATAGGACTTATAGAAAAACCCGAACCATAAGTTGATAAATAATCATTTTTAAAATTTTCTGGTGACATGTAAAAACAAACTTCTAGATTTTTCTTTAACTCCGGCATTATTGTTTTTTCTAGTGCTAATAAAATTTTATTTCTATATTCATCTCCATTTTCTTTCCAATTTAAATTACCTTTGAGATTTGGGACTGGCGATAAAACATAGAAACAATCACACCCTTTAGGAGCCATTGATTTATCCGTTGCAGTTGGTCTGTGAAGATATAAGCTAAAATCGTCAGCTAAAATTTTTTTTTTGAAAATATCGTTTAGTAAACCTTCATATCTTTTTCCCATCCATATTGTATGATGAGCAATTTTTTTATATATCTTTTTTGTTCCAAAAAAAATTACAAATAGTCCCATGGAGTAATCCAGGTTATCAACTCGTTTTTTATTCCATTTTTTGTTATAAGGAGTTTCTAGCAAGTTTTTGTATGTGTAAGTTGGATCAGCGTTTATAACAATTTTATCGGCAAAAAGTTTTCTATTTTGGTTTACCTCTACACCAATAACTTTATTTTTTTCTGTAATTATTTTTGTAACTTCCGAATTCTTTTTTATAATAATTTTTTCCTCTATCATGAGTTTTTTTAACCCATTAATAAGTGCACCAGTACCACCCATAGCATAATGAACTCCCCATTTCCTCTCAAGAAAATGAATTAAATTATAAATAGATGTAGTTGTAATTGGATTTCCACCTAATAGAAGAGGTTGTATACTTAAAGCTTGTTGTAATTGAGTGTTTTTGATAAATTTACCTACTAAACTATAAACACTTAAATAACTTTTTAATGTTAAAAGTATTGGTAGTTGTTTTATCATAAACCAAAAGTTATGAAACGGAGTGAATGATAATTTTAAAAAACCAATGTTAAAAATTTTTTCAGAGAATTTAAGAAGCTTTCTGTAACCCTCTACATCTCTATGGCTAAACTTTTGAATCTCACTTTCTGTTTTTTTTAAACTATCTGAATAGTCAAAAACTTTTTCATTAGATGAGAAATAAAACCTATACCATGGATCTAACCTGACAAATTTCACGTATTTTTTTCTATCTTTTTTAAATAATGAAAACAGCTCGTCGAACAAAAACGGTGCGGTAATAACGGTCGGACCAGCATCGAAAGTATAGCCTGACTTTTTGAAAACTCTTGCTCTACCACCAATTTGATCAAGTTTTTCTAAAATTGTAACTTGAAAACCAAGTTTTCTGAGTCTTAACGCAGATGCAATTCCTCCAAAACCGGATCCTACAACCAATGCTTGCTTTTTCATAATTTGACTTTAATTTTATCTGAAATCCTTAATAAAATATTTAGAATAACAAATTCTGTTATTTTATTAAGCCCGTTACTTACTTTTCGAGATTTTTTTATAGCATCTTTCGATACTTTAATTAAATGTTCAATAGATTTTTCTATTATTCCTCTACTTTTTATGATTTTAATCCAGTTAAGAATGTCATCCTCTGATATTGATTCTGATTTTTTTGTAAAAAATTCTTTCAGTAAAAACCTTTCGCCGCTTGTGGCTGTTTCTAAAAAATGCATTATTAAAACATTCATTTTTCCTTCTTTAAGATCTCTACCTGGAAGGCCTCTATCTTTAATACCAAGAAAGTCTGAAAGATCGTCCTGTATTTGGTAAGCTAAACCTGCCTCATAAAGCGGATTAAAATTAAACTCATCAATGTTTTTTTCTCCATTTAAAATCATAATAAGCTTAATTGGCCAACAAATCAGTCCTCCTGTTTTTGCCTTAGCTGTAGATTCATACTCTTCCATTCTTAAATTAAGATTAGATCTCTCTAAAATCTCAAGTGATTGTCCTTTAAGGGTTTGTTGAATTGTATAACTTAAATGTTCAATTGCCTTACATTTATTTTCAGGGTTACCTTTTATTTTAGACAGTGCTTCAAATGAGCCAGCAATAAAATAGTCGCCCAAGTTTATTGCTGTATGGTCTCCAAATCTATTCCAAATAGTAGGGAGTCCTCTTCTCAGAAGATCTCTGTCTTGAAGATCATCATGAATTAATGAAGCATTATGAATAAATTCACAGCAAACAGCTGCATAGATTGCACTTTCATGACTAATCTTAAAAATATCTGCAGCAATAAGAGCTAATAATGCTCTTAATCTTTTTCCACCAGAATGAAGTTGATATTTTGCACAATGCCCCATCCAAGAGTCGTCACACAAAGTGACATTCATTTTTTTTTCAACTGCTCTTAGTTTACTTTTATATTTTGAGTTTAGTAAGAACTTTTGATTTATAGTTTTTGACAGCTTGTCTAGTTCGTCCCAGTTAGAACATGAACGGACGAAATCAAGATTTTCTTTAAAGCTTTTATAACTTTGATTTTTAAACATAATCAAAAAATAGGGGAAACATCAATTTGATGTTTCCCCTAAAATTAATAATTACATTACTTAGGCTTTTGAAGTATCAGCTTTTGCAGCAGCCCAAATAATCACACCAAATGCTATTTTATTGATGTAGTCAGCTAAGTTATAAACCCAGTTTAAGGTAGCTGCGTCAGCACCCGCACCTGATAAATAACCTAGGAAATACCCTATAGGATAAATAGACCAACCAATGGAAACAATCCACTTGAGTGCATTAAAAGCAGATTTCATACCCGCAGAATTACTTGCGGCGCTAGCTTGAGCAGCCTCACCTGCAAATACTTCATAAAGTATGTATATCCATCCAGCCATACCGATGATGAATCCTACAGTTGCGTTAATGTAACCAGCTTCGCCCATGAAACCACCAACAAGCATTATGATGGTACCAATTAGTAGTCTCCAAAATATTCCAGCCGTAGCCGCACCGACCGCAGCAAGAATTAGGTAAAATTCAATCATTTGAAGTGGTACAGTAAGTAACCAATCAATGTATCTGAGAACGGTAGGTGATTCACCTGTAGAAACCCATACATCTCTCATATAGTAGTAGTGCACAGCAGCAATTAATGTTACTAGACCGGCTACTCTGACAGATGTTGCCCAATGCTTTGAAACACTGTTTGCTTCTAGGAAGAAGAAAGCAGTTGAAGCTACCATTGATACTGAAATAATCCAAAAAGTAACACCAACAAAATCTTCTGGTTTTAGCATATAATCCATATGTCTATCCTTTCGTAGTTAATATGTCTAATCACAATACATTTGTGACTAAATGTTTTTACAAATAGAGTAGATGTATGGGTTATAAACTAATTAAAGCTACCCAAAATCTCCCCATATACTTCGATATAGAATGACTTAAAACAAATTGAATTCAAGTTAAAAAACTTTTTTTCTTTATATCCTATTGATTTTATTGATAAATAAATTGTAAAGAAGTGGTAAGATTGCTGTTAAAGTAATAACTATTCTCATTTTTTTAAACCATTGTTTATTTACTTTATTTAAAATTGAAATATCAACTACAAGGCACCACAGAAGACTTATGATAACCGTTAATTGAAAAAATATTTTATCTGAAAAAAAAAATGAAATCCAAAGTAGAATAGATGGAATCATTGGAATGTATAAATTTTTTTTTTTATTATCAATAAATTTTATCCACTGCATTCCACACAAAAAACTAGAAATCAGAGCACCGTAAAAATAACTCACTAAATTTATTTGCTCAAATAATTTCACATTATAAAAGTTATTTATTAAATTAATTAAAATATCAGAGTAAAAGGGAATTATTCCCAAACATGAAAGAAGAATTACTTTTTTTTTTACTGTCAACATATCTTCTTGCCTGATTAAAATTTATCATTATCATAAAAATTAATTTTTATCTATAAAATGACTGAATTTGAAATTAGACAATTACAAGATTATTTAAACCATAAGTTTAAGACTGATAAATTTATTGCAAAAAAAAGAAAGTCTATTGAGGACTCCTGTGAAATATTTATTGATGACGAATTTATTGGTCTGGTTTATATTGAAGATGATGAAGGAGAGGTTTCGTACCAATTTCACATGACTATTCTTAAAGAGGACTTGTTAAATAGTTAACTTAATATTTTTCTAAGTAACTTTTTAATAAATGAAAAACTATAATAAAAAAAATAATACTTTATCATCTAAAAAATGCTCAAAAATACAACAAAAACGATAAAGTTTAGTTTAAGTAAAATTAGAATTTTTTTATTAGTTTTAATTTTTCAATTAATGTATTGTAAGTTTTTACTTTCTCATCATAAAATTTATAGTCCAATAGTCGAGGAAGGAAGACAATCATTTGAGTGGCGAGGTCATTTTGATGTTGATGACAGAGTTGAAAAAAACAAAGCTCATCATCATGTGCTTGAAACAGAATATTCATGGACGAGCTTTTGGCAAAGTGAGTTAGAGTTTCATCTTTCTGATAAAGAAAACACTCCGATGGATTGGGAAAAAACAGAGTTTCAGAATCAATTGCAAATTTTTGACTATAAAAATTGGGCCTCAGCATTGTATTTCTCATATAATGTTGTTTCAAAATCAGATACTGCTGATGAAATAGAATATAAATATCTTAATCAATTTTATAATGAGTCTTTTGGATTTATTTCAAACTTTATTTTCGAAAAAGAAGTTGGAAAAACTGCTAGGGGTTCAACTACTTTTTCATTCAGTAATTATCTATATATGAAAGATATTTTTTTTGATTTAAGTTTTGGTGTCTTGGGTTTTAGTGAATTTGGTGAGATATCAGATACAAATGTGTTTGGTGAACAAGAACATCAATACGGTTTTCAATTTGAATATGAGTTAGGTCTTTCAGATTCGGAAATTGAGCTTGCATTAGGTTATTTACATGGGTTAACTGATGCGTCTGCTAACCATGCTTTGTTATGGAACTTTGAGCTTGAGTTTAATTAGTAACCAAGTTCTTTAAGCTTTTTTAAATAATTTTCCTCGCTTATTAAACCTCGTTCCCTCATGTTTTCTAACGATTTTAAACTGAAGTTATTGGTTTGAGGCCTTTGAACTGGATAGTACTGCTGAGGAGGTACTTGATACCCATATGGAGGTTGTGGTGGAGGATAGTAGGGATATGCTCCTTGTTGAGGAGGATATGTTGACTGTTGATAAGGGGGTATAGCCCCATATTGATATTGGGAGTATCCATAAGGTACTTGTTGTCCCGGGTTCCTTAAGGATTGTAATTCTTTCCTAAGTTGTTGGACTTCATTTCTTAGGCCCTGAACTTGAATATTTGCCCCTGTAGCAAATTTTCTTTGGTCAGTAGTTAAATCTGCCCTAGCTTGAAGCGCTTTACCTGTAAAAACTAACCAATCAGATCTACCTCTAGCCTCTTTAGGTCTAAAAACACCAGAATTGGGTATAGTTGATAGATAATATTCACTTTTAACTGTTTGATATCTCGAACCTGGTACATATGGATTTTTAGCTAAATCAGTATTTAATCCCACAGCTAACATAGGATCAGTATCAGACATGTTGCCTTTTCTCATAATTGAACCAAAAACTATATTTAGTCCGTTCTTGTTATAAAAAATTCTACCGGATGTTACTCTATTTTCAGAGAGTGTTTTTTTACGATACCAACCTTCAACTGTAAATACTATATCTTGGTTTGGTTTTGCTTCAGCTAAAGCTTCACTAATAGCAACGGAATAAGGAAGATATTTTTCTTTTTGAAACAACGGCTCTGATTTTGGACCCCATTTAGTAACTATAAGCTTAAGTGCACCTTCAATTTTTAGTGGATTAATTTTAATTGGATGAATGTTTTTAGCATTTTCATTTTCTACATCCAATTGAACTCTTTGATAACCACTTTTATAATAAAATTTATTCCCCTCAAATGGGTTCAAAGTCGAGCAAGACGATAGAAGTGTAAAAAGCGAAATGAAAAAGAGTTTTAAATACATTCTAATTTTGAAATCTATCAAAAAAAAAGGGAGAGCTCAATACTCTCCCTAATTTTTATAAGCGAATTATAAGTAAGTGTTATTTCGCTATTCTACCAGAAGAAGAAGGCACCAACACCACCAAATGAATCTTCTTGGTCACTGTCAGCAAGATACCAAGTTTTCTCGGTATATCCTCCTTCAGCTACTAACCTGAAGTTATCTGTTACGTTATGCCAAATCATACCAGAATGCATAGTTTGACAGTTCATAACACCACGTGTTTGAATGTCACTACCAGTTCTTTTTAAACAGTTACCACCATATGAGTAACCAGCAGAAGTACCTTGACCGAAGTCATACGTACCTTGAAGATAACCACCATATGTTTTTCTTTCAGTACCCACGTCATCCAAAGCACCAGTTCGGCCTAAACCCTGAACTGCCTTTTGTCCTCTAATACCTTGGGCATTAGCATAGAAACCAGTCGCAACAATTGAAAAGCCTTGATAACTTAATTTAGTACCAAAACCAACACCAGCGGAGTCAACATCTGTATCTCTGTTATCGTTGCCATTTGCACCTCTTCTAGTTGTTTCAGCACCTGAAGCATCTTGCTGTGTACGAGCGGCAGCCTCAGCTTCGTTTCTCTCAGTATTTTGATAAGAACCATCAACCCATAGATTAACGCCTAAATCACCAATACCACCATTATAAGTAATTTGTGCTTCAACTCTTGGAGAGTTTTTATCAGTAGCATTAAATGCAGCCGAATCTGCAACAACACTATCCGGGTCAAAAATACCGATTTTTGCACCAAAATTTCCACCTAACGCGTCCATTCCTGGAAGTGTCCAAGATATTTGCGGTCTAAAATCTGTGTAGAGGTAACCAAGTCCAATTCTACCCAGTGAAGTATTTGATTGATCTGCGTTTGCCGCAGCACCAACACCAAATAAAAGCATATCATTTAGAATAGCATTACTTTGGTGAATACCAAGACTTCTACCAAATAAAATAGTACCAAAGCTACCGGCTACAGAACCACTAGTTTCACGTATGTTAATTTGACCATTTCCAAGAGCGTTTTCACCACCGTTCAAGTGTGTGTATAAACCTAATCTCATGGTAACATCTAGTCCGTTTGCAGTAGGTGCTTTTAAACTCATACCCCAGACATTAGGTAAAAGACCAGTAACGATACTTGTATCGTCGTTACCACCGGTAACTCCACCATAAGTGTCGAAAGTAATGTTTCCAGTACCACCACTACTGTCTGGAACGTTGGAAACGCTGTTTTTCATAATGAAAGCGTTAGCAGCACCGTCAAAAGATACTTCCCATCCTTCTTGACTCATTAGTAAGATTTTTGAGTCAACGGAAGTAGAAGCAAGAGCCATTACAGCAGGAACAGCAGCAATAGCTATTTTTCTTTTAATGTTCATATTATTTCCTTCCTTATTTATTAATAATATTTATTTATCATAATTTATTATTTTCTATATTGAAGAAATTAATTGCTTAAAAGGAATAAATAAGCATTTTTGTTGTTTTTTTACAACAATGTGAATGAATTAAAAATTAATTACTGTAAAATAAAGTTAACCGAAATTTTAAATTTAACCAGTTTTTGCTCGTTTAGGATGTTTTCTGGTGGTTTTGGAAAAATATATTTTTTAAAAATTTTTTCAGTAGTTTTATAAAGTCTTTTTGGCTTTTTCTTATCAAAATCTATCTCACGTAAATTTCCATCTTTGTTCAGTGTTATAGTTGCTACGATTGTCCCTTGTTCTCTTCTTTTAATTGATTGTCTTGGATAGGATTTTGCAGCAATTAAGTTTATTTCCTTAGATATTTTACCAAGATAAATACTTAGTTGTTTACTGAGCAATTCTGAATTAATTTTAGGGGTGATAACTTGTTGAGGTTTTTGAGCTTGCTGACTTTTGGAAACAGGGTCCTGAATTTCAACTTTTTTAGGCTCAGTTTTTTCTATTTTTAGTTTTTCTACTGTTTTGGGCTTCTCTTGTGTTTTTGGTTTATTTAATGAAATTTTTTCGTCATCTTTTTTGAGTGGTTTTTTTTCAATTATTTTCTCCTCTTTTTTTGGTGGTTTTTTTTCAATTATTTTTTCATTATTTTTTCGAGTGGGAGCTAATTTTTTTTCAACCTGAAACTCCTTAAACAAACTAAGATCCATTACAATTATTTCCTGTTCTTTTTTTTTATACGTTTCAAAAAACTGTATAAAAGTTAAGTGACATACTATCGAGAAAAAAGCTGATAATGTCAGAAAACTAGTTCGATGCATCTTTGTCTGAAACATTTATAAATATTTTTTCAAATCCAGCTGATTTTATATTTTTGAAAATCTCGTTTGTTTTTTTTATTTTTACGTTTTTGTCTATGTTAAGAATCAACATGTCTCTACCTTCAATTTTAAGCGTATTTAAATCTTTATTAGAAATTATTTTATCATTTAATTTTAATATTCCATTTTCGTTAACCTGGATAGTCAAATTACTAGAATAATTATCCTTCTTCATCCCTTGATCTGATTCTGGGATTAAAATGCTTGGGTCTTCTTTCTTTTGAATAATACCCGTCAGTAAAAAAAAAATAAGAAGTAAAAAAACTAGATTAATCATTGGTATAAGATTAATTGAATCACTTAAATTGACTTCTTTTTTAAATTTAAATTTCTGGATCATCTGCAAAACTTACGTTTTTAATTTGATTTTTTTTTAGAATATCTAGGATAAATATTAACTTTTGAAGGTTAGAATTATCATCATTTAAAATAACAATATTTTTATAAATTTTTGTATTCCAATAACTAAGAACCTTTTCTTCAATTTGACTATTTTTTATTAAATTTTCATTGATTACAAATGAATTGCTTTTTATGTAAATAATTAAGTTCTCTTGATCATAATTTAATGTTTCAATATTTTGTTTAAGTTTAAAACTGATTTCTTTTTTTTCGGAAAAATTAGTTGCAAGCATAAAAAAAACGAGCATTAAAAAAATAATATCAATTAATGGTATTATATTAATTTTTATATTTTTTTTTTGAATGTCTATCATTAATCTTTATTTTTAATCTTAGGTAGATTTGTTTGTTAGTTTTGTTAAAAAAACACTTGAAGATTGAACTGTATTAGTTATTTTTTTATCAAAAAAATAATGAGATATTAAAGCTGGTATCGCAACAATTAAGCCCATCGCTGTTGTAAGTAAAGCCGTCCATATTCCCCCAGCTAAGATAGATGGATCAACTAAACTCCCCCCTAATTCTAACTCATTAAAAGAGTCAATCATTCCTATTACTGTACCTAATAAACCTATAAGTGGACTAACTTGAGCAATGATTTCAAGAGAAGGAAGGAATTTTTGAGACTTTAAATATTTTTTTTGAAGAAGTGTTTCTATCTCTTGTTCCTTAAGGACTTTTGAAGTATTAGCTTCAATAATGTTTAATGTTTCAATTAGAAATATCTTTTTTTCTGAATTGGGCTTTAAATCTACTAATTGCTTAAAGTCACTTATGTTCGAGGTGTCATTTAAATCTTGTTCAAAGCTTTGCAAATCAAGACCATTGTAAAAATTTATCTCTATAAATTTATAGGTTATAAGCGTTATTCCTACTGCAGATAATACCAATAGAATTGAAAAAATAATTCCACCTTTTTCAATGTAATCGTAAAAATTTTCCATTTTTCTTATTCCTTAATATCAAACCAAACCTTGAAGTAACTGGGGATATTTACTTTTAAGTTTTTTATATTCAGTATCAACGGCCTTATTATCCAGCGTTAGAGGTTTTCTGACTGATTTTACTTTGTAATCAAAAACTACTGTACCAGGTTTTTTTGAAAAGAAAAGTATTCTGTCGCCCAGAAGAATAGCCTCTTTAAGCACATGTGTTATAAAAATTACAGTAATGGGATTTTTTTTTCTGTAGTTTACTAAAACATTATATAAGCTTTCTGAAGTAGGTTGGTCCAGTGAAACAAAAGGTTCATCCATTAGTAAAACTTTCGGTTTATTAATTAGAGCTCTTGCTAAAGAAACTTTTCTTCTCATACCTCCAGAAATGGCTTTGGGATAAAAATTCAAAAAATCTTTGAGTCCGAAACTATCTAATAAAAAATCAATGCTGTCTGAATTAAAGTTTTGTGAATTTGTCTCACAAACAAGCTCGACATTTTCTTTAACGGTTAGCCATGGAAGTAGTCTTGAAGTTTGAAAAACATATCCAAATTTTTCAGCTTCTACGTTATTTTTTGTTGATGACTGAATAACCTGATTATCAGGGTCAATAAGTCCCCCAATCATATTCATCAAAGTGGTCTTGCCACAACCAGATGGACCAACAATACAAACAAACTCCTTAGATTTTATAGATATGTCGATATTCTTTAAAACACTAGTCTTCTTATTATCATGTTTGTTATTAAAAAATTTTTCTTTAATTTTAATTATAAAACTCACTTTTTTATCTCCATACTGAAACTTTTTTCTCAAATGGTCTAACTATAATAAATTCAATAATTATAATCAAAAAAACGAAAGCTAATGTGTATGCAAGAATTCCAGAAATATCAAAAAATTGAAAAAAACCGTATAATTTAAAACCAACTCCATTACTTCTACCCAATAACTCGACAACTAAAACAATTTTCCATATAAGTGACAAGCCAGACCTTGCTGATGATAATAGGTAGGGGTAAAGTTGAGGAAATATGACTTTAAAAAAAAATTTGTTATTGTTAATTTTGTAAAACTTTGCAACCTCAACATAATCTTTTTCTATAGATCTAGCACCCTCTCTCATTATGACTGCCACCATGGGAATTTTATTTAAAGAAACTGCTAGTATTGCGGCTACTTCGTTTAAACCAAACCACACATAACAAAGGATTATAATTACAAGTGCTGGAACATTAAGTCCTAGAACTAACCAATCATCGAGGAAGACATTTAATTTTTTATTTCTTCCCATATAAATACCAAAAAAAGTTCCTATAAACATTGCTATAAAAAAAGATATAAAAACTCTTTTAAGCGTTATGAATGTATGGAAAAATAATTCATTTGTTTTTGCTTCTTCAATAATTTTTGAAAAAACCTCTGCTGGGGAGGGCAATAGTTCAATATTTAAAAATAAGCTGGAGATTTGCCAAATTAAAAAAAATAGAGCAATTGAGGCAATTCTTAAAATTGCATTAAATCTGTAAGATTCCACAATTAGTTACTCCAAAAAGTTCCTGGAGATAGTTCTTTTGCGTTACCAATAAGCTCTTTGCCTCCAATTTCTGAGAGGATGGAGTAAAGTTTTTTAGCGCCTTCAATTTGTGTTTGTGTGAACTTTTTTTTTGGAATTCCCTCTCTATATATTTCACGAAGATTACTAAAAAGCAAATCATCTTTAGCCATCATATTTGGTCTAATTTTTTCCCATATCTTATCAGATTCGAGCATAATTGCTTTTGCTTCATCAGATGCTTTAAGAAAATTTTTAAGAAGAACATTATTATTTTTTCCCCAATTATCTCTGAAAACCCAACCAATAACTGGAATTCCATCTGGAATACCTAGTTCATTTAATATTTCGTTTATGTTTATAACTTTTTTGAAACTATTATCAGTAAGGAGTTTTGCTTGATATGGCCAATAAGTCAGAATGGCATCAAAATTACTCTGTTGCATTTTTTTATTTAACAATGGAGGGGCACCAAAAATGGGTCTGCTTAAATCAATTAAATCTGTGCCATGTTTTTTTTTATAATAGGCCCTAAAGATTAACCAGCCTTTGTCAACCTGTCCTCCGGCCACACCTATTTTTTTATTTTTAAGATCTAAATCATTAACTATTTTTGAATCCTTAGAGGCAATTAAGCCACCTGCTGCCATGGAATGTGGAATAAAAGAAAATAATCTTTTTTCATTTCTTTGCCTGGAAACCCAAAACCAATCTGTTACAATAAGGTCAACTGAGCCTCCCTGAAGAGCAACAGCAGCAGCGTTTTTGCTTGCTAGTTCAACTATTTCAAGTTCGAAGGAATTTTTTTTATCAAGCTCAAGATCTTCTATCAGTTTTAATTCCCAATTTACACTTCCGTACTGTAAGGTTCCGATTCGTATTTTTTTTGCAAAAGAATCAGACGAGCTTAAGCAAAAAATAAATCCGACGAGAAAAAGAAACTTAATAGTGATATTTTTCATAACTTTAAAATAATACTAATTAACAATAAAAATGTTATCAAATGTTTTTGATAAATATATAATATTTTTTTTTTTAACCGCTATGATAAAAAAAACAAAATTGATCAATCTTATGGGTTTAAGATGTCCACTACCCGTTTTAAAGATTGCAAAAAAAATTAAGGAGATCAAAAAGGGTGATATTATCAGAGTTAAAGTTGATGACCCTAAAGCAGAAAATGACATTAATGAACTCAAAAAACAAATTAAAATTAAAATAAAAAAAAAAATTAAACATAATAATTTCATGTTATTTGAAATAGAAAAGAATTAATGGTTTATGGACTTACTAAATAAAGATGTGACAAATCTCTCATTCGAAGAAGCCTTTGAACGTTTGAATAAAGTTGTTGAGTTGATTGAGGCCGGTGATGTAAGTTTAGATGAATCAATAAAGTATTATGAGATAGGAGTTCTCCTTAAAAACCATTGTGAAGAAAAATTAAAAAATGCTGAAACAAAAATTAAAAAGGTTGTTGATAATAAAATAAAAAATATTGATGAACAGTGATTTCATAAATTTAGAAACTATTTTAAGTATCTTTTCAACAGATTTTGAAAAAAAGCTAATGAGTTTTTTACCAAAAACTCTTTTTTTTTCTAATAAGTTAAATAAAGCGATGCAATATGTTGTAAAGGTTGGTGGCAAAAGGTTAAGACCCTTGATTTTAAATGAAATTTCTTCGATTCTAGGGGTCAAGAAAGAAAATTCAGACAGAGTTGCTGTAGGTATAGAGTTTATACATTGTTATTCTTTAGTTCATGATGATCTTCCTGCAATGGATGATGACGATTTACGAAGAGGGCATCCGACGTGTCACGTAAAATTTGACGAGGCCACCGCAATTCTAGTTGGTGACGCTTTTCAATCACTTGCATTTGAAATTATCTCTCATAAAAAAACCCACAATAACTCTGAAGTTAGATGTAATTTAATAACTGAATTAGCTAAATCATCTGGTGCTGAAGGAATGGTTGGCGGACAGATGTTAGACTTAGAAGCTGAAAGAAAAACATTAAGTTTAGAAAAAATTTTTGAACTACAGAGGTTAAAAACAGGAGAATTATTCAGATTTTCTTGCATAGCACCATGTCTTCTAGCTGAAAAGTATGATGAATTAGAAATTTTTGAAAATTTTTCATCTAAACTTGGTTTAGCATTTCAGATTAAGGATGATTTATTAGACGTTGAGGGAAATATTATTGATGTTGGGAAAAAAACAGGAAAAGATCATAAACAAGGAAAGGAAACTTTAGTATCACTTCTAGGAATAGAGAATGCAAAAAAAAAATCCCAAGATCTGATAGAAGAATCTATTCAAATAATTGAACCATTTGGAGAAAAAGCACAAAATTTGATTGATCTAGCAAATTTTATAATATCTCGGAATAAATAGATAATTAAAAATGTTTAGTTCAAACATTGTCTTAAAAAAATATAATAATAAAAGATTAGACTCTTTTTTAGTCGATATGGGTATTGTTAAATCTAGACAAAGAGCAGTTTCGCTTATTATGAGTGGAAATGTTTATCTAGCTGATGAAAAAATTGATAAACCTGGAAAATTAATTAAAAATAAACAAATTATCAGAATAAAAAAAAATGATAATCCATGGGTTTCACGAGGAGGACTAAAGTTAGCAAAAGCAATTGAAAACTTTAAAATTATAGTTAAGGACAAGGTTTGTGCTGATTTAGGCTGTTCAACAGGTGGATTTAGTGACGTTCTTCTTAAAAATGGTGCAAAAAAAATTTTTGCAATTGATGTTGGCTATGGTCAGTTTGATTGGAGATTAAGAAATTCAAAAAATATTATTTTGCTTGAAAGAACAAATGCTAAGTTTATTAATTCAAAAGTAATAACAGATTTAGTTGATTTATTAGTTTGCGACGTAAGTTTTATTTCATTAAAAAAAGTAATTTTACCTTTTAAAAATTTGTTAAAAGAAAAATTTGAAATAATAGCACTCATAAAACCGCAATTTGAGGTTTCTAAAGGACTAGTTGGAAAAAAAGGAATAATAAGGGATGGAAAAATTCATAAAAATATTTGTGTAAATATAAATTCTTGGTTTGTTGAAAACTTTTCTCCTGATTTTATAGAAATTATAAATAGCCCAATTTTAGGTCAAAAAGGCAATAAAGAATTTCTGATTTATGTAAAAAAATCTAATTATTAATTTTGTTTATAAGAAATAAGTCAGCCAGTACAATTGCGACCATTGCTTCTCCAATCGGAACTGCCCTAATGCCTACGCAAGGATCATGTCTTCCTTTAGTTCTTATCTCAGTGTTCTCGCCGTTAACATCAATAGTTTTTTTTTTGGTTAATATTGAGCTTGTTGGTTTGACGGCAAACTTAATTACAATATCTTGACCTGATGTAATCCCACCAAGTGATCCACCTGAATTATTTGATTTGAAAGAAATTTTATCTTTCAAAATACGTATTTCATCTGCATTTTCTTCGCCACTAAGTTCAGCTGACTTAAATCCAGAACCGATTTCAAAACCTTTAACTGCTGGAATACTCATTATCGCTTTAGCTAAAAGAGCTTCAACTTTATCAAAAACAGGTTCACCCAAACCCATCGGAACGCCTGAAACATTAATCTGAATAATTGCACCTATAGATGAACCATTTTTTCTCACTGTTTTTAAATAATTTTCCCAGCTCGGAACAGCTAATTTATCAGGACAAAAAAGAGCGTTATTTTCTACCTCGTCCCAACTCCACTTTTTTTCGTCAATTTTTTTTTTTCCTATTTGAATTAACGCCCCTCTAATCTTAACTTTATTTCCCAGTATTTTTTGTGCAACCGCTCCGGCTGCTACTCTCATTGCAGTTTCTCTTGCTGATGCTCTGCCTCCACCCCTGTAGTCTCTAATTCCATATTTCTTGAAATAAGTAAAATCAGCGTGACCCGGTCTGAATTTTTTTTTTATTTCTTCATAATCTTTTGATCTAGTATCTTTATTATAAATTATAAGAGAAATAGGGGTCCCCGTTGTGACACCATCGAATACCCCAGATAAAATTTTAACTTTATCATCTTCTTTTCTTTGTGTAGTGTACTTTGACTGACCAGGTTTCCTTCGTTCAAGAAATTTTTGAATAAATTTTTCATTTATTTTTATTTTGGAAGGCACTCCCTCTATAATACAACCTAAAGCTTCACCATGACTCTCGCCCCATGTTGAAACTTTAAAAAGCTTTCCAAATGTACTTCCAGTCATTTTACTCTACCGAAATATCTGGGGCATCAACGGCTTTCATTCCAACAACATGGTATCCACAATCAACATGAATAACTTCACCTGTTACACCAGATGATAGGTCTGAAAGAAGATATGATGCATTTTTTCCAACTTCTTGTATGGTTGTACTTCTTCTTAGCGGTGAATTATATTCATTCCATTTTAAAATGTATCTAAAATCTGAAATTCCTGAAGCTGCTAAGGTTTTGATTGGACCAGCGGAAATAGCATTAACCCTAATATTTTCTTTACCAAGATCTTCAGCTAAATATTTGACACTTGTTTCTAAGGCAGACTTTGCTATACCCATGACATTGTAGTGCGGCATTACCCTTTCAGCACCAAGATAAGATAACGTAAGAATTTGCCCACCTTGATTCATAAGTCTTCTTGCTCTCTGACAAATAGCTGTAAATGAATAACAAGAAATATTTAATGTATTTATAAAGTTTTCTCTGGATGTTTCGATGTATCCACCTTTTAGTTCATTTTTGTCTGAAAAAGCAATTGAATGAACAACAAAATCGACAGACGACCATTTTTTTGATATTTCAGAAAAGAAATTATCAATGCTTTCATCATTTTTAACATCACACTCAAAAACCATTTCTGAGTTACAATTTTTTGCTAAAGGAATTACTCTCTTTTTAATAGATTCATTAACGTAAGAAAACGCAAGATTAGCGCCTAATTTATAAAGCTGTTCAGCTATACCCCAAGCAATTGACTTGTCATTAGCGATGCCAAGTATAATACCTTTTTTTTCCTTTAAATTAATAATTGATGCCATAACATTAAATACTTATATTTATTTAAACTTATAATACATTTCATTCTAAAAACAAATAATGAATCCTTTTAATAAATTTAATAACTGGTTTAATCTAGCAAAAAAAACATTTGAGTTTGATCCCACTGCATTTGCTTTATCTTCCAGCTCAAACAATAAACCAGATGTTAGAATGGTTTTGTTAAAAAAGATTTTACCAGACGGCTATATTTTTTTTACAAATATTAATAGTAACAAAGGTAAACAATTTAATAAAAATAATAATCTTGCAATGTGCTTTTATTGGGAAAGTTTAAAAAAGCAAATTAGAATTTCTGGGAGAGGGTTTATAATTGATGATAAGGAATCTGATTTATATTTTTCTTCAAGGCCTAGAAAAAGTCAATTAGGTGCCTGGGCATCAAAACAATCATCTGTTATTAAAAGCAGAAAGATTTTAATTAATAGGTTCCAAAACTATGAAAAAAAATTTGAAAATAACCAGGTTACAAGACCACCTTATTGGGTTGGCATAAAAATAGTCCCAAAAACTTTTGAGTTTTGGCAAGGTGATCAATTTAGATTGCACGAACGTGAAGTGTATTACTTAAAAAAAAAGGTATGGCAGAAAAAAATTTTGTCGCCCTAATATTTTATGCTGCATATTTGATGCTTAAATTTTCAAAAACTAATTTGAAAGCTTTCACAAGCTCTTTTATCATCTTCTGACTATGATTTGGTGAACAAGTTATTCTTAATCTCTCTGTTCCCCTTGGTACAGTTGGATGGTTAATTGGTTGTACATATATTCTAAAATCATCTAGTAAAATTTGGCTAGCTTTTTTGCACAATTTTGGGTCTCCTATCAAAACTGGAATAATGTGACTATTGTTATCCAGGAATGGAATGTTATTTTTTTTTAATTGATATTTTAATTTTTTAACATTATCGAGCATTAATTTTCTTTCTTCATCAGAGAACTTTAAATGCCTGATAGAAGCATATGCGCCTGCAGCTATACATGGAGGTAACGAGGTAGTAAAAATAAAACCTGATGCAAAACTTCTAATAAAGTCGACAAGTTCTTTACGACCTGTTATGTAGCCACCAATAACACCGAATGACTTTGCAAGAGTTCCTTGGATGATATCTATTTGGTCCATCACACCAAGTTTTTCTGCTACGCCAGCTCCTCGATTTCCATAAATTCCTACAGCATGAACTTCATCTAAAAAGGTCAAAGCATTATATTTTTTTGCTAATTTACATATTTCCTTTATTGGAGAAAAGTCACCGTCCATTGAATAAACGGATTCAAACAATATCACCTTAGTTTGATTTTTTTCTGCAGCTTGAAGTTTTTTTTCAAGGTCAATCAAATCATTATGTTTAAAAATTAATTTTTTTGCACCAGAGTTTTTAATTCCTTGGATCATCGAGGCATGATTTTTTTCATCAGAAATGAATACACAGTCTGGAAGTTTTTTTCCTAGAGTCGATAAAGTAGCTTGATTAGCAAGATATCCAGAATTAAAAAGAAGAGCAGCTTCTTTCTGATGAAGATAACATAGCTCTCTCTCTAATAAAACATGATAATGGTTAGTTCCTGATATATTTCTGGTTCCCCCTGACCCTGCACCAACTTTTTGTATTGCGTTAATCATACTTTCAATAACAATGTTCTTTTGACTCATACCAAGATAATCATTACTACACCAAACTGTAACTTCAGAAACATTATCTTCTTTATAATTTAGTGCTTGAGGAAAATTTCCAGCAATTTTTTCTAGATCTGCAAAAACTCTATAGTTGCCTTCATCTTTTAGTTTATTAAGCTCTTCTTTAAAAAATTGATTATAATTCATTTTTTTTTAAAATTGATTGCTACTGAGTTAATACAATATCTTTTTGAGCTCGGTTTTGGGCCATCATCAAACACATGTCCAAGATGAGCATTACAATTTCCACATCTAACTTCGGTTCTGATCATACCATAAGAGTTATCTTGAATATAGGATAATGAACTGGAATCTATGGTGTCAGAGAAACTAGGCCACCCAGATTTTGACTTAAACTTTGCATCTGAATCGAATAAATCTTTATTACAGCAAATACACTGATACGTCCCTTTTTCAAAAAAATTAAAATACTTTCCTGTAAAAGGTCCTTCTGTTTTAGCGTTCTGAGTAACCTCAAAAGCAACTTTGCTCAGTCTTTTATGTAAATTAGTTTTATTATTAGTCATAATTAATTACTTTAGCTATATAATAAAGTAAGTAAATTTTTTAAATATAAATTAATAATATTTTTTATGATTGCAATATTTGGCTCTGGAATTATCGGTTTATTTACAGCTCATAAACTTCTTAAACAAGGAAAAAAAGTTAAAGTTTTTGAATATAAAAATAACGAAGGGAACGCAACTGATGCTTCGGTTGGTATGTTAGCCCCATTAGTAGAAGCAAAACCATATGAAAAAAAATTATTCAAATTAATGATAGAGTCAAAAAAAATTTGGGATAATTTCTTAAAAAATGATATATTTACTATCGAAACTGGTTTGAAAAGAAACTCTTCACTTCTGATTGCGACCAATAATGATGAAGAAGAATCGATTTTTTTTAAAAAAAAATTTATAGAAAAATTAGGGTTTTATCCAAAGATTTTAAATTCCCTTCAAACTAAAAAAATTGAGCCTAATTTAAACTCAAACGTTAGATGTTCTCTTTACTTAGAGGATAACAACCAGACTAACCCAGAATTATTAAAATTGTATTTGAAAAATAAAATAAAAAAAATGGGAGGTGAGATTTTAATTTATAATCAAATCAGTGATATAGCATTGACACCCAATAAATTAACTTTTAAAAAAAAAATAATTGATTTTGAAAAAGTTGTTGTAGCTTGTGGGGTCTGGAGTAACGATTTTTTAAAAAATAAAATTGGAATTGAATTTCCCATGAGACCAATTAAAGGTGTTTCAATGGTATTTGAATCAAAAAAGAGATTATTTAAAAATAATATTTGGTTTAAGAAGATTTATATTGCACCTAGAGAAAACAATCAGTTTGCAATTGGTGCAACAGAAGATGAGAAAGGTTTTGAAAAATTCGTTACTCTTGATGAAATCTTTTATTTAAGTACAAGTATATGGGAATATCTTCCTCAAATTGAAAACCTAAGATTTTTAAAGAGTATTTCGGGATTAAGATCTCTTTTAAATGATGGAAACCCAGTAATTGGTAGTTTAAAAAAAAACAAGAAAATAATTTGTGCTTTTGGTCATTTTAGACATGGCATACTATTGGCTCCTATTACTGCTGAAATTGTAAGTAATTATGTATTTGGAGAAGAAACTGAAAGAAATAGTTTTTTTTCTCCAAATAGATTTAATTTGTGAAAATTTAGTTTATTTTAATATTAATAAGATGAGTAAAAATAAATGTTTTGTTAATGGAGCTTCTTTTACAATCAAAAATTGTGGTATCCATTTAGAGGACTTAATCACAACTACCGTTGGGAAAAAAAAAAAAGAGCTTTCCCTTGCCGTAGCAGTTAATAACGAATTAATTCAAAAATCAAAATGGAAAAGTAAAGTTATTAAAGAAGGCGATGTGATTGAAATTGTACAGCCTTTTTTTGGAGGATAACTTGGATTATGTCTAAAAAAAAAGATGAACTAATTATTGACGGGAAAAAATTTGCGTCACGACTCATTATGGGAACGTCACTTTACCCCAATCTTGAAGCTTTGAACAAGTCATTGGAAGCCTCTGATACAGAAATTATTACAGTTTCAATGAGGCGTTTTAATAAAGAGGGAGAAAAGTTTTTCCTTAAGGGAATCAAAAATAAATATACTTTTTTACCTAACACAGCCGGATGTTTTACAAAAAAAGAGGCAATTTTGACAGCAGAACTTTCTAGGGAATCACTTAAAACTGAATGGATAAAATTAGAGTTAATAAGTGAAAATGAAATGCTTTTACCCGACCCCCTAGAATTGTTTGCCACTTGTGAGGAATTGGTTAAAAAAAAATTTAAAATATTTGCTTATTGTTCTGATGATCCAATTTTGTGCAAGAGACTAGAAGAATTAGGTTGTACAGCAGTTATGCCTTTAATTTCTCCTATTGGCTCTGGCCTAGGGATTAGAAATGAACATAATCTTGAGATTATAAGGAGTATTTGTAAAGGTGTAATTATTGTAGATGCAGGTATTGGTACTCCCAGTCACGCTTGTAAAGTAATGGAGTTGGGTTTTGACGGAGTTTTATTAAATTCTTCAGTTGCAAGATCTTTTGATCCTGTTCAAATGGCTACTGCAATGAATCTTTCTGTAAAAAGTGGCAGGTTGAGTTACTTATCAGGATCGATTGAGAAATCAAAAAAAGCAGTCAGAAGCACTCCGTTTAGAGGAAAGATTTCAAATTTTTAATTCCCATTGAATTTAAAAAATTTACAATTAATTTAATTTTTTTTTGTGGAAATTTTTTTTTTAATTTTAATATATTCAGAATATCCTCCCATTTAGCTAGGGAAATTATTTTTATTTTCTCTCCGTTATATTCTAAAAACTCCTTGTTGATTCCATAGTTAAAAATTACAAAAATTGCTTTGATTCGACCCCCAACTTTTTCAACAGCGTCAATAAAATTATATTTACTGCTTCCATCTGTTATTAAATCTTCAACAAGTAAAACTTTATCATTATATTTAATATCTCCTTCAATTTGTGATTTTTTGCCAAATTTTTTTTTTTCTTTTCTTATATAAGACAAGGGTAATTTTAATTTCTGAGCTAATAATGAAGCATATGGGATGCCAGCTGATTCACCTCCGGCAATATTTGTGAGTGAATTAAGTGTTTTATCTAATTTAATTTTTTTTAAAGCAAAATTAATTAACTTGTCACGTTCATTTGTATATGAAATAATTTTTCTACAATCACAATATACAATGCTTTTTCGTCCAGAGGTTAATTGAAATTTTCTTTTGAAACTAAATTCTATACATTTTTTTTTAAGAAGAATGTTTGCTGTTTCACTTGAGATTTTTTTTTCAATATTTGTCATAGGGAATTTAACAATAATTATATAGAATAATTCTTAAAAAACTAAAAATAATTTTTTATGCTTTCCAACATAATCTCATTTCTTTTAGAATGGATTTCAGTCAACACGCATTATGATGCAAGTGTTTTTAATTTTGCGGTTATTGAGCTATCGAAAAGCGAACTTCAATCTTTAGCATGTGGAGGAAAATGCCCAGTTATTGCTTTTTTTAAGCCCGATGTTGGTATATTAATTTCAGAATTGGATTTTGAAAATATATGTAATAAATCAATTTTACTTCACGAGATAATTCATGCATTGCAGTATCTAAGTGAGTCAAATTTAGGAGATGCATTTAAGGAAAAAGAAGCTTATCAAATTCAAAATAAATTTCTTATGGAAATTTCAATAAAAGAAGAATTAATTGATTCCTTGAATTTAAAAAAATGTAGATCATTACAATTAAATACATTAAGGTAGCACTTATGGCTGATTATAAAACAGATTTAGAAATAGCTAGAGAGGCTGATAAAAAACCAATAATTGATTTGGCCAAAGAAAAACTGTCAATTAGTGATCAAGATTTAATTCCTTACGGTCATTATAAAGCAAAAATTAGTTCTAATTTTTTAAATAAAGTTGAAAAAGAAAAAAACGGTAAATTAATTCTTGTAACAGCCATGACGCCAACTACAGCTGGTGAGGGAAAAACAACAACCTCCGTAGGATTGAACGATGGCTTAAATTACATTGGAAAGAAATCAATGGTTGCGTTGAGAGAACCAAGTCTCGGACCATGTTTTGGTATGAAAGGTGGTGCCGCAGGAGGGGGGTATGCTCAGGTTGTTCCAATGGAGGATATTAACCTTCACTTTACTGGCGATTTTCATGCTATTACCTCTGCCCATATGCTTTTATCTGCAATGGTAGATAATCATGTCTATTGGAACCTTGAACCAAAAATTGACCCTAGAAGAATAACATGGAGAAGAGTAGTAGATATGAACGACAGAGCTCTTCGATCAATTGTTAATTCTCTCGGTGGGGTTCCGAATGGTTATCCTAGAGAGGATGGTTTTGACATAACCGTTGCCTCTGAAATAATGGCTATTTTGTGTCTATCAAAAAATTTTGAAGATTTAACTAATAGACTTGGAAAAATTATTATTGGTTACACCAGAGATCTTGAACCAATTTATTGCAAGGATATAAAAGCTGACGGTGCCATGTCTGTACTTTTAAAAGATGCACTTCAGCCTAATCTAGTTCAAACTCTTGAAAACAACCCCGCATTTATTCATGGAGGACCTTTCGCCAATATTGCTCATGGTTGTAATACAGTGATTGCAACTAAAACTGCACTAAAGCTCTCAGATTATGTTGTCACAGAAGCTGGTTTTGGAGCAGATTTAGGTGCGGAGAAATTTTTAAATATTAAATGTAGAAAAGCCGGTCTGTCTCCTTCTTGTGCTGTTGTTGTGGCTACAGTCCGGGCTTTAAAACTTCACGGAAATGCTGATCCAAAGAACCTTGGTGAAGAAAATTTGTCAGCATTAGAATCAGGTTTACCTAATTTATTGAGGCATTTAGAAAATTTAAATAAATTTGGATTATCTAGTGTTGTTGCAATAAATAGGTTTCCCACTGATTCGGAAAAGGAAATAGATAAGGTTCAACAAGTTTGTAGTGAGAATGGTGTTAACGCTATTCTTGCGGAACATTGGGCTGATGGAGGAAAAGGTGCTTCAAAATTAGCTGAGACTGTAATTGAAAATATTGAAAGTAAAAAATCATCTCTAAAATTCTTATACAATGATAATGAATCTCCCGAAGAGAAAATTAAAAAAGTTGCTGTCGAGATTTACAGAGCCTCAGACGTTTCATTTTCACCTCAAGCTAAAAAAAAGTTAAAAGAAATTTCTGAACTTGGCTATAATAAATTTCCGGTTTGTATGGCAAAAACCCAATATAGCTTCAGTACAGATCCGTCTAATAAATGCGCACCTACAGGACACAACATTCAAATCAGAGAAATAAGGCTCTCAGCAGGCGCTGAGTTTATTGTAGCTATTGCCGGTGACATAATGACTATGCCTGGATTACCTAAAAAACCCTCAGCTTACGAGGTATGTATAGGTAGTGATGGTAACATTAAAGGTTTATTTTAGTAAAGATTGATAAACCTCACTAAATTTTTTACTTACAAATTCGTTTGCAAAATTTTTTATAATATGAGCTCTTCCGTTCTTACCAAACCTGTCTATTAATCTCTGATTAAAAACCAGCTTTTTAATAGCTTTTGCTAATGATTTTGCGTCTTTGGGGTTAACAAGAAAACCATTAAATTTATCCAAGCAAATTTCTTTACAACCAGGAACGTTGGTTGAAATTAAAGGTAATTCACAACTTGCTGCCTCTAATAGACTTCTGGGAAGCCCTTCTCGATATGAAGGTAAAATTGCTATTTTTGATTTTTGTAAATATGGCAGAACATTTGCTACTCTAGGCTTCCAAACTATTATCTTACTGTCATTCCAACTGTTTAATTTTTCAACACTAATGGATGAAAAATTTTTTGGATCAGGATTTCCCAGTATTAGGGTACTTAAAATAATTTTTTTTTTCTTAAGTTTCTTTAACGCATCAATAATTTCTATTATTCCTTTGTCTTTTAAGATTCTTGAATGAAATATTAAGTCATATATTTTTTTATTATTACCCTTTTTAAAAAAATTTGTATCAACTCCTGATCCTTTAATTATTTTTACATTTTTATTTGTAATGACTCCTTTTTTTTTAAAAAGTTCTGCGTCGTCTAAATTTTGAAAAACATAGGAGATATTATTCATAGTGAATATTCTTAATAAAAAAAAGTAAAAGCCTCTAATAATATTAGAAAAAAAATTATTATTTATAACTAGGGATCCCACACCAACAACACAACACAATACCTTAATTTTTTTGTTAAAAAAAGCTGCTATTGAAGTTAACAAAATTGGTTTTAAAGCAAAACACTGGATTATATTTGGTTTGAAAGTATGAATAATTTTTAATAACTGTATCAAGCAATTTAGATTTGTAAGTGGGTTAATAGATCCACGATCAAAGTTAATGTTTTGTGTTTTGAAGCCTTCAGATTTAATTTTATTTTCGTACTTTGTAAAATTACAAACCACCATTACATCAATTTTATTTTTTAAAGCATCTTTTGCTTGAAAAATTTTATGAGACAAAAAATATTCATCTTCACTTACAAAATATAAAAGTTTATATTTTTTCATAAGGAATAAATTATGGTTTTTTATCTTGTTGCTGCAATAGTCATGTTAACTATATTAATTTATATAGTTACTGAATTAATTCATCTACCTAAAAAAAAATTTAAAAAATATTTAAAATTTCTTTTTCTTATTATAATTATTTGTATTGTTTTATTTTTAATGAGATTCTTTCCTGCTGTAATAACATCTATTCCTGCAATATTTTTAATACTCTTTAGATGGGGTAATTTTATAAACTTTATTGCTAAGGTTTTTTTAAGAAATAAAAATCAACATTTTAAAAAAGAAAATATGACAAAAAAAGAGGCTTTAGAAATCCTTGGGTTAAATGAGGGAGCATCAAAGGAAGATATTATAAAGAATCACCAAAAGTTAATTAAAAAAAACCATCCCGATATCGGCGGGTCGGATTGGATTACAAAAAAATTAAATAAAGCTAGAGATATTCTTTTAGGTTGAGATTTTCTGTTTTTTTAGTAACTTCATTAATAATGAATCATAAAATTTCAAAAGCAATATTTCCAATTGCTGGGCTTGGTACAAGATTTTTACCTGCAACAAAATCAGTGCCCAAAGAAATGTTAACAATTCTTGATAGACCAATAATTGAATGGGCTGTGATTGAAGCTGCAAAATCTGGAATAGATGAAATGATATTCGTAACATCTTCAAGAAAAAATATAGTCCTTGAACATTTTGAAAAATCAGAATTATTGGAGTTTAACTTAAAAAAAAAAAATAAATTAGATAAAATTAAGCTGATTGAATCACAAAACAGACTCGGCAAATTCTCTCTTGTAATTCAAGACGAACCAAAGGGACTTGGTCATGCTGTTTGTTGTGCTAGTAATTTTTTTGATAAAAATCAAAGCTTTGCAGTTATTCTTCCTGATGATCTAATTATGTCAAAAACACCTGCTATAAAGCAATTAATTGAAATATATGAAAAAACAAATGGGGGGTCTGTTATTGGTCTGGAAAAGGTACCGATTAATAAAGTTTCAAACTACGGGGTAATTGAATATAAAAAAAAAAGTAAAAATTTTTTCACCGTATCAGCTGTGATTGAAAAACCAAAAAAAAGTCAAGCACCTTCAAATCTGTCAATTGTTGGAAGATATATACTTAACTCAAAAATTTTTCAATTTCTAAAACTTGGAAAAAAAGGATTTGGAAATGAAATTCAATTAACAGATAGTTTGGTTTCTCTGATTGATTCACCTGGTCTATACGGAACAGAATTTAATGGTAAAAGATTTGATTGTGGAAATAAATTAGGTTTTATTGAAGCAAACATTAACTTTGGAATCAATGACAAAGAAATTAATAGCAACTTGAGAAAAATTATTAAAAAATTATGAAGATTACTATTGTAGGTACGGGTTATGTTGGTCTCGTTTCGGGAACTTGTTTTGCTGAGTTTGGAGTTAATGTAACCTGCGTCGATAAAGATAAAAATAAGATTGATAATCTCAAAAAAGGCATTATTCCAATTTTTGAACCTGGCCTTGATGAACTTGTAAAAAAGAATATGTCTTCTAAAAGGTTGTTTTTTGAAACCAATCTAAAAAAATCTATTGATGGATCTGACGCCATATTTATTGCGGTAGGAACGCCTTCCAGATATATTGATGGCCATGCTGATTTAAGTTACGTTTATGCAGTGGCAGAAGAAATAGCCGAATGTTTAAGTCATTATTCAGTAATTGTTAATAAATCAACTGTTCCAATAGGTACAGGTAAAAAAGTCCATGAAATAATAAAAAATAAAAAGCCTAAGCTTGACTTTGATGTTGCATCTAACCCAGAGTTTTTAAGAGAAGGTTCAGCAATCAATGATTTTATGAGACCTGATAGAGTTGTAATTGGATGTGAAAGTAAAAAAGCTAAAGCTATTTTAAAAGAACTCTATAGACCGCTATATCTTCTAGAAACACCAATTATTTTTACGAGAAGAGAAACAGCCGAACTAATTAAATATGCAGCAAATTCATTTCTCGCCACCAAAATAACATTTATTAATGAAATTTCTGATCTATGCGAAAAAGTTGGAGCTAATGTTAGTGATGTCTCAATAGGTATTGGTTTAGACGGAAGAATTGGCAAAAAGTTTCTTCACCCAGGACCTGGTTATGGGGGATCATGTTTTCCTAAAGATACTTTGGCATTAGTCAAAACTGCTCAAGACAATAGTTCACCATTAAAATTAGTTGAGCATGTTGTGAAAAGTAATAAAAATAGAAAAAAAAATATGTATAAAAGAATACTAAATGCTTTAGGTGATTATGAAAAAAAAAAAATTTCAATTCTTGGTCTTACTTTTAAACCAAATACTGATGATATGAGGGATAGTCCAAGTCTAGATCTTATACCAGAACTCATTAAAAAAAATTGTTTTTTAAAGCTTTTTGACCCTGAGGGCATGAAAGAAGCAAAAACTATTTTTAAAAAATTTCATAAAAAAATTGAGTGGTGTAATGACTCATACGATGCATGTAATAAAGCTGATGCTTTGGTAATTCTTACAGAATGGAATCAATTTAGGGCTTTAGATTTAAAAAAACTTAAAAAGTTGCTTAATCAACCAATAATTATTGATTTAAGGAATATTTATAATCCAAAGGAAATTAAAAATATGGGTTTCAAATACTATTCGCTAGGTAGAAATTTTGACTAAGCAAAAATCTCATTCATTTCATAATACAATCATCAGAGAGTATGATATAAGAGGGATTTACAATGAAACTTTATTTGACAACGATGCTGAAATATTAGGAAATTTATTTGGATTAGAGGTAGGAAAAAATAAAACTGTTAATGTCGGATATGACGGAAGACTTTCTTCTGTTAGGCTAAAAAAAAAATTAGTTAAAGGACTAATCGATTCAGGTGTCAACGTTAATGACATTGGGTTGGTTCCAACACCTCTATTATATTATTCTTGTTTTGAGTTAGTTGCTGATGGGGGCATTGTAGTAACAGGCTCTCATAACCCAAAAAATCATAATGGCTTTAAAATAGTTTTAAATGATAAACCATTTTTTGGATCAAACCTTAACAAACTCAGTAAAAAAGCCGAAAGATTTACTTTAAAAAAAATGAATGGTTTAATCAAAAATTTTAGTCTAATGGATAAGTATGTAAAAAGATTAATAAAAAATTTTAATCAAAAAAAAAAAATTAACATAATATGGGATTCTGGAAATGGGGCGGCAGGAGACGTAATGAAAGCTCTAGCTGAAAATATTGATGGAAAGTATGAATTACTTTTTAGCGAAATTGATGGAACTTTTCCAAATCATCATCCTGATCCATCAGAACCAAAAAATCTCGTTTTTTGTAAAAATAGGCTTCTTGATTTAAAATATAATGTGGGATTCGCGTTTGATGGAGATGGTGATCGGCTTGGGGTTATTGATGACAAGGGAAGAGCTATTTCTGGAGATAAATTATTACTTCTTTTGGCAAAAGAAATGTTGAAATCAACAAAATGTAAAATAATAGCTGATGTTAAATGTAGCCAAGTTTTATTTGATGAGGTCGAAAAGTTGGGGGGCGAGATCTTTATGAGTAAAACCGGTCACAGTCACGTTAAAAATAATTTAAAAAAATTAAATGCAGATTTAGCTGGAGAGATGAGTGGACATATTTTCTTTGCTAAGGATTATTACGGATTTGATGATGCTTTTTTTGCTGCTGTTAAAGTACTAGAAATTATTAATAATAATGATAAAAAACTATCAGATTTAGTTGATGAGATACCAAGAGTATTTAACACTCCGGAAATTAGAATTGACTGTGATGATAACAAAAAATTCGACATTGTAAGAAAAATTACTGAAAGACAAAAAAGTAGTAAAAAAAAAATTACTGATATTGATGGCGTTAGAGTTTCTGAGAAAGATGGTTGGTGGTTATTGAGAGCATCTAACACTCAACCTGCTATAGTTTTGCGATGTGAATCACTTACACAAAATGGCCTTGAGTTTCAAAAAAAGTCAGTAAAAGGTGAATTATCTGAATTTAATATTGATATTGATGAAAAAATAATTTCTTGAAAATAAAAATAATATTAATTAATTTATTAGTATAGGTTTTATAATGAGTGACGAGTTAAAAATCCCATCTTCTCAGGTTTTAGTTAAACAAAAAAAAAAACTTCAAAAACCAAAACTTTTCAAAGTAATTCTTATAAATGATGACTACACACCTATGGAGTATGTGGTCAAACTACTCAGAGCTGTATTTAATAAATCGGAATCCGATGCCGTGAATATAATGTTAATGGTTCATAATAAAGGTGCTGGTGTATGCGGAATTTTTCCAAAAGACATTGCAGAAACAAAAGTTTTTACTGTCTTAAAGATGGCAAAGCATGATCAACATCCATTAAAGTGTATAATGGAGCCAGAATAATGATTTCAGATGAATTAGAAAAAACACTCCAAAGGGCAAAGGTTTGTGCAGAGTCGTTTCAGCATGAATTTATGACGATAGAGCATCTTCTTTATTCAATGATTGATGATTTTGATGTCAAGGAAGTATTTAATGCTTGCAATGTCGATATTGAGGCTCTCAAAAAAGAATTAAATATTTTTTTAAAAGAAAACCTTAAAGATTTAGTTAATTCAGGTTCAGAAGAAGTTAAGCCCACTCTTGGTTTTCAGAGGGTCATTCAAAGAGCGGTAATTCATGTCCAATCATCGGGTAAAGAAGAGGCAACTGCAGCAAATGTTTTAGTTTCAATTTTTAGTGAAAGAGAATCTCACGCTGTGTATTTCTTACAAAAACAAAGTCTTAATAGATTAGATGTAGTCGATTATATATCACATGGACAAAAAAAAGAAGAAAACTTCACCTATGTCGATCAAAAGGATAATGATGAAACATTTATAAAAAATGATGGAGATTCTCAAAGTTTTTTAGATAAATATTGCGTTAATCTAAATAAAAAAGCTGAAAATGACGAAATTGATCCAATTATTGGGAGAGATAATGAGATACTTAGGGCTATTCATATTTTATCGAGAAGGAATAAAAATAACCCAATATTTGTTGGAGACCCAGGTGTAGGGAAAACTGCATTAGCCGAGGGACTTGCGCTAAGAATTTTTAAAAGAGAAGTTCCAGATTCCCTCATTAATTCAACCATATATTCCCTGGATTTGGGAGGGCTTCTAGCAGGAACCAGGTTTAGAGGAGATTTTGAAGAAAGACTTAAGAAATTGATGAGCTTTTTTGAAAAAAAAAATGACAATATTTTATTTATAGATGAAATTCATACTATTATTGGCGCAGGTGGTACAAGTTCAGGTTCAATTGATGCATCTAATATTTTAAAACCTGCTCTAACGAAGGGTAGCTTTAAGTGTATAGGTTCAACAACGTATACTGAATATAGAAATTATTTTGAAAAAGACAGAGCACTATGTAGAAGATTCCAAAAAGTTGACGTGGAAGAGCCATCTTTTGAGGATTCGATTAACATTCTTAAAGGTGTTAAAAAGTTTTATGAAAAATTTCATTCTGTTGAATTTGATGATGATTGCTTTTCAGAAGCAGTCAACTTGTCAAAAAAATATTTGCTTAATTCGAAGTTACCGGATAAAGCAATTGATATAATTGATGAAAGTGCGGCTTCTGTTAAAATTAATTTTAAAAAGAAAATAAAAAAAGTTAGTGTTTCAGATATTCAAGAAACTATTTCAAAAATAGCTAATATTCCAGAGAATACCATTAAATCTGATGAGAGAATAAAGTTAAACAACTTGGAAAGAGATTTAAAAACTTTGATTTTTGGCCAAGATAATGCCGTTCAAGCTCTTTCATCAGCAATCAAATTATCTAAAACAGGTCTAAGAAATCAGGATAAGACTATTGGCTCATTTCTTTTTACAGGCCCAACTGGCGTTGGAAAAACTGAACTTGCAAAACAACTCGCTAATACAATGAAAATTAACTTTATCAGATTTGATATGTCAGAATATATGGAAAGACATAGCGTTTCTAAACTTATAGGAGCCCCTCCAGGATATGTCGGTTATGACCAAGGTGGTCAGTTAACTGATGCTATTGATAAATCGCCATTTTCAGTGGTCCTACTTGATGAAGTTGAAAAGGCTCATCCAGATGTTTTTAATATTTTACTTCAAATAATGGATTATGGAAGATTAACGGACCATATGGGAAAAAGGATAGATTTTACAAATGTAATTTTGATAATGACGAGCAATGTGGGGGCTAATCAAATAATAAAAGAAAAAGTTGGCTTTTTAGCAAACTTTACTGCTAACGATAATGAAAAAGAAATTAACAGCTTCTTTAGTCCAGAATTTAGAAATAGACTAGACGCTATAATTAATTTTGACAAGCTAGGACAAAAAGAATCGATAAAAATTGTTGAAAAGTTTTTAATGGAATTAGAATCACAACTGGTCGATAAAGATTTGACACTTAATGTAACAGCATCAGCTAAAAATAAAATTCAAGAGCTAGGTTTTGACGTAATTAATGGTGCAAGACCAATGGCGCGTGTAATCCAAGAGAAACTTAAAATACCACTATCAGAAATTCTTTTAAAAACAAAGAAACCCACAGGTACTATTTATATTGATTACGATAATAAGAGCGAAAAATTTTCAATCAAAGTTATTTCTCATAAAAATAAAATTAAACTTTCTTCCTAAAAGGTAGAAATTGATTTAAGTAAATTATTGTGTCTTGTACTCTTTTTTTTTCTTCAACTAAAAAATTTTTAATGAGAGGATTAAGCCTACTGTGATCAAACCAGTGGTTGCTGTATGTTAATGTAGGCTGATATCCTCTTGCAATTTTATGTTCACCTTGTGCACCAGCTTCTACTTTTTTGAGATTATTTTCAATTGCAAATTCTATTGCGCTGTAGTAGCAAAGTTCAAAGTGTAAAAAAGGAATTTCTTTTAAACAACCCCAATATCTTCCATATAAAATTTCTTCACCAATAAAATGAATTGAGCATCCAACAAACTCTTTTTTTTGAAAAGCCTGTATTAAAACAATTTTTTGTTTAACAGTTGATTGAAGAAGCTTATTGAAAAAAGGGAAGTTTAAATAAGCAATACTCCATTTTTTATTTATTGTGTTAAGATAACATTCAAAAAATAAATTAAGATCATCATTGCATATTTCATTACCCTTCTTTACAACAAGGCTAATGTTATGTTGCTTTAAACTTTCTCTTTCTTTTACGATGTTTTTTCTTTTTTTTGTTTTAAGATTATCTAAGAAACAACTAAAATTTTTATAAGATTTATTATACCAATAATATTGGATGCCTATTCTTTGATAAAAACCTTCAAAATTAAGAATATCAGAATTTTTTTTGTCTATAAAATTAAAATGAAATGATGAGATTTTTTTTTCAATACAATGGTTTTTTAAAAGTTCGGTTAATTGTTTTATGGAAATTTCTTTTTCACCATAAATAATATTTCTCTTGGTAACAGGAGTAAATGGAATTGCTGATAGATATTTGGGGTAGTAATTAATACCAATCTGGTGGTGAGCATTAGCAAATACATGATCAAAAATATATTCTCCATTTGAATTTTGCTTCCTAAAATTTGGGATAAAACCAATTATTTTTTTATTATTTTCAATAATTATATGTTCTGGTTCCCATCCTGTGTCAGAATTAGTACATCCAGTTTTTTCTAAATATTTAAAAAAGTCATAGGAAATAAATGGTGAGGCATCTTTAAAGAATTTTTTACAATAATCTTTAATATTTTCAATAGATGAAATTGCTGAAATTTTCATTATGAATTCAATGCCTAATCTAAAATTCCAAAAATTCCATCAATCTCAATAGGTGATTCTTTTGGTAAAGAGTTTACCCCAATCACACTTCTAGAGTGACTGCCGTCAACCTCTCCTAATACTTTTATTAATAAATTTGATGACAAATCAAATAAAACTGAATGATTTTTAAAGGGTTGTGTGCAATTTAAGTATCCTTTTAAATTAACACATCTTATTCGTTTGATTTTTAATTGTTCAATTGCGTCATTCAAGTTCCATAATAAATTATTAGTAGATAAGTATACAGACTGTTGAGCTTCTTCATTAGATAATTCAGTATCAATCTTTCCAGTAAATTTTAATTTATTTTTTTCAAAAGGTAATTGTCCCGAAATAAAAATTAATTTTTCAAATATGACAAATGGTTTATAGTTAGCCAGGCTCATAGCATCGTTTTTTCTATTCAAATTTAGTGATAATAGCTTTTTAGATAGAAAATTACTCATCAAAATTATGAAGACATGTAAGACATTTAATTTTTTTATCTTCTTTGTACACTGTAAAATTTCCACATCGATCACATGGATCTCCTTCAAAACTTTTAATCTTTTTTATCTTTTCTGTTTCGTTTTTTGAGTTTTTGGATGTAATTAACGTTAAGTTACCGTCAAAAATTTTTTTTCTTATAAACCCTTTACTTGCAAATTTTTTAAGCACACTTTCTGCATTTTCGCTCTTATTTTTTGATTCACCATAATCGGGAATGAGTTCTGTTGTTTGATTGCTTCTTTCGTTACTTAAATCGTCTCTACCTAGGTAAGATATAGCTAATTCTTTAAAAATATAATCTAGAATGGATGTTGAAAACTTAATTTCTGTATTCCCTTTAACTTCTCCACTTGGTTCAAATTTTGTAAAAGTAAATGCTTCAACAAATTCTTCAAGGGGAACTCCATACTGAAGGCCAATTGAAACAGCTATTGCAAAATTATTCATTAGGCTTCTAAATGCTGCACCCTCCTTATGCATGTCAATAAAGATTTCTCCCAAAGTTCCGTTCATGTATTCACCGGTTCTTAAGTAAATTTTATGATTGTTTATTGATGCTTTTTGTGTGTACCCTTTTCTTCTATGTGGTAACTTGTCTCTTTTACTTGACGTGACTATGTTTTTTTGATTGAGATGCGTGTTTATTTCTTCAATTAATTCATTAAAAATACTTTCCAAGTCAATATTGTTATTTTTTTTTTGGTTATAAATTTTTTTTTGATTTTTTTTTAAAAAGAGACTAGTGATTTTTTTTATTTCTTTGAAATCAAACATAATATTAAGTATATATTATAATAATGAGATTATCATACAACTCTATTTTTTTTAAGGTTTACTGTTTAATTTTTGCTAAAAAAGTTGGTGTAGATGAATATGGTAACACATATTTTTCTAAAAAAAACTCTCCTAAAAATAATTTTAGAGAGAGAAGATTTATAATTTATAATGGAATAGTTGAAGCAAGTAAAGTTCCTCAACGATGGAATGCTTGGCTGCACCATGTTGAAAAAGATCCTCCTGAAAATAATGTTTCTAAACCATCTTGGCTAAAAAAACATTCTCCAAATCTTACAGGCACACCTTTTTCGTATGAGTATAAATTAGATGAGAGTATAAATAAGAAGCGTAAAAAAATTTCAATATGGAAACCTGATGAATAATTTTGCAAAATTTTTCTTAGGTTTTTTCTTTACTGTCATTATGTTCGATCTAATGTTAATTGATAGAAAGAATAATAGAAATGATATGGTAAATCTCTTTGCAACTTTTAATAAAATTGATGGTCTCAGTGTTGGTGACAATGTTATGATTTCTGGAATAAGCGTAGGGTTTGTAAATGACATCATTCTGGAAAATAGTTACCCAAAAATATCAATGATGGTAGATGAAAACTTAAATATTACACGTGACTCATCAATTTCCATTCAAACTGATGGTCTGTTTGGATCAAAGTTTTTAGTTATTGAAATAGGTGGTGAAGAAGAATATCTTAAAAGCAATGACAGCTTTTCGTATGTAGAAGATTCAATTTTGCTTCAAGATCTTTTAGATAATATTATAAAAATTGGAGAGAGTAACAAATTATGAAAAAAAATTATCTTGAATCTATTCTTGGCTTAATGACATTGATTCTTGCTATTTCTTTTTTGTTAAAATTTATCAATGTTAACACTGAAAGTAATGAAACCTACGACTTGAGAGCAAAATTCTTGAAAGCAGGAGGTGTTGTAATTGGTAACGATGTGAAAATGAGAGGGGTAAAGATTGGGGTAATAAAAAATGTTTCATTAGATAAGGATTTTTTTGCCGTAATAGATTTTAGTGTTTATAACGAAGTTAATGTTCCCAAAGATAGTAGTGTAAAGATTGCTAGTGACGGTATTCTTGGGAATAAGTATTTGTCAATTACACCTAGCGGCGATTTAAGTATTGTACTTAATGAAAAAGATGAAATAAGAAAAGTTGAGGATTATGAATCTATTGAAGATCAAGTGAGTAAAATAATTTTTCTTGCTACACAGTAATGAAAAAGAATGTTGATAAATTTATTTGGCGAGCAAAAGATAATAAAATAATTTCTTGTGATGAAACCAATAAAGTATTGAATGAAAACTATAATGAGATAAAAACCATAATTCAAAACGCATTTGATGATGCGGTATTAATTGATTGTGACGAAAAAGATTTCAAAAATAAAATAATAGATCTTGTTAATAATATTGAGTTTTCCCTTGGGAGAAAATAATATGAAGGTTATCTCTTATATTCTTTTAATAATATTTTTCCATAAATTTCCATTGTTAGCATCTGAAAATGAATGTCAGGGAGCTAAATTAAGAATTATAAATAAAATAACTGCTGAAAAAGTTTTCTATGATGTTCCTTTATCTCAAACGTTGGAACTTGACAATGCTAAAATTATTATTTTCAGATGTATTAAAATTGAAGATGATGGAACAGACGACGAAATCGCTTTAATAAGCCATAAGTTGGTATCTAGGCAAGATAAAACTGACTTTTTAGGTTGGGTTTTTAAATCTAGTCAATATTTAAATGTTCCAGTTAACCCTACCTTTGATATTAAACTTGAAGAATGTTTAGTTAATGATCCTATTTTTTTAAAAAAATCATTTGAAATACTCTAATACATTTTTCCTTATTTCCTCTGGAAATACCGTGTCTGCGCTACCGTGTTGTGATAAGATTTCCAAATATTTTTTTTTTTGAATTTTTTTTGTTCCAAACTGTCTTAAATGTTCTGAATAAAATTGAGTATCAATGTATTTAAAACCACCTTCTTTAAGATAAGCTGCTAGATAAACCATGGAGATTTTACTTGAATTTCTTTTTATACTAAACATACTTTCACCACAAAAAATTTTACCAATTATTAAGCCATATAAACCTCCAATAAGTTTATCATTTTCAAAGCACTCTATTGACTTTGCAACACCAATCTTAAATAATTTAACGTAATTTTCTATTATTTGATTATTAATCCAAGTTGACTTTCTATTTAGGTTTCTTGCACATAAATTTATTGTTTTTTCAAAGTTTTTGTTAACTTTAACTGTAAAATTATTTTTTTTTAATTCTTTTTTTAGACTTCTTGATATCTTGAATTCATTTAATTTAATTATCCCTCTTTCTTTTGGGTCGACCCAGTAGATAAAGGGGTCATTAAAGGAGTCAGCCATTGGGAATAAACCTTTATTATATCCTTCTAAAATAATTTCAGGCGAAAGAAACATTTTATTTGACAGAAGTGCTTAACCAATTGATATCAAAACTACCTTCGATAAAGTCGCTTGTTTGTATTATTTTTTTTAAAGTCGGAATATTTGTTTGAACGCCTTCAATAACATATTCATCTAAAGCTCTTTTAAGTTTCATTATACATTCATATCTTGTATTTCCTTTACACACTAATTTTGAAATTAGTCCATCATAGAAAGAGCTAATATTACAACCACTGTAAAGAGCCGAGTCTATTCTTATTCCGGGTCCTCCGGGTGGGTGATAGGTTTTAATTAAACCAGTTGAAGGTAATTGCGTAATAGGATTTTCTGCATTGATTCTACATTCTATTGAGTGCCCTTTTTTTTTTATTTCATCCTGTTTCAAAGAGATTTTTTTTCCACTAGAAATATTGATTTGCTCCTTAACAATATCAATGTTATATACTTCTTCTGTTACAGTATGCTCAACCTGCAGTCTTGTATTCATTTCCATAAAAAAAAAATTTCCATCACTGTAAAGATATTCAACTGTACCAATATTAAAATAGCCAATTTTCTTCATTGCTTTAATTGTTGTTTCACAAATTCTTTTTCTTTCATTATCACTTATGCCAGGGCTTGGACATTCTTCGATTATTTTCTGATTTCTTCTTTGGATTGAACACTCTCTTTCTCCTAAGTGAACGGCATTACCTTGATTATCACATAACACTTGGATTTCAATATGACGTGGGTTACTTAAATATTTTTCTATGTAAACCTGGTTACTACCAAAACTTAATTCAGCCTCCTTTTTTGCTAAAAGAAAATTATTTTTAAGTTCCTTTTCCTTTAAAACTACTTTAATTCCCCTGCCGCCACCTCCATTAGTTGACTTTATAATAATTGGATATCCAATACTTTCAGCTATAGATTTAGCCTCTAAATAATCTAAAACATTGTCACTACTTCCAGGTAAAACTGGTAGCCCAACTTTCTTAGCAATCGATTTGGCTTCAATTTTGTTAGCCATCTTTTGAATATGTTCGTATTTTGGACCTATAAATGTAAAACCATGGTCAGTAATGATTTTTGCAAAATTAGAGTTTTCGGAGAGCATCCCAATTCCTGGATGGATTGCATCAGCATTAGCAATTGTTGCGGCAGAAATTATTGAAGGAATATTTAAATAAGAATTTTTTACTTGCGGTGGACCAATACAAACACTTTCATCCGCCAACCTTACAAACATCTCTTTTTCGTCTGCAGTGGAATGAACAACAACGGTTTTAATATCCAATTCTTTGCATGCTCTTAAAATTCTGAGGGCTATTTCTCCTCTATTGGCTACTAAGACTTTTTTCAGCATTATTCAATTAAAACTAACGGTTCTCCAAACTCTACAGGAGATTCATTTTTCACAAAAATTTTTTTTATTTTTCCATTTTTGTCAGCTGTAATTTCATTCATAGTTTTCATTGCTTCAATGATAAGTAAAACTTGTCCAATTTTAACACTCTGTCCTTCTTCGATAAATTTTTTAGCACTTGGTTCAGGTGAAAGATATGCTGTTCCAACTATTGGAGACTTTAATGCATTTTCTGTGAGGTTAACTTTTTTTTCAATAATTGGTTCATTTTTAGTGTTATTTAAATCACTATGACTAGTGACTTGATTTTTAGGTTGTTTTTTTAATTCATATGAAACAATGTCATCGGAAAACTTGACTTCACATAAGTTATTTTTTTCCATAGCTTTAGATAAAACATCAATATCCTCTAAAATTTTTTTATTGATTCTATTCATTTTTAAATAAGTATTTTAATGACTTTATGGCTAAAATATATACATCTATTCCAAAACCAGCTATAATACCATGTACGGCTGGGCTAATAAAAGATTTTTTTCTAAATTCCTCTCTACTATAAATATTTGATATATGAATCTCAATTTTTGGTATTTTTAGTATCTTTAATGCATCGTGTATTGCTATTGAAGTATGGGTAAATGCGCCAGCATTAACTATTAATCCATCACAGTAATTGCATTCTTGGATTTTATCAATAATTTCAGCTTCTGAGTTACTTTGAAAGAAAGAAACTTCAAAGTCTAATTTTTTTGATTCATCAGTACATAATTTTTCAAGCTCTTCTAAAGTAGTATTTCCGTATACTTCTGGCTCTCTTTTCCCTAGCAAATTGAGGTTAGGCCCATTTACAATTAAAACTTTTTTCATTGAGACTTTCTTTTTAAAATTTCTTTTTCTAGATCTATAATTTTATTTTTTAAAACCGGATCTTTTGTATATTTTTTAACTCGTTGAATATGTATTTTAGCATTTTTTATTTGATTAACTAACAAATATTTTTCTGCCAAGGCATATGATGAAAAATCAGGCTTCTTTAATTTACCATAGTTTAATCCTAAATAATGCCAAGCTTCATAGGGAAAATCATCCTCTTTTATGTATGACCAAAGAATTTTTACGGATTCTAAGTATGAGGTTTTTTCATTCATGTGATACAATGATTTAGCAAGAAAAAGTCTAAATGATTTTTCCTCAGGATTTAATATTATTGCCTTCCTAAACTGAGGAATTGAGTCATTAATCTTTCCATTTTCAAATAGTATCTGGCCCTTTAACTCATAAAAATAAGGATTATTATTATCAATTCTTATACATTCATCAATAAATTTGAGGGCTTTTTCGATTTTACCAACTCGATAATTTCTGAGTGTATAAGCATAAAAACCCTCTATTTTTTTATTATTACCGTAAATTTTTTTTAGTTTTTTATCGTCTAAAAAAAACCCATCTATTTTTGCTTTAATTAAATTATATTTCTTTTCTAAAAGGCTAAAATTTTTTATTTTTTGATTTTTGAGATTAAAATATATATTTTTTTTTCTTTCACTTGATAATGGGTGAGTTAAGAAATAGGGATTTAATTGTTTAAAATTTTCATTTTTCTCTAAAATTTTAAAAATATTAAGCATCCCTTGTAATGAGAACCCAGATTTTTTTAGAAGTCTTATTGCATTTTGATCTGCAAGTGACTCTTGTGATCTTGAAAATGAGAGAAAACGTGCTGCACCAAGTTGTTGACCTCCTAAAAGAATTGCTGATCCAGCTTGTCCTGCTCCTGCTGCAATGGCACCTGCTGCAAGGATAGATGAAATTATACTCATCATAGAAGTTTTTTCTGCAGCTTTTTGTTTATTTGAAAAATGTCCGCCAATAATATGACCCATTTCATGAGCAATAACACCAGCTAAATCTTCAATTTTTTTACTTTTCATTAATAAACCTTTAGTTAAAAAAATTTTTTGACCAGGAATTACAAAAGCATTTATGAAATCCTTATTATCGATAAAAAAGTTAAGATTATTTAATTCCAAATTGTTATCTTTTATTAAAATATATGAAATTTCCTTCAAAAAGTTTTCTGTTTCAGCATCTCTTATAATGTTCAAGTTTGAAGACTTAACAGAAAAAAAAAAGAAAGTTGTGACTAAAAGAATTATAAAAGCTTGCATAGGATGATATAGTTTATATATATATTTTATCTGTTTAAATGAATAGTAAATTTTTTTTTCCTTCCAAAAGATCTAATGTTGACTCATTCAAAGTAATGCAGCTACTTTCTGATGCTAGTTACCTAGAAAATAATGGAAAAAAAATATATCATTTGGAACTCGGCGAACCACCACAATTTATTCCTTTAATTTTAAAAAATGAATTAGAGAAACTTGTAAGCCTAAATTTACCTGGTTATACACCTTCCAATGGAATAGAAGAATTGAGAAAAAAAATATCTAATTTTTATAAATTTAAATACAAGCTTGATATTAATCACGATAACATTTTCATTACAACAGGTTCTTCTGGAGCATTTTTGTTGACTTTTATTTCTTGTTTTGATGAAGGGCAGAAGGTAGGAATATTTAACCCAGTTTATCCTGCCTACAGAAATATTTTAAAGTCAATAAATGTTAAAGTTATTGAAATATTTCCTGATGATTCGGATATTTGCAGTATTAATTTTAAAAAAATTGAAAAAATTAACAATTTAGATGGTTTGATTATTTCTAACCCAAATAACCCTAATGGACAAGTTTTTTCAAACCAAGAATTAGAATATATTTATAATTTTTGTGTTAAAAATAATATTAGACTTATATCTGATGAGATTTATCATGGAATTGAATTTGAAAAGTCGTCAAACTCAATATTAAACTTTGGTTTAAACGCTATTGTAATAAATAGTTTTTCAAAGTATTTTCTTATGCCAGGATGGAGGTTAGGTTGGGCAATTATTCCTGATTCATTGAGAGAAAACTTTTTGAAGTTATCGCAAAACCTCTTTATTTCATCCGGAAATATAGCTCAATATTCTGCCATCAAAATCTTTGAGTGTATTGACGAATTAAATGAAACAGTAAAGCAATATTCAATTTCAAGAGAACAAGTTTATAAATTATTATCTGAGATAAGAGGCTTGAATTTTAAAAAACCCGATGGAGCTTTTTATTTTTATTTGGATATAACTAAATTTAATATAAATTCAGAAGAACTTGCAAAAAAAATTTTAAATGAAATTGGTGTTGCGCTTACCCCGGGTACTGACTTTGATAAAAAATTTGGTCTACGAACTCTCAGACTTGCATTTTCAATTGACAATCAAAAAGTTGTTGAAGCCGTTACAAAATTAAAAAAATGGTTTGAGCAAAACTATTGAGTCCACCACCCTTGTTTTTTTTCCTGATTTTCTTGCTTTTTAATGATTTCTAAATTCTTATTACTTTTTGGAATTTTAGTTGAGCTCTCTGGTTTAAACTTATTTGTCTTAAAATCTTTTAACTTTTGTCTGTAACTTTTTCTTTTAATTGAAATTTCATTTTCCTTACTCGAACCTTCAATTATATCTTCAGAGTCTAATGTTGCAGGATCATCTTTTGGTTTGTTTTTTGTTTTTTTAATTCTATGAACATCAGTATTGTTACTTAACTTTTTGCTAATTTTTGTGAGGTTAATTAATTTATCTGGGTCAATCTCTGCTCCTAAATTAGTAAGTATAACTTCACTTTGCTTGCAAATTATAAAATCTAATTCTTTTAATTCATGGTCTATGATTATGCTACCTTTTGTTTTTTTAAAAACTTTTGAGTTTGAGCTTTGTTCAAGTAGTAATCCTAGATGACTGCTACAGACAATATTAATGTTTTCTTTTTTTTTATCATAAGTAAGCTCCTCAAATACCCTAATTAGTTGATTTGTCAAAAAATGCGTTGAAGGCAAACTTCCATATCCATTACAATGCGAACATTTGACCGAAACTTTTGAGTCTTCATTAACTTTTAATCTTTGTCTTGAAAGTTCAAGCAAACCAAAATTACTTATTCTTCCAACCTGAATTCTTGCTCTGTCACTCTTTAAAAAATCTTTAAGTCTTTTTTCAACTTTATAGTTATGGTTTCTGTCTAGCATATCGATAAAGTCAATTACGATTAATCCTGCTAAGTCTCTTATCCTAATTTGCTTGCTAATTTCTTCTGCTGCTTCAAGGTTAGTTTGGAATGCCGTATCTTCAATATTTCGATTTTTAGTAAATTTACCGGAATTTATATCAATTGCTACAAGTGCTTCCGTTTGGTTTATAACCAGGTATCCACCTGATTTTAACGTTACATTAGGGTTATTTATATCTACTATTTTTTTTTCAATCCCATGATTAAAAAAAATTGGTTTTTTGTCTTTATATAATTTTAATTTTTTCACAGAACTAGGCATAAATTGTTTAACAATCTCCTTGCATTTAGAAAGAATTAACTTGTTGTTTATCAAAACAGATTCATATGAAGCATCAAAGTAATCCCTAAGACATCTTTTTATTAAATTATCCTCCTCGTGAATTAAACATGGAGCGTTAGATTTTATTGTTTTTGATGTAATTTCTTTCCACAACTTTATGAGTGAATTATAGTCTCTTTTAATTTCTTTTAAGCTCATTGATTCGCCAGCTGTTCGAATTATAGCACCCATGCCAGCTTCAATTTTTAGCTTGTTCAGGACATCCTTTAATTTTTTTCTAAGTTTTAAATCACTTATTTTTCTTGAAATTCCCCCACCTTTGTTAGTATTGGGCATTAAAACACAATATTTACCAGCTAAAGAAAGTCTTGTTGTTACAGCTGCTCCTTTATTTCCTCTCTCTTCTTTAACAACTTGAATTAAGATTACCTGATTACTTTTTATAACTTCTTGAATGCTATATTTTTTGTGAAAAATAACACTTTTAGATCTCTTTGGGTTTCTTACAAATCTTTTTTTCTTTAACCTTGTTTGAGGATAGTCATCAATTGGTTTATAATTGAAGAAATCAAAAACTTTGGAGAGAAATCCATCATTTTTATCATTTTTATTTTCAGGTTGTTCGCTATTTACTTGATCTTCAGTAAAACTTTCACTAATGAAATTCTCTTCATCCTCGCTAATCCTCAAATTTTGTGATTCGTTGAATTCCTGCTCTAATAATTTTTTCTTATCAGCAGTTGGTATTTTAAAGTAATCTGGATGTATTTCATTATAAGCTAAAAATCCGTGCTTCTTGGCTCCATAGTCTACGAAAGCAGCCTGAAGCGAAGGTTCAACTCTAATAATTTTTGCTAAATAAATATTACCTTTAACTCTGTCATTCTTAAAATTTTCTGATTCATAGTCAACCAAATCATTCTGGTCAACAATAGCAACCCTAACCTCATCATTTTGGTTAGCATCAATAAGCATCTGTTTCATTATAATTCCTTTAAACTTTATTTTTTATTATTATTAAAAAATCAACAAATTACAAAAAAAAAAGAACATATTGTTTTTTTTTGTAAAAAAACCACTATATTTAGTATAATTTAACTATAAAACTAAAATTGAAATTAATCATAAAAACTATAATATATTTTTTATTTTTTTTTTACAGCAGCGAATTATTTTCATTAGAAATTAAAAACGTAAGATTCGGTTCAAATGCTGATGCAAAAAGGATTGTCTTTGATATTTCAAATGACGTTACTTTTAAATATAAGGTTTTAGAAAAAAAAATTGAAATTAAGTTTGATAAAAAATTAATTTTAGAAAAACCATTTAAAACAAATGAAGATTTAAAAGAAATAAATTTTGATAAAACAAATAACTTAATAATTTTGACTTTTAAAAGAAATATTCATTCTCCAAATATATATTTTCTAAAAAAAAAAAATAATAAGTATGCTAGGGTTGTAATTGATTATAAAAATAAACAAAAAAAAAGAAAAATAGTTGTGGTTGACCCTGGTCATGGGGGCAGGGATTCTGGAGCTGTTGGTATTACTAAACAACTTGAAAAAAATATAACACTTAAAGTTGCTTTGTTATTAAAAAAAGAATTTAGAAAATATGACGAATTTCATGTAATATTAACTAGGGAAAAAGATGTATATTTAAAATTACGAGAAAGAACAAAAATTGCTAAAAATAGTAATGCTGATATATTTATCTCGTTACATGCTGATTTTAATAAAAATAGAAGAACGAGGGGTATTTCGCTTTATACCTTATCAGAAAAAGCTTCTGATAGGGAAGCAGAGGACTTAGCAAGAAGAGAAAACAGATCAGATTTTTTAGGAAATGTTGATCTAACTTCAGAAAGTTCGGAGGTAACAAATATTTTGATTGACCTAACAAAAAGAGAAACCTTAAATCAGTCTAGTCATTTGGTCAATTTTTTGATTAAAGATATAAAAAGTGAAATGAATTTATTAAAAAGAGCACATAGATTTGCAGGCTTTACTGTTCTGAAATCTCTTGATATTCCTTCAGTTTTAATTGAAATGGGATATTTGTCAAACAAAGAAGACTCTAAACTTTTAGTAAGCAATAGTTATCAAAAAAAGATTACCTCAAATATAGTAAAGGCTGTTAAAAATTATTTTGATTGGATAGAAAATAATAACTAACTATTTTTAATAATATGAAAAAGAAATTAATAAATGTTTTTTACTCAATTTTGATACTTTTATTCTCTTTATTTTTCTTTACAGTTTTTATATTGTTTTTTTTTGGTAAAGATCTTCCAAGTCTTGATAAACTTTCATCTTATAACCCCAGATTAGTTTCAAAAATTTACACTGCTAATGGAAACTTTTTGGAGGATTATTCAAATGAAAATAGAGTCTTTATAAAATATGAAGATATTCCTGCTGAATTGATTAATTGTTTCTTGGTATCAGAAGATATAAATTTTTATAAGCATGAAGGTATTGATTATAGAGGAATTTTAAGAGCTTTTTTAAAAAATCTATCAAATACCTTCACTAATAAGAGACTACAAGGTGCTTCTACAATTACGCAGCAAGTTGCTAAAAATTTTTTATTAACTAATGAAATATCCTATACCAGAAAAATAAAAGAAATAATAATAGCGCTTAGAATGGAGAGAGTTTTAAGTAAAGAACAAATTATGGAGCTATATCTAAACGAAATATATTTAGGTAATGGTTCTTACGGAATTGCTTCTGCATCTTTGAACTATTTTAACAAGTCCGTAACTGATCTAAAAGTTCATGAAATGGCAATGCTGGCTGCATTACCTAAAGCTCCTTCAACTTATAATCCTTACAGAAACTCAATAAGAGCACTTAAAAGAAGAAACTGGGTTTTAAAAAGACTGTTAGATGAAAGGTTTATTAAACTTGAAGAATATTCAGTGTTAATGAGTGAAGAACTTAAGCTTTCAAAAAGTAAAAAAATCTTAAATAATAAAGCTTCTTTTTTTAAAGAAGAAGTCCGAAGGGAGATAATTTCAAGATTTAATGAACAAAAGTTATATGATAGTGGACTTACAATAATGACAACAATTAATGAAAAGTTGCAAGTTGCAGCTGAAGATTCTTTTAGGAAAGGCTTGAGAGACTATTCAAAAAGGTCGGGTTGGAATGGACCAATTGAAAGATTAAAGATAGACCAGAATTTTGAGTGGGTTAAAACCATTTCGAATTATAAGAAGCCAGCCGGACTTTATAAGGATCAAATAGCAATTGTAAAAAAAATAAAACCAAAATTTATTGAAGTTATTACTAAAAATGAAAAAACTTTAACTATCAGTCGAGATGAAATGACTATAATTAAATCTGAAAAGATTAATTGTGAGAAGTTTTTTAAAAAAGGAGATATTATAGTAATCTATTTTAATCAAAAATCTGGAAAGTATGAGCTAAGCCAAATTCCAAAAGTAAACGGAGGTATGGTTGTAATCGAAAACAAAACTGGAAGAGTTCTTGCTATGGTCGGAGGATATGATTCCAGTTCTTCATTTAATAGAGTTACTCAAGCTAACAGGCAACTTGGTTCATCATTCAAACCGTTTGTTTATATAACTGCACTAGAAAATGGATACACTCCAGTTAGTAGGGTTCTTGACGCACCTTTTGTAATTGATGATCATTCTAAGGATGGAGTTTGGAGGCCAACTAACTATGGAGAAAAGTTTTATGGTCTCAGTACACTAAGACTTGGTATAGAAAAATCAAGAAACCTTATGACGATAAGACTTTCCGACCAAGTAGGCTTAGAAAAAATAGCAGAATTGTCAAAAAAACTTGATATTTATGATGATTTTCCATTTTTAATTTCAAGCTCTTTGGGTTCACTTGAAAGCTCATTGTTGAAAATTACTTCTGCATATTCATCTATTGCTAATGGCGGATTTTTAATTTCTCCAAGATTAATTGATGTAATATATGATAATTATGGAAAGATTATTTTCAAAGGTGACAAAAGAAAATGTTTAAATTGTTCTTTCGAAAATGATGGTAACCTGACTAGCTCATCTATCTTTAAGTTACCAAAACCAGAAATTAAACCTGGAACTAGTAGAGTATTTTCTGAAGAATCTGCTTACCAAATGATTTCTTTTTTAATGGGAGTTATTCAAAGAGGAACTGCAAAAAATATCAATAGTTTTGATTATCAAATTGCTGGGAAAACCGGAACAACTAATGAAAATCAGGATGCATGGTTTATAGGATTTTCATCTGAACTTACCGTTGGAGTTTTTGTTGGACACGATGTCCCAAAATCTCTAGGAAAATTTGAAACTGGTTCAAAAGTAGCAGCACCTATATTTCATGATTTTTTTAAAAATGTTTACAAGAGTTATTCACCCAAACCATTTAATATTCCAAAATCAATTAAATTTATCAATATTGATATAGCTACTGGAAAACCAAGTAATCAGAATTTTATAACTGAATCTTTTAAAAATAACTTTAATTTTGAGAACAAATACGATATCAAAAAAGACTCTAGTGATGATTTTCAATTTAAGGGATTTTATTAATGAAATATGAGGTGTTGGAGTTATCGAATAATATCAAGGTTTTACTAAAAAACCTAAGGGGGTTTGTTTGAAAAAAAGAGAATTAGTGAAAACATTCTTATTTTAAAGAAAAACCTTGAAAACCAAAATAACTGGGATGATTTCGAACAAACAAATAAAGATCTAAAGAATCTTAATTACCTATCCAACTTTTTAAAATCCATTGACGAGATTGAAAGTTCTTATGTGGATACAATTGAACTTTTAAAAATTACAGATGAAAATACTAATGCTGATATGTATTTAGAGTTAGAAACTGAACTAAAAGTAATCGAGAGAAATGCAAATACTCTTCATATTGAAACTCTAATGTCTGGTAAAGCTGATTCTAAAAATGTATTACTAGAGATTCATTCAGGAGCAGGAGGTGTTGAAGCTCAAGACTGGGTAGAGATGTTATTGAGGATGTATTCTAGGTGGGCTGAGTCAAAAAGCTTTAAATTACAAATTATAGATCAAAATGTTGGTGATGAGGCAGGTCTTAAATCTGTAACATTAAAAATCGATGGTGAAAAAGCATATGGGTGGCTAAAGCTTGAAAATGGAATTCATAGGTTGGTGAGAATCTCTCCTTTTGATTCTCAATCTAGAAGACACACAAGTTTCGCTTCAGTTTTTTGTTATCCTGAAGTTGATAATAGTGTAAATATTAAAATTGAAGACAAAGATCTTAAAATCGATACTTTCAGAGCTTCAGGGGCAGGAGGACAACACGTTAATACAACTGACAGCGCAATAAGAATTACACATATTCCAACTAAAATTGTAGTTCAATGTCAAAATGACAGATCTCAACATAGAAATAAATCTACAGCCATGGAAATGCTTAAGTCAAAATTATATGAATTAGAATTAGCTAAGGAGGAGGAAGAAAATAAAAAAGCAAGATCACAAAAAAACGAAATTAGTTGGGGCAATCAAATCAGGTCTTACGTTATGCAACCTTACACCATGGTTAAGGACCACAGAACAAAGACAGAAGTATCGGATGTAAGTGCTGTTTTGAACGGTAATTTAGACAAACTTTTAGAAAGTCAATTGATAGCATTGGGTTAGTCTAAATTTTTAATAAAACTCAAAACTTCTTCAACATGTCCTTTTACTTTAACATTTCTCCACATTTTAATAAGCTTTAAGTTGTCGTCAAATAAAAAAGTTGCACGTTCAATACCCATATATTTTTTTCCATACATGGATTTTTCTATCCATACACCAAATTTTTCACAAATGGATCCATCGTCTGAAATTAGATCTATTGTTAAATTATGCTTATTGATAAATTTCTTATGTTTTTCTATGGTATCCTTTGAAACGCCAAAAATTTTTGTATTAAGCTTAGAGAATTTATTTTTCAGCTCAGAAAAATCTATTGCTTCAACTGTACAGCCAGGGGTATCATCTTTAGGATAAAAATATATAATAAGGTTTTGACCTTTTAGTTCGTTAGAATTAATGAACTTTTCGTCATCGATTTTAAATTTAAAATCATTTAGTTTATCGTTTATATTCATGAGAATTTATTTATTAATTTATAATAGATAATTAATGTATTATTGTAATATATTATGAATTTAAAGTTTTTAAAGAATTTTTCCTTTTTTTTTTCAACACTTTTGCTTTTAGTTTTTACTTTTTTATTTTCATTTACTTTAATTCTTTCAGAAAAACCAATGAAAATAAATATTCTAAATTTATTTGATAGAGAAAGTCAGATTTTAAAAAAAAAAAATGTACGAGAAATAGGCGATATTTATTTAAGTTTTAATAAAATATCTAAAAAGTTTGAATTTCTAATAGAAGATATTTTAATCAGTAATTTTTTTTTCCCTACGGTGATGGTAAGTTTGGATTTAAGTTTATCAAAGGATTTTTTTAATACATCATTAAAACTATTTGATGGAGAACTTTCTTTTAGAGAAATAAAAAAATCAGGTTTAAATACAGATTCCTCTAAAACATTTGAAAATATAAATAATTTTGAAAATATGGATCTTGTAACCTTTTTTTCAGAGATAGAGGTAATAAACAACAGATTGATTATTTTTGATAAAAACAATCTTAAATTCGAGTATGTAATTGATTTAACATATAGTAATAAAAATTTAAAAGGTTTACTAAGTCAATATGAAAATCCACAACAAAACTTAAGTTTTATTATTTTTAATAATAATTATTTCTCTTCGTCTATAGAAGCTAATAACTTTGATGTTAAATTTATAGAGTCTTTTTTTGCTGAAAATTATGTTTCTCTTGACGATTTAAAAATTTCTGGAAAGGCTGAAATTAATGGTGAAAATTTTAAAAAGATCGATAATTTAGATTTTGATTTAAACCTAGACGGAAATATTGAATATTTAACATATAATGGTTCAAAGAAAATAGAATTTAGTGAGGATATATTAACTGGTTCATTTGATAATAATAACATTGATATTTCATCAAATTTTCTTGTAAACCAATCCTTAGTAAAATTTGGATTTAAAAAAAAACCTGATGAGTTCCCCTTTTTTTATCTAGGGATTGATCAAATTCCTGTTTCTAATCTATTGAAAATTTGGCCAAAAAATATCGGTAAATCAACATATGATTGGATGGTGAAAAATTCTATGGGTGAAATAGAAAATGTTAATATTGAAATGAAAACTGATTTTAAAAAAGGAAAGTTTAAAGTAAAAAATTTAACAGGAAATTTTGAATGTAAAAATGTAGAAATCACATATATGGAATCAATGCCTTCAGTAAAAAATATAAATGGATTAGCAACGATTTTTAAAGATAAAGTAGTATTTGATGTTAAATCAGGACAATCCAACAATCTTAATTTAAAATCTGGTATAATAAGTCTATATGATTTAAATACTGATTCTGAGCAGGCTGATATATCACTTGATATAACCTCCAAAAATACTGACGTTGTTAAATATTTAAATTTAACAACTATAGAAAAAAAAAATTATTCTAAGTTAGAGAAAATTTCTGGAGAGGTAGATTTAAACTTAAACTTACAATTTCCTTTACTGGTAGATCTAAAAGTAGAGCAGATTAATTATTCATCAAATGCAAATCTTTTAAATGGTTACTTAGAGAATCTGTATGAAGATTATTCAATTGAAAATTTAGATTTAGAGATTGAAGTAAACCGAGATTTTGTAAATTATTCTGGTAGTGGTGAAATCAAAAATTCTCCTTTAAAATTCAGCGGAGAACAAAAAAAAGTTAAAGAGCAATTCTTAGATGAGATAACAGGTAACCTGTTATACAATGGAGAGAATCTTCTTGAATTATTACCTGGAAGTTTTGAAAAAATTTCTGGAGTCTTAGATTTAGATTTTATTGTTAATAGTTTTGGTGATGATTATAAAATTGAAGCAATTGGTAATACAGAGAATTTAAGAATCATTTCAAAATTTTTGGGTGAAAATTCCACTTTCAGTGATGGTAAAATGAGACTTTTAGTAACCCCCTATAACAAAAATTATTCCGGTTTCTTTGATTTAAAATCTAGCAATGTTGATGTTGAAATTAATACAGTTTTTTCAAATTCAAAACTTTTTTCTTTAAAAATAAATAAGTTTTTAACACCTATTCAAGATTTTAAAATGGATTTAGACCTAGTAAATTTCATCGGAAAATTATCAGGAAATAAAATTTCTATCAAAAAAGTTGATTTTAAAGAGGAGTCTTTTTTTTCTGATCTAAAAAATTTAGACTTTAATGTTGATGTTGAAAAAATAATACTGGGTAAAAATAAATTTTTAAAACCTCTAATAAGTTTTAAAAAAGAAAATTATGAGTTTTCAGATCTTAATATTGAGTTAAATGGTGAAAACGATTATCACAAAATTCAAATTCTAAATGAAGATCAAAAAAAGAAATTTTTTTTAGAATCTAATTATGCTCCTGGGTTATTGAACATATTTGACATTAGTTTAGATTTAAATAAAGGAAGTCTAAAAATTGAAGGTGAAAAGTCATCTGATTCAGGAAACTATTCAGGTAATATTGCTGGAAAAGATTTTGTGTTTCTTGATACACCCTTTTTTGTTGATTTTATAACATTATTTTCTCTTAAAGGTTTAGCTCAAAAACTTAAGGATGGCGGAATTATTTTTGAGGATTTTACGAGTAGGTATGAGTATTCTAACGATAAATTAAGATTAGTTGATAGCCTTATAAAAGGAAGTGAGTTAGGTTTAAGTTTTGATACAGTAGTGGGGTTTGATAACGATTTTTTTTTAACTACAGGTACTATAATTCCGGCGTATACTCTAAATACACTAATTACAAACTTTCCAATAGTTGGGGATATTATAACAGCTGGTTCTCCTGAAGATGGTTTACTTGGCGCAAGCTTTAAGATCGAAAAAAAGGATGGAGAATTTGATATGACTTATAATCCAATATCTGTTTTTGTTCCTAATCTTTTTAAAAATTTTTTAGCTAACTAACTGAATTACACCATATTTTTTTTTACCTACATAAATAACAACATATTTAGGTTCCTTGTTAATAAAGCTCTCATAATTAAATAAAAAATCTTTATCTGTTATTGTCTTATCGTCAATTTTTACTGCACCTTGATCAATTAACTTTTTTGCCTCACTATTCGAATTACATAATTTAAGTTCTACCATTGCTTGCTTAAGTGAAAAATTAATTTTTTTATTTTCACTGAATGTAATCTTATTTTTACATTTTATAACAGTCTCTAAATCTAAACTTTTATTTACTAGAATTTTTTTTGCTTCTTGTTCTGCATCTTTTGACTCTTTTTCTCCATGACAAACTTTTGTTACTTCATTAGCTAGAATAACTTTAATTTTGTTTAGATTAGAGCCGTCTAAAGATTCATACTTTTTTATTTCATTAATATTTATGTTGGTAAAAAGATATAAAAATTTAATTACATCATCATCTGAGGTATTTCTCCAATATTGCCAAAAATTTTGTATGCTATACTTGTCTTTTGAAAGCCAAATTGCACCATCTGCTGTTTTACCCATTTTCTTTCCATCAGATGTTGTTATAAGTGGTGATGTTAGGCCGAAAACCTGTTCTGTATTGTTTATTCTTTTTATTAAATCAATACCTGAAACTATATTTCCCCATTGATCAGAGCCCCCAAATTGGATTTTACAGTTGTACTTTTTGAATAATTCAAAAAAGTCAAACGCTTGAAGAATTGAATAGTTAAACTCAAGAAAGCTTAAATTCTGTTCTCTTTTTAACCTCTGTTTGATTGATTCTAAAGAGAGCATTTTATTTACTGAAAATTTACTACCTATATCTCTCAAAAAATTTATTAAATTTAAATTTGATAACCAATTATAATTATCAACAAGTAATGCAGCATTTTCTTTGGAGGAGTCAAATGATAAAAATTTTTCAAATACTTTTCTTAACTTTTTTTTATTAGAATTTATTTCGTCTGCAGATAAAATCTTTCTTGTTTCATCTTTACCTGATGGATCTCCGATTAGCGTGGTGCCTCCACCAAGCAAAACTATTGGAGTATGACCAAAACTTTGAAAGTGTTTTAAAATCATCAATGGTAATAAAGAGCCTACATGCAAGCTATCAGAAGTACAGTCGAAACCAATATAACCAGATGTTTTGGTATTTAGAGTTTTTTTTAGATTTTCCTCGTCAGTACATTGGCTTATAAACCCTCTTTTCTTTATAAAATCTAAAAATTGATCATTCATTTTTCTATACTGAGGTTATAATACTAATAAATGAAAAGAAAAGAATTTTATGCATTAGGTGTAATGAGTGGTACGTCAACTGATGGTTTAGATTTTTCTTTAATAAAATCTGATGGTAAAGAAAAAATAAAAATCATTCAAAACAAGTATTACAAATTTGACAATAAATTAAAAATGAAAATTTTAAATACTATTAAGGAGTTTAAACAATTAAAAAAAAACAATAAAGAAAACGAAATTTTTAAAAATCTTAATAAAGATTTTAGCAAGTACGTATTAAAAAAATTAAACTTATTTTTTTTATCATCAAAGGCTAGGATAAATAAAATAGATATTATTGGAATTCATGGAAATACTGTTTTACATGATCCTAAAAAAGGAAAATCTTTACAATTAGGTAATGCAGAATTAATTTCAAAAGAATTTAATAAGCCAGTAGTTAATGATTTTCGTCAAAGTGATATTTTATTGGGTGGTGAGGGAGCACCTCTTGTTCCAATCTTTCATAGAGCAATTTTTTCAAAAAAAAAAAAAAATATATTAGTTATTAATATTGGAGGAATATCAAACTTTACATTTCTAAATGGAAAAAAAACATTCTTTGCCTCTGATATTGGCCCTGGAAATACTTTAATTGATGAATTTTGTTATAAAAATTTCAATAAAATTTATGATTTTAATGGAAACCTTGCAAAAAAAGGAAAAATTAAATTTGAATTAATTGATTTATGGTTAAAAAATAAAATTTTTTTTAGAAAATTTCCTACATCGTTTGATACCCACGATTTTAATTTCATAAATTCAAGACATTATAAAACATATTCAACTTACGATATACTAAGAACTCTTACTTTTTTTTCAGCAAAATTGATTTCGATGATTAAAATGTCAATAAATTTTAAGATTGATTCTTGGGTTTTTTCGGGAGGAGGTGTTAACAATTCTTTATTAATGTCTGATATAAAAAAATTGCTAATTAATGATAAGATATCTATTTCAAATTCATTAGGTTACGATTCTTCATTTGTAGAATCCGCAGCTTTTGCATATATTTCAATAAGAACTTTAAAAAAACTTCCTTCTGCCTTTCCTAAAACTACGGGATGTATAAAAGAAAATATTTGTGGGAATATCTATATTCCCTAGTTTTTTTGAGAATCACAATATTTTTTAACTTTTTCTATTACTTTATTTTCATTATTGTTAAAAAAATGGTCTGAAGATTTAATTACCTCTTGCTTTACATCAATTGTTTTTTGCTGATTTAATCTCTTCACAACATCTTTAATTAAACTAACATCAACCAAAGGATCCTTATCAGCGTTAATTACAACCCCAGATGCTGGACAAGGGGCTAAAAAGTTAAAGTCATATTTCCCAACAGGAGGACTTACTAAAATAAATTTTAAAATTTCAGGTCTTCTCATTAGTAATTGCATTCCAACCCATGCACCAAAAGAAATACCACAAATCCAGTATTCTTGTGAATCTTGGTTTTGATTTTGTAGCCAATCAAGTGCAATAGCTGAATCTGCAAGCTCTCCTTCACTTCCATCATGTTCTCCATCTGACTTTCCAACTCCTCTAAAATTAAATCTAAGCGTTGAAAATGCTAAATCAGAGAATAATTTATGTAATTTAAGTGATAAAGGGTTATTCATGTTACCCCCATGACCGGGGTGGGCGTGCAAAATTAAAGCTGTAGGTGATTGAGCTTTTGTATTGTGCGTGTAATGTCCTTCAAGGCGACCAGACGGACCATTTAATAAAATTGATGGCATTTATACTTGACTAATTTAGTAGGATATATTATTAATTGATTTTTATATTATAAATTTTAAAAAATGTCAAAAAATATTTTTAAACTTATTAAATCTGACTTGCATGCTGCAAAAAAAAGGGATCCCGCAGCAAGATCTTATTTAGAAATTTTACTTACATACTCAGGCTTTCATGCGATCTTGTTACACAGGGTTTGTCATTTTCTTTGGAAAATACATTTGAAACTTCTTTCAAGGTTTATAGCTAACATTTCCAGGATTTTTACATCGATTGAAATACATCCTGCTGTTGTTATTGATGAAGGTTTTTTTATAGACCATGGTTCGGGCTTAGTTATAGGAGAAACTTCTATAATTGGAAAGAATGTCACTATTTATCAGCAAGCTACTTTAGGTGGATTATCTCCATCTATAAATTCAGATTCACAAAGGAATGTTAAGAGACATCCTACAATAGGCAATAACGTTATAATTGGTTCTGGTGCACAAATACTAGGTCCAATATTGATAGGTCAAAACTCAAGAATTGGGACAAATGCAGTTGTTTTAAAAAATGTTCCAGAAAATCATACATTTGTAGGTGTACCAGCTAGAAAAGTTGAATCTCATCAACAAAAAGAATCATTTGAAGCTTATGGTGTTAGTGAAGGTAAAATTGATGATCCGAATAAAAAAAGCATATTAGCTATGTTTAATGAAATACATTTACTTAACGAAAAAATTAGTTTGATTGAATCAAAAATTGATACCTTTCCTTTTGAAAATCAAAAAATACAAACAAATAAGAAAATTAAAAAAGCTAAAAATAAATAGAGGTCTAAACTATGAAATTAACATCCAAAGGAAGATTTGCAGTAATGTCATTAGTTGATATAGCAATTAACTCGGTTGGAAATAAACCAGTAAGCTTGTCAGAAATCTCATCTAGACAAAATATATCCTTACCCTTTTTAGAGCAGATTTTTATTTCTCTAAAAAAAAGTGGAATAGTTAGAAGTGTAAGAGGTCCTTCTGGTGGTTACATATTCGCAAAAGAACCTGATATTATAAAGATTTATGATGTAATAAAAGCCATTGATGAAGATTTAAAAATTATGAGATGTAACGGTGTTGATTATGGCTGCATTCCCAATAACAGAAAGACTAAGTGTTTGACTCATAATCTATGGAATAAACTATCGGATCATATTTTCTTTTTCTTAAGCTCAGTGTCGATTGATGATGTAAGGAAAAATAGCTATGAGTCAATTTTAAATTTTGAACAAAACAATGACGGATATAATGAAAGAGATTATGTAAGATAATTATAATAATGAAGATTCGAATTGAGATTTAAATTGAATATTTAGGATTAATTAATAAATATAGACTATGCAAAACATTAATAACATATACTTCGATTATCAGGCCACCACTCCAGTTGATCCTAGAGTTCTTGATAAGATGTTGCCGTATTTCTCGGATATTTATGGTAACCCACATTCTAGAAATCATTCTTACGGATGGTTCGCTGAAGAAGCTGTGGAGATGGCAAGAGAAAATGTAGCCAAAATAATAGGGGCTAACCCTAAAGAAATAATTTTTACATCTGGAGCTACGGAATCTAATAATCTTGCAATCAAGGGTCTTGCAGAGTTTTATGGGGACAAAAAGAATCACATTATTACTTGTGTTACCGAGCACAAATGTGTTTTGGAATCTTGTAGATATCTAGCAGAAAAAAAAGATTTTAAAATTACTTATCTTCCAGTCAAGTCTGATGGTTTGATTGATCTTAATGAGCTTAAAAGTCATATAACTGAAAAAACTTTAATGGTTTCAATTATGGGAGTTCACAATGAAATTGGCGTAATTCAGCCGCTGAAAGAAATTGGAAAAATTTGTAGAGACCAAGGAGTTTTTTTTCATTCTGATTGTGCTCAAGCTATCGGCAAAATAGAATTAGATGTAGAAGAAATGAACTTAGATTTAATGAGCATTTCAGGTCATAAAATTTATGCGCCAAAAGGTGTAGGAGCTTTATATATTAGAAGAAAACCAAGAGTCAGAATTTCAGCTATCATGAGTGGAGGTGGGCAAGAAAGGGGAATGAGATCCGGAACCTTGTCACCAGCTTTATGTGTAGGTTTAGGCGAAGCTTGTAATATCTATTCTAAAGAAATGAAAAAAGAAAACCAAAAAATTACAAACTTAAAAGACAGATTACTTAACGGAATTAGAAATTCCTGTTCTGATATTTACTTAAACGGTTCTGAAATTCACAGAGTTCCGGGTAACCTTAATTTAAGCTTTGCTTACATAGAAGGTGAATCACTCATGATGGGTATAAAAAATCTTGCAGTTTCCTCTGGCTCTGCATGTACATCGGCTTCTTTAGAACCTTCTTATGTGCTTAAAGCTTTAGGTGTTGAAGAAGAACTTGCTCACACAAGTTTAAGAATTGGTCTTGGGAGATTCACAACTGAAAAAGACGTAGATTCTGCGGTTAAACAGATTGTGAGTGAAGTGAAGAGACTTAGGTCACTTAGTCCATTGTGGGAAATGGCGCAAGAAGGAGTTGACTTAAGTAAAATTAAATGGGCAAGTCATTGACAAACTTTAGAAAGGAAAAATTATGGCGTATAGTAAAAAATTAATTGACCATTATGAGAACCCTAGAAACGTTGGGTCTATGGATAAAGAGTCAAAGGAGGTTGGAACAGGTTTAGTTGGAGCCCCAGCCTGTGGAGATGTAATGAAGCTTCAAATTAAAGTAAACGATTCAGGAGTCATTGAGGATGCAAAGTTTAAAACCTTTGGATGTGGATCGGCAATAGCTTCAAGTTCTTTGATTACAGAATGGGTTAAAGGAAAAAAGATTGACCAAGCATCGGAGATCAAAAATACAGAAATTGCAAATCATCTTGCTTTACCTCCAGTAAAAATCCACTGTTCAGTGCTGGCTGAAGATGCAATTAAGGCTGCAATTGCTGACTATAAAGATAAAAACAAAAAATGATTACAGTAACCCACAGCGCTGTTAATCAAATAAAAAAAATGATGACTTCAAGATCAAATACGCCACATGGGGTCAAATTGGGTATAAATACCAAAGGATGTTCTGGCTTGTCTTATACACTTGAATACGTTGATGATGTGGATACTAATGATGAGGTTTTTGAGTTTGATAATATAAAAATTTTTGTGGATCCTAAATCTTCTTTATTTCTTATTGGTACCCAAATGGATTATGTAGAAGGTGAACTTGAGTCAGGTTTTAGATTTGTAAACCCTAATGAAAAGGGTAGGTGTGGTTGTGGTGAATCTTTTCACGTTTAGTCATAACAATGACGTCATCAAAAAATTGTTGGAGTTGTGATAAGAGAATAGGCTATAAAGATTTTGTTTGCAACGCGTGTGGAGTTTTACAAAAACCATTCGAATTAAACCCTTTTGATATTTTTTCAATTGACAAAAAATTTGAGATTGATGCAAAAAATCTTGAGGAGAAATATCTTGAGCTTCAGATACTCCTTCATCCAGATAAATTCATGAATGCTTCTCAAGAAGAAAAAAACTTCTCAAATATTCATACTTCCTTTGTTAATAACGCTTTTAAGGTTTTGCGTGATGATGTTAGTAGAATTAAAATTTTATTAGAATATTTTGGTTACCAAATTACTGAAAATGAGTCTTTTCAGGATGTTTCAGTATTAGAAGAAATTATGGAATTACAAAATAAATCAATGTCGATAGAAAGTGAAAGTGAAAAAAATAAAATTAAATCTCAATTAATGGATAAAATTGAAAAAGAAATTAAAACGGTTTCTCAATTATTTAATGAAAAAAAATATAAAGATGTTTATAAATCATGTATAAAACTATCATATCTCCAAAAGATTAATGGAAATTTAAAATAATAAAACAAGGTCATGAATTTAGTAAACATTAGTGAACCGGATAAGAAAAAGTCAAACAATATATTATGCTTAGGTATTGATTTTGGAACAACAAATTCTGTCTGCTCTGTAAAAATAGATGAAAAAATAATTTATATTGAGGATTCAAAAAAAAAATTAATTCCCTCAATAGTTCTTTTTAAAAATCAAAAAGTTTATATTGGAAATCAAATTAAAAATAGTTCTATTTCGGAATTAATTTTCTCAGTAAAAAGGTTCTTTACAGAAAACCCAGATCAAATTATTTTTGATCAAGGCTCAAACAAAAAAACAGCTATTGATATTTCAAAGGAAATTTTTTCATACATAAAGAACCTTTCTCAAGATTATTTAAAACAAAATATTGATGATTGTGTTCTAACTGTTCCCGCATATTTTGACGAAAAAGCACGTTCAGGAATTATGAGAGCTGCTTTCTTAGCTGGCTTAAATGTAAGAAGATTAATTAATGAACCAACTGCAGCAGCGTTTGCATATGGTTTAGAGAAAAAAAAAAGAGGTCTTTTTTTAGTTTATGATTTAGGAGGGGGGACCTTTGATGTATCAATCTTGGAACTTAAGGAAGGCATTTTTAGGGTATTAGGAACTGGAGGAAATTCAAAACTTGGAGGTGATGACTTGGATATTCTTTTTGCAGAAAGTATTTTGAAAAAATATTTTTCAGTAAATTTAAATGAAGTAGATAATGATCTAAAATTAAAAACTATAAAAAAATGTAAATCGATTAAAGAAAAACTTCTAAATAAAAAAAGTGTTAGTGAAAAAATAAAATTAGAAGAGGATGAAAAACAAATTAATATTGAATCACAGCTTTTAAATCAATCTATTGAAAAACTCATAGATAAAACAATTGCTATTGTGGAAAACCTACTGAATGAATGTGATGTCAGTATTTCTTCTGTTGATGGTTTTATTCTAGTAGGTGGTTCTACAAGACTAGAAATTGTTAAAGAAAAGCTAAAAAATAAATTTAAGATTAATATTTTCTCCGAGTTAGATCCTGATTTAGTTGTTTCTTGTGGAGCGGCAATGCATGGTTATGAACTATTAAATGGTTCTAAAAACCTTCTTTTAGATGTCACACCTTTATCACTAGGTATTGAAACTATGGGAGGACTAATGGAAAAAATTATTCCTAGAAATTCTCCCATACCTGCAATCAGAGAACAGATTTTTACAACTAATGAGAATGGACAGACTTCTATAAAAATTAAAATTTTGCAAGGTGAAAGAGAAGTAACTTCAGCAAATAATATACTTGATGAGTTTGTGTTATCAGGATTAGAGCCCAAGCCTGCTGGAATTCCAAGAATTAAAGTTAGGTTTTCATTAGATGTTGACGGTATTTTATTTGTTTCAGCGATTGACGAGTCATCAGGAAAAGAAAATAACCTTGTTATTAAAACCAATGAACAACTTTCTATTCAAGAAATGAGAGAGTTGGTTTCATCCAGTATACAAAATGCGAAAAAAGATATTGACTTAAGATTATTGATTGAAACTAAAATTAAAGCTACAAAATTAATTAATGAAATCAATAATGTTAAACCTATGATGAATAAACTATGTACAACAAAAGAATCTAAGGAAATAACCAAAATTATAAAATTAATGAAAATTGAATTAAAGAGTGATAATAAAGACAAAATTAGCAATTTAATAGATGATCTCAATGATAAAACAAAGAATTTTGCCCAAAAAATCATTGATAGCAACTTCTCTAACTTTGTTGGCAAAGAAATTGACTTATTGGATAAATCATGACCAAAATCATATTTGTTGAACCTGACGGAAAAGAAGTTTCAGTTGATGCACAGAATGGGTTATCCCTTCTAGAGGTAGCTCACAATAACGGAATTTCTTTGGAAGGTGCGTGTGAAGGTTCTTTAGCTTGTTCAACCTGTCATGTTATCGTTGAAAAAGAATTTTTTGAAAAACTACCTGAACCATCAGAAGAAGAAGAAGATATGCTAGATTTAGCGTGGGGTCTTACACATACATCAAGATTAGGATGTCAAATAATCATTAATGACGGTTTAGATGGAATGAAGGTAAAAGTCCCAAGTGGTACAAGAAATATGAGTGTTTGATATGGGTTTGAAATGGACCGACTCGAGAGAAATAGCAATTTTACTTGAAGATTCTTATCCTGATGTTGATAATATAAATCTTCGATTCACAGATCTTCACAAATGGATTATTTCACTTGAAGATTTCGATGATGATCCTAATTCTTCTAATGAAAAAATTTTAGAATCTATTCAAATGGCTTGGATTGATGAGAGAGACTAATGCAATTGAATTTTGACAACATAATTAAGATTAATAATTTGCCAGAGCCCGGCTCAAAAATAGTTGTTGCCATGTCTGGAGGTGTTGATTCATCGGTAACAGCTGCTCTATTAAAAAATGCTGGATATGAAGTTATTGGTGTAACAATGAAGCTTCATAGCTCCAAACTTTCTAACAAAACTAAAACCTGTTGTTCTGGCTTAGATATTGCTGATGCCAGAAATGTTTCAAAAAAACTTGGAATCAAACACTATATCATTAATCTTGAAGAGCGATTTAAAAACTCTGTAATAAATGATTTTGTGAATAGTTATAAAAAAGGGGAAACTCCAATCCCTTGTATTAGATGTAATCAAACAGTAAAATTTATAGATTTAATCAACTTTGCTAAGTCTTTGAATTGTAAACATCTTGCAACAGGACATTATATCAAAAGGGTAGAAGATAAAAACGGAATTCATTTGTTTTGTGCGGAGGATGATAAAAAAGATCAAAGCTATTTTCTCTTTGCCACAACTCAGCAACAACTAAAGATTTTAAGATTTCCCTTAGGAAATTTTAAAAAATCAGAAATTCGTGAAATTGCTAAATTTTACAAGCTTGGTGTTGAAGATAAAAAGGACAGTCAAGATATTTGCTTTATTCCCAATGGTGATTATAAAAAGTTTTTATTAAAAAATGATCATATAAAAATTAAAAAAGGTTTCATCGAAACCACAGAGGGTTTAGTTATTGGAGAACATAGAGGAATTGCTAATTACACCATTGGTCAACGCAAAGGAATTGGAATTGGTAATATTAAAGGGTTAACAGAAAATAAACCTTTATATGTTGTCGATATTGATAAAAAAAATAATAAAATCGTAGTTGGTCATAAAGAAAAGTTAGCTAAATATTTTATTCACATCAAAGATGTTAACTTTCTTTCTCAAAATATCCCAGAAAACAATTTTGAGGCGTATGTTAAAGTAAGGTCAAGAAAAACTTTAATTTCAGCATGTATAAAAAAAATTTCGGATAAATGCAAAACAGCAACAGTTGAATTAAGAAAACCTGAATTTGGAATTGCTCCCGGGCAAGCTTGTGTTTTTTATAATAATAAAAAAAAGATGATTGGTGGTGGTTGGATATATTCAGGTGAGAAGATTATTTAAGTTTTGTTGTAAAATTATTTATACTTGAAACCAAATAATCCACCTCTTTTTTTTTATTAAAGTAATGTAACGAAACCCTAACGATATCATTTAAATTTTTTTTTTTAAAGTAATGAGTTGAAGTTTGAAAAGATGAGATAGAAGTTATTATCCTTTTTTTTTGTAAAAAAGAATATACGTCAAAAGACGTTTTTCCTTTTATTGAAAAAGTATTAATACCAGATATCAAGCTTTCGTTTTCATAAATAGTCACAAGGGGATTTGATGATATTTTTTTTCTAAAATATTTACTCAAATTTTTTATTTTAAATTCCACTTCTTTATGACCAAGTTTATTATATTTTTCGATAGCTTTTGAGAGTCCAATTTTTAATGAAGGTGAGTATTCGAAAGTCTCAAATATATTTGTGCTATTAATAATTGAAAGGTTTCTTCCAATTATTTTTGATTTGGTTGTGTCAATTATTTTTGGAATAATTTTTTTTTGAATAGAATCTTTTATAAAAATTAGCCCAGTTCCTCTTGGTCCGCGTAAGTACTTTCTACCTGAACACACAAGAGCGTCACACATGTTTTTTTTTACATTTAATTTTAAATGTCCAGCCGATTGACATGCATCAATTAAAAAAATGATCTTAGTATTAATTTTTTTTATAAACTTACCAAGTTTTTCTACATCAAGAATATTTCCACATTGAGAGGCGATATGGCAGACAGCAACTAAAACTGTATGTTTATCAACTTTTCTTTTTAAGTCTTCAAAAGAAATCTCTCCATTTTCCTTTAGTTTACTAACTCTTACATTTAGGTTATTGTTTACAAGAGTAATATAATTACTTCCGTATTCGTTATCAAAGATGACTATATTAGAGTTTTTTTTTATTGTTAATGAATTGATAAATAAATTCCATCCGTATGTTGTACTTTGTAAAAAAGATATTTCTTCAGGTTTACAATTTAAAAGTCCTGCAGCATTAAGATAGAACTTATCTAAAACCTTTTTTTTTTTTTGCTCGATGTAATATCCCGATATTCTTGTCTCAAGTTGTAAATAATTAGAAATATCTTTTTTAGTCGATGGTTCTAAAAGACTTGCACCCGCATTATTAAAATTTATAAAATTCAATTATCTAGTACCTTTAAAAAAAAAATACCAAAGTATTTTTTTTGGTCTGTTAAAAAATCAATTTTTTTATAGCCAGATGATAATGCTAATTTTTCAAATTCTAAGGCAGAATATTTATGAGAATTTTCAGTATGTATGCTTTCTCCTTTAAGTATTTTTAAATCATAGTCTTTTAAGAGTATATTCTGATTTTGTCTGCTAATTAAATGCATCTCAATTCTTTTCTTTTTTTCGTTAAAATATGCTTTATGTTCAAAATTTTTAATATTAAATTTACTTCCAATTTTTTTATTTATTCCGTTCAAAATATTTTTATTAAATTCCGCAGTAATGCCTTTGGAATCGTTATAAGCTTTTTCCATAATTTTTTTATCTTTTCTTAAATCAACACCAATTATCAAAAAACTATTTTTTCCAAGAATTTTTTTAAAGCCCATCAATAAATTCTTTGCCTCATTTTCAGAAAAATTACCGATAGTTGACCCTGGAAAAAAACCAATCTTTTGAGAACTTCCGTTGGTTATTTTACTTATAGACCCTAATTGGTACAAATCTGCACAAATTGCTTTAACATTGAGCTTAGGAAATTTCTTTGCTATTTCTTTTGCGTTAACTACTAAAAAATCATAGCTTATATCTATAGAAATATACTCTTTAGGTTTATCTAATGCATTTAGGAGTTTTTTTATTTTTTTGTTTGATCCACTTCCAAACTCGATGATCGAAGCATTTGAAGGTAGGTTGTTTTTAAAAGAGTATTTTTGCTTTTCAATAATTTCCAGTTCTGTTCTAGTTGGATAATACTCTTTAAGTTCTGAGATCTTATCAAATAGTCTGGAACCCTTTTCATCGTAAAAATGCTTGGAATTAATTTTTTTTTGTTCAGAGTTTTTTAAGTCCGAAATTATTTCTCTATCGTCCTCTTGTTCATCCTCTTTAAAATTATATATATCTAAATTGTCAATCATTTTAAGTCACTAGCTAATCTAAGGCCTGAAAATTGCCATCTATCAGATGGATAATAAAAGTTTCTATAGGTTGATCGAATATGATTTTTAGGAGTTGCATATGAACCACCTTTTAAAACAAATTGATTGCACATGAATTTTTGGTTGTATTCAGATAATTTTTCACTGAAAGGTTTATAACCAGAATAGGGTAGGTAATTACTACTTGTCCAACACCATAAGTTACCATAAGAATTTTCTATGGCATTTTGTTTGTTAATTGAGATTTCTTTGAAATTTCCATTTTCTAATAGATTCCCTTTTTTTTTATTCTGAGTTAAAAAATATTCAATTTCAAATTCAGTTGGTAATCGTTTTTTTTTAAACCGACTGAAGGCATCTGCTTCATAAAAACTTATATGTGAAACTGGTTCGGACCCATCAATTCTCTCTACTCCAAAAAAAGAAAACTTAAACTTATTATCAAGCCAATATAATGGTTTTTTAACATCATATTTTTTTATGAAGTCCCATCCATCAGATAACCACAATTCAGGTCTGTTATACCCATCATTATTTATAAACTCTAACCATTCATTATTTGATACGAAGTCTATATTTAGTTCGAAAGGACAAATTTCGACTGAATTTGTGGGTGATTCGTTATCATAATGAAATGAATTATCAGTAACCCCAAAATTAAATAAAGTTTTTGTCTTATTTTTCCATAAGATATGTTTGTGATTTTTTCTTTTATTTTTTTTAGGTTTAAGATATTCAGGTTTAAGGGGATTATTGAAAAAATTATTAAGCACATCCATAAGAATTAGTTCTTGGTGTTGTTGTTCATGATTAATTCCAAGTTCAATCAAAAATTTAAATTTCGACGTAAGGTTTTTTTTATCCAGTAAATCAGTAATGTTTTGGTCAACATGTTTACGGTATTTAATAACATGCTTCAGTAGTGGTCTATTAATTGTTCCTCTTTTTTCTTTTGGGTTATATGTTCCTACACCATTATAGTATGAATTGAAAATATAATTAAAGGACTTATCAAATTTTTTATAGTCTTTACTTTTCTGAAGTATAAAGTTTTCAAAAAACCAAGTTGTATGACCTAAATGCCATTTAATTGGACTTACAAAATCATTCGATTGTACAATCATATCCTCAGGTTCAAGTTTTGAAACTAATTCAGATGTTTTCTTTCTGACTTTTAAAAAATTTGAAATTAAAAAACTCAATTTTTCTCCACTTCTGTAATTTTATGTAAATTTTATAAATAAGACATTCTAAAGTTATATGATTATTTATAAATTTTTAAATGTTATCAATAAAATAAAAAAATTATTTACTATATACTTGAAACTATTTGTTTTTTGAGCAATATTCGTGTAATTAACAAGTCTCCTAATTCAGTGGCGGAGTAGCTCAGGTGGTTAGAGCAGCGGAATCATAATCCGCGTGTCGGGGGTTCAAGTCCCTCCTCCGCTACCATAAAATCAATGACTTATAGGGTGCTTACAAACTAATGAAAAAGTTTACTACAGTTAAGTAGTAAATTTTGAATATAAAGCCAACCGTAAATCAGTCATTTGATAAACAAATGTTAAATATAAAAAACTGTGAAATAAGAGACTAGGGGTGTTTATAAATGTTTCGGCCTAAAAAGTTTATGTGTTAAAAAATACCAATCATTTGGTTTAACTATATGAAAGACTTCCTAAAAATATTTAAATGGTTAGAAAGGAATATGTTCAAACTCATATTTATTCTTATTGGTGTAATTATTATTTATACTATTATTATTTTTTTGCTTCCTATCTTCCAGTTTGCGGGGTTTATTGGTGATGGTTTTAATACAATGCAAAACATATTTCAAGAAGTGGAAAAGTATATAGAAGAGTTTGAATGGCAAAAAGAACTTCCATCATCACCTAATGATAACTCAGTTTAAATTTTTGGTTTTAAAATAAATCTACTAAATAATTTTTTGTATTTCAAAATTTAAAATAAATGCTACATCATTAAAATTATCAATGAAATAAAAGTTCCAATTATTATAAATCTCAACAACATATCTATTTTTACAATTTTTAAATTTATATTTTAACTGATAATGTATTTAATTCATAAATCAAAGCTAATTTGGTGAGTATTTTATAATTTTACAGCGTTATAATGTAACATATACGTTGCACTCAGGATAAAGACAGAAATTAAACGCAGTAGCTAAAAAAATTTAAATTTAATTTCAAAAGATATGTTGAAATTTGAGGTAAACTCTATTAGATTTATACTAAATCAATCTTTAAAGCTTGGTTGTTAGTGATTAAGTATAGGTTTGCTGTTTTATGAAACATATTTATATTGCTTTATTTTTACCCTTCTTCTTTGTTTCCAACAAAGCTATTAGTGGTGACCCAGAAGCAGGTAAAGCAAGATATGCTCAGAATTGTGGTAATTGCCATGGTCCTGGGGGAATGGGACTAGCGAGCTATCCGAGAATTTCTGGCAAAGAAGTTCCCTATTTAACTGAAAGACTTAAAACTTACAGGGCGGGGACTAAAGTTGGACCTAACTCAGATTTAATGATTATGATGGCTAAGCCATTAACCGATTTAGAGATTGACAATCTAGCTGCTTACTTAGCAAGTGATCCAGCTGGTAAAAAATAATATTAACATTAAGTGGAGGATATTTTTAATGTTTAAAAAATCTAAACTACTATCAGCGGCAATTTTTTCAGCTGCTTCTTTGCTGGCCTTTAATGGTCAAGCTGATACTATGGGAACTCCCAAGATCAGTGCAATGTCTATTCTTAACGGGTTAGAAAATCCATGGGATATGGCATTTACAAAAAAAGGCGATATGTTTTTCACTGAAAAATGTAAAGGTTTTTCTGTAAAAACTAAATCTGGTGCCGTAAATAAATTATATGGCATGAAAGGTACTTCTGGATACAATAGTGCTGGTGATGATCTTTTTTGTGAAGGTCAAGCCGGAATGCTAGGTATTGCAGTTGACCCTAACTTCAAAAAAAATCGTAGAATATATGTTGCTTCAGCTTCAACCGCACACCGTGGTTCAGGTTGTAAAGACAACTTCGATGTATGTAATGGTAACATCATTATGAGATTTGAAGTTAGTAAAGACATGAAGAGTGTCTCTAACAGAACAGATATCGTAACTGATATTCAATATAAGCCGTTCGAATCAGATCACCCATTTGGTGGTCCAGGTGCACATAATGGTAACAGACTAAGATTTGGTCCTGAAGGTTACTTATGGGCAACTACAGGCGATCGTCACAAAGGTGATATTCCTCAGCATCCAACTCTTCTAGGAGGTAATGTTCTTAGAATCGATACTGATGGAAAAGCACACCCTGGAAACAAACCGCCTAAAGGTTTCGATAAGCGTATGTACACTTATGGACACAGAAATGTTCAAGGTATCGACTTCCGTCCATCAGATGGTAGAGCATTTACTGCTGAACATGGTCCATGGCACAATGACGAAATCACTGCCTTAGTTAACGGTGGTAACGCTGGATGGGACCCTAAAGAAAAGGTCGCAGGTCGTGGTGCATGTCCAGATAAGTATTGTGGATATATGCCTAACCAAAAAGAAGGTATGTTACCAGCTGCTCGTGCTGAAGCAGGTACTCCAATGAGTGATGAGCGTTTCAAAGACCTCATGCCTCCAGCTTGGAACAACAATGGTCTTTCTCAAGGAACTGGTTCTGCTGCTTTCTTAACAGGTAGCAACTGGGGTTACTGGGAAGGTCGTATGGCTGTCGGAATCATGGGTATTGCTTTCGGTGGTACACCATCTGGTATGAGAATCGACATTGTCGACATTACTAAAGACGGTAAAGCTATTAAAAGTGTCATTCAAATGCCTACTGGTCTAACAAAGAGATTCAGAGGGCTAAGAATGTTTAATGGAGATCTTTACGCAACTGTAGATGAAGGTGAAATCTACAAAATTTCTGCTAGAAAATAAGGTTATACTCTCGCACCACTTGAAAAGTGGTGCGAGACACCTTTTCCACTAAATTCCAAAAAATTAAGTCAAAACCTCCCATCTATCGGGAATCAAATCTTCTAAATCCCGCGGACCAGCTCTTCCAAACCAGAATGGTGGCACAATGACTTTTTCCTTTTTTTTGCCTAACCAGGCTCCCCACCAGGAAAAAGTACTATTACTCATTATAACTGAGTCGCATTGCGATAAGTAGTATAGATCATCAAGTTCATTATTGTTTTCTAAAAAATTTAACTTTTTAACATCAAAATTTTTTTTAACATCATCAATGTCATCACTAAAACAAAAAAACTCATATTTTTCTGAGTCAAATTTTTTTAATGCGTATTCATAGTAGACCCATGGCATAGGTGGAAGGATATCAGTCATTACTTTGTATCTTCTGAAATGTATTCCTACTTTTTTTTTTGAGGAATTAAATTTATTGTTATTATTTTTTAAATTTTTTTCTAATGTAAAAAGATCTTTAATCTCATTTTCATAATCCTTAAAAAATTTTTCTGACTGAAAAAAACCTTCTATAATTATATTATCTTTCCGAGGAATAGGGGTGTAGTTAAAACATCCCTGTTTTACCAATTCTAAATTTTCATGCTTATGAATCGGAATCTTTGAAAAAATATTATTCTTATATTTTTCCCATGAATGGACTGTTTTTTTAGCAAATTTTTTCGATATTTGATCACTCATTTGATCAAAATAATTCTCTCTAAAATTTTTACTACTATCTAGTAAAAAATATTTAGAGTCTATTCGTAGTGAATGAGCATAACCTGCTGCAATTTGAAAAAGCATGTTACCTAAACCACCGTCAAGATTAGAAGATATCATAATAGAAATGGGCAAGTTTTATGCCAATCTAAATCTTTTTTTATATCCTCGTGGTCACCAGTAACAATATGATGTTTATTTTATTTTTTATCTGAATTTCTAAAAAAGGAATCAAAGCTAACGAAAGTAATCCACCAATTACAATACCTAAAATCATAATACGAATATGAGGGTCCAGGCAACTAGCTATTAAATCAGCTAAAATATGTGAAAAAACAGCACCGAAAATACCTGCAATATACCCTTTTGAAACTATTTTAACAAAACGATTTATACTTAAGCCAATGTAATATCCTATCAACATTATTCCTACATGTACAAAACCAAAAATAAATCCTCTCATATTTGGTGGTAAGTTAATTACATAAATATTGAGGATATGTTCCATTTCGATTATTAAACTTATTTAGTAAAAAATTAATTTATGAAAATTTGATTGTATATTTAAAATAAGTAACTTTTAACTATAATTGTTAAAACTTGATATTTTTCTTAGTTTATTCTACTCTAAAGAGGTTAGTACTATGTGTTTATTAAAGAAAAATTTAAAACTTAGCTTGAAATTCATTTTTTTTGGAGTTCTATTCTTACCATTTTGGTCAAAGTCACTCAACTTATTTGAATTGTCTTTAATTGGGGTTGGTTCCGGGATTGTTTATCATCAGTATTTTGATAAGTCCTTGGATAAAGAAAATCAAATGATTAAAAAGTCGAATGTAATTGAAAAATACTATAATTCCAAAAAAAAAACAATAAATTCACATGAATTTTCGAGTATGCCAATGCAAGAGAAATTAATGATAATTGAAGCTTTACATTCATATAAAAATTAATTTCTAAAAGATAAATTTTTTCTGTCGTTTATAGATATGACAGTACATGGAAATGAGAATATTTTTTAAAACATTAATAGTTTGCATTTTTTTTAGCTCGACAGTTAAAGCTAATGCGTTTTCTGAAGTTTTTGGTTCAGAAGGTGCGGCTGGAATTAGTGATTCTAAGATTAGAAGTCTCAGTTATACTTTTCAGTATTTCACACTAGTTGGTTCATTGGGTTATGTAGCCAAACAGTTATATAATTCTGGCTTCATGGAACCTCTAGGTTTAATGCCTGACTCAATATATAATTTATCTCCCCTTGCTTACAAAGATAATTTTCTAATAAATAAATATAATGCTAATGCCTATTCAGTTGGTGAAAAGATTGAAAATTTAAATATATTAAATGATTTTAATGTTGAAATGGCAAAAAAACCATTTTCAGTTCAATCAATTGAATCCAGGAATAATTTTAATTTTAATAAATCCTCATCCCTAAATATTGAAAGAAATGAACTTATTGACAGGTATCTTAATGATTAAAAAATTCTTAATATTATACGTCTGTATTTTTTTAGCGGGATGCTCTCTTCCAAACTTGAATAGAGATAACCTTATTAGAACATCCTCATCTGCAGCTGGCGGTTATATTGGTTATCATCTTTCAGATGGTGATTTGTTTACAACATCAGTAGGTTCAACTATTGGAATAATAATTGGAGAGAATTTAGCAGAGTTTATTGGCCAAGATGATAATTATTATTTTAAACAAGAGACATTAAGAATCCTTGAAATTAATGACAACAATGGAGTTACAAGTACTGGATATTGGAAAAACCCAAAAAGTAGAAATGAAGGTGTTGTGAAAATAAAAGGTTATTATGGTAACCCTAACTGTAGACTCATTGAGCACATATATCTAAAAAATAGCATTACAAAAAGCACTCCCAAAAATTCTTTCAGTACAGCATGTAGAGAAGAAAGTGGGCAATGGGCTATGATTAAATAATTAAAGTTTATTTTTTTTAAAAAATTATTATATCATACAGGTTATGATAATAATTTCTCCTGCAAAAAACCTTAATATTCTTCCAGAAACTCATTCATTAAAATTAAGTGAACCTTTTTTTAATAATGAAACTAATTCCTTGGTTAGAAAATTAAAAAAACTTAAATTTAATAATTTAAAAAATTTAATGAATTTAAGTGATTCTCTTACAGAACTTAATTTACAAAGATTCAAAGTTTTCGGTTTACATGATAATGTTTTCAAACCTGCAGTTTTTCTTTTTAGCGGTGACACCTTTAATGGTTTATCAATAAGATCATTTTCAAAAGAAATGCTTTCCTTTGCTCAAGATAGATTGAGAATACTTTCAGGGCTCTATGGATTGTTAAGACCACTAGATTTAATTCAGCCATACAGATTAGAAATGGGTACTAAAATTGAGTCAGTTCTAGGAACCTCACTACATGACTTTTGGAAGAAAAAAGTAACATCTCGTCTTAATAATGATTTATCAAAAACCAAAACCAAGTTTTTATTTAATTTAGCTTCTCAAGAATATTTTGAATCAATAGATCAAAAAAGTTTAAATGTTAAAGTTATAAATTTTGATTTTAAAGTTTTTAAAGATAATAAACTGAAAGCTCCTGGTATGATGATAAAAAAATATAGAGGTATTATGGCTAGATTTATTATAATGAATAAGCTAGATGATGTAGAAGAGCTTAAAGCATTTAATAAAGAAGGATTCAAATTTGATTCCTATGATGAATCGAGTAATAAGCTACTTTTTATATCTTAATGAAAAAAAAAATTGTAATTCAAATTCCCTGTCTAAATGAAGAGTCAACAATTGGGAAAGTAATTAAAGATTTAAAAAAAAGTCTTTCAAATATAGAAATAATCGTTTACGACAATTCCTCAACTGATAATACCATTAAAGAAGCAAAAAAACATGGTGCTAAAGTTTTTTTGGAAAAAAAAAAAGGGAAGGGCAATGTAGTTAAAAGAATGTTTTCTGATAACCTTGATGCAAATATTTATGTAATGTTAGATGGTGATGATACCTATGATACAAGTAAAATAAAACAATCAATTGATACATTTCATACAGAAAAATATGATATGCTAGTTGCCAAAAGAGTACATTCCAACCCATCTGCATATAGACGTGGACATGTAATTGGAAACCAGATGTTTTCACGTTTTGTAAATTTTATATTTGGAAATGATATTTCTGATATTTTTTCTGGATATAGAATTTTTTCAAAAAGATTCATAAAGACTTTTCCTCAAAATTCTAAAGAATTTGAAGTTGAAGCAGAGTTAACTATTCATGCTCTTGAACAAGGGTTTAAAGTTGGTGAATTTGAGTGCTTATATAAACCAAGACCTGAAGGGTCGATAAGTAAACTTAGTACTTTTAAAGACGGTATTAAAATACTTAGGTTAATTCTAATACTTATTAAGGATGAAAAACCTTTGTTGTTTTTTTCAATTTTAAGTATCTTTTTTATGTTATCATCTTTATCTGTTGGCATTCCAATAATTAAAGAATTTTACTTAACTGGTTTAGTGGAACGTCTTCCATCCGCGATTTTAGCAGGATTATTTTCTGTTATATCATTTTTAAGCTTTTTCTGTGGTCTTATTTTGGACGTTATGAAAAAAATAAGATTTGAAAATAAAAAAATGAACTATTTACTTTTCAAAGATTAATTTATTTAATTGGAATTGATATTTTTTTTGCTTTTTTTTTAACTAATTTGTTATCAAACTCTCGTTTGTTTTCGCTAATTAACCATACCATTTGCATAGCTAATGAATGAACTCTTTTTGCATAAGTTTCACCGGAAAGAAACCTTGAAAATTGCCTTTTACTTAGCCCCAAAATTTCTGAAGCTTTTTCAATATTTAAATTATTGATTTTCATCCATTTTTTAATTTCCTCTGGTTTAGGGTTATCTATGTCAAAGAAAAACAACTACTTACTTTCTAAATATGATTGTTTGGTTAATTCTTGAAACTTTTTTTCATCCTTATTTTTCCTATCAATTAATGAGATTGTTATTATTGATAAAAATGAAATTGACATTGAAAAGAGCCCGGGATACTTATACGGAAAGACTGCATCTTCAAACCCTAAGGTTTCAACCCAAACAGTAGGCCCCAGGAAAACTAAAATTAAAGCGCTAAATAGGCCAATAAATCCTCCATACATCGCTCCATTTGTAGTTAGGCTTTTCCATGAAATTGTAAGGAATAAAATAGGAAAATTTGTACTAGCGGCAACTGCAAAAGCTAAACCAACCATGAAAGCAACATTTTGACCTTGAAAAATTATACCTAAGATGATTGCAATTATTCCTAAAAAAACAGAAGAAATTTTGGAAACTAAAATTTCTTTCTTTTCGTCAGTCTTCCCTTTTTTTATTACAAATACATAAAGATCCCTTCCAATTGCTGATGCTCCGGCAAGAGTAAGACCAGATACAACAGCTAAAATAGTTGCAAATGCAACCGCCGAAATAAATCCTAAAAAAATATCACCGCCAAGAGCATGAGATAAATGAATTGCAGCCATATTATTAGAACCAATTAGATTGTTATTGGAATCCATATAACTATAATTATTGGTTAAAAAAATGATAGCTCCAAAACCAATTACAAATGTTAAAATATAAAAATAACCAATAAAAGTGGTTGCGTAGAAGGCTGAAATTCTTGAGCTTTTTGCATCTGGAACTGTGAAAAATCTCATTAGGATATGAGGTAAGCCTGCAGTCCCAAATATTAAAGCTACTCCTAACGAAATTGCAGATATTGGATCAGTAATAAGTTTCCCAGGATATAAAATTAATTTTTTTTCTGGATGAACATTACTAGCTTCGTCTAGTAATTTACTTATACTAAATGAATAGTCATTTAGAACCATTACTGCAAGAGCCGTTGCCCCAAAGATTAAAAGAATAGCTTTTATAATTTGCACCCATGTTGTAGCTATCATTCCACCAAAACTTACATAAATAATCATTAGTAAACCCACTATCCAAATTGCATAGTAGTATGGTAATCCAAATAAAATTTGTATTAGGGAGCCTGCACCTACCATTTGTGCAATTAAATAAAAAATAACAGTGACCAAAGTTCCACTAGCAGATAAAATTCTTATTCTAGATTGGGTTAACCTTGTTGAAGTTACATCTGCAAAAGTATATTTACCTAAATTTTTAAGCTTCTCTGCGATTAAAAATAAA